>JBEKBT010000056.1:0-19069 GCA_050015255.1 Acidimicrobiales bacterium
GCGATGGAGGCTCTTTAGGGCGCTCTCCGAGCACCCTCAAGACTCGGATTTATAGCCTCTGAGCAGGCAATTCTTCTGGTGGGCGCTGACGGACTTGAACCGCCGACCTGCTCGTTGTAAGCGAGCTGCTCTAACCACCTGAGCTAAGCGCCCGTCGCCCCGAGGGCGAGCCGACCCTGCACATGACGACGATAGGCCCTCCCGCCCGCACGATCCTCCGAGCGTCTCGCACGAGAGCCGCCAAGTGACCCGTCAGCCCGGTTGCAGCTCGCTCGCTGTGACGATCGCCGACACGGAAATCGTCGGGCCGCCACATGCCGTGAACGCCTCGCTCACCGAGAAAGCCAAGGAAATCTCTGGGAGGTGGACCGACATCGAGCTCACTACTGGGCACGTCTGCTCTCCATCGGTCGGGAAGTCGCTCGACTGCACGAGAAAACCCACTGCAGCGACGCCGGTGGGCGGCAGCGTCAACAGCGACGGCGAGACGGAGAATGCCGACTCCTGCCCCGTGGTCTGGACCGTGGTCGGGAGATGAGCTGGAGTCGCTCCCTGCACGGCTCCGATCAAGCTCACACCAGGGCGACCGTCGAGGGAGCACGCCGCGGTCGAGGTGTTCACCACGTCGACGGGGCTGTAGATCGAGCCGGCGGCGGCGAAGCTCTTGACGGCAGCGAGCTTCAATTGAGTTGGAATGCAAGTCGGAGGCGGTCCCGGCTGGGTGGTGGATGTCGTCGAGGTCGTGGGTGCAAGCGTCGTCGAGGTCGTGGGTGCAAGCGTCGTAGCCGGGGCCGATGTCGTAGTCGCCGGAGTCGTGGTCGTGGCAGGCGTCGCGGAACTAGAGCAACCTCCGGCAACAACAGCCAAGCCGAGGAGCATCGCGAACCCACTGGCAACCACGGATCTTGAACGCTGCATAAGCCTCCCTGGCCAAAGGAACGGGCCCGCCGGCCACAACTCGCCATGGGCCATCCGACGCACACCGACGCCCGAACATGACGGCCGATGATCCCCGACTGGCCTCATTTGCCGGGCATAGCCCTCAGGCGCGCTCCTGCAGCGGCATCGTAGTTCCAGAACCGGGGCAGCGCGGCGACCAGCGCAGCCGTCCCCACCACGCACAGGACGCCACCTGAGACGATCGAGGCGCGCAGTCCCGCGAGAGCCTCGACAAGGCCGGCCTCGACGTTGCCGAGCGTCGGACCTGAGGAGTAGCTCAGCATCTCGATGCCTGCGAGGCGCCCGCGCAGCAGATCGGGGATGGACTGGTTCCACATCGTCGTGCGGAACAGCCCACTCACCATGTCTGCTCCCCCCGCCACGACGAGCCCGACGATCGCCAAGGGGAGCGAGCTCGCAAAGCCGAAGCCGACGATCCCAAGCCCCCAAAGCCCTGCGGCGAGCGCCACCGCACGGCCATGGCGCCGGACGTGGCGGGTCCAGCCGCTCGTCAATGTCACCAGCAGCGAGCCGGCCGACGGTGCTGCGTAAAGGACGCCGAGCACGGCCGCACCACCGAAGTGGCTCGCGACCTGTGGGAACAACGCGGTCGGGATCCCGAAGAACATGGCGTTCACGTCGACGAGATACGAGCCGAGCAGGTCCTGGCGGCTCCTCGCATAGCGGAGACCGTCCGCGATCGCCCGGAGAGAAAGCCCGTCGGACTCAGGTGGCGGAGGCACGGCTCGCATCAACGCGAGAGCAGCCAGCGACACGAGGAAGGTTCCGACGTCGAGGCCGTAGGTGACCGGCAACCCGACGGCCACGATGAGGACGCCTGCGACCGGAGGGCCGGCCACCATCCCGAGGTTTCCCTTCAGCGACGACAGGGCGGAGGCTGCCGGGAGCTCTTCGGCGGAAACGAGCCTCGACACCATCGCCTCGAGGGAGGGCCGCTGCAGGCCGTCGATGCCGGCCGCGGCAAATGCGACGACGAAGAGCACCGAGAGCCGCGGCTGAGCCGAGAGCGAGTTCACGACCAGGGCGCCGACCACGAGGCACATCGCGCTCTCCGTCAGGCGGACCATCCGCCGGCGGTCAACCGAGTCTGCGAGGGCTCCCCCGACAAAGGCCGTGATGAGCAGTGGGATCAGCTCTGTCAGGCTGAGCAGCCCGACTATCAGAGACGAATGGCTGATGCGGTACGCCTGGTACGGCAGGGCGACGTAGGTCACCATGCTCCCGAAGAAGGACACCGCCTGGCCGACGAAGAGCAGCCGGAACTCCTTCGAGCGCCTGAGCGGGGCGACATCGATCCGGAACATGGAGACCAGGCCGCGGCTCGGCCTCTCGGCCTCCTCCGCCACCTGCTCGGGAACGGCAACCGACTCGGGTGGCTCCGGCAGTGGCCCGGCGCGCGAGCCTTCCGGCGCCGGATGGGAGCGGTCCATGCCGTCCAAGCGTGACCGCCGGCGTCCTCACCGACGACCGGCAGGGTGAACGACCAGCCCGGCCTAGGGAAACAGGCCTCTCAGCTCCATCGCCTCGCCCACCCTCTCCAGCGCCACCGCCACCGCACCGCGCCGGGGGGTCACCTTCAGGTCGCGCGAACGGCGCCATACGGAGTCGAAAGCAGCCGTCATCATCCGCCGGAGGCGCTCGGCGACGAGATCGCCCTCCCAGCTGAAGCCCTGACGGCTCTGGGCCCATTCGAAGTAGGAGGCCGTGACCCCACCTGCGTTTGCCAGGATGTCCGGGATCACGACGATGTTGCGCCGTTCGAGGATCGAGTCCGCCTCGGGCAATGTGGGCCCGTTGGCGGCCTCGACGATGAGCTGGGCGTTCATCTTCTCGGCCACCTCGGCGGTGATGACGCCCGCCAGGGCGGCGGGGATGGCGAGCTCGCAGTCGAGCTCCCAGATCCGCTCGGGCTCGAGCGGGTCCGCGCGCTCGAAGCCGGCCACGCTGCCGGTCTCATCGACGTGACGCGCCAGCGCGGCTGCGTCGAGTCCCGCCTGGTTGTAGACGCCACCTCCAGCGTCTGTCACCGCTATCACCCGCATGCCGGCCGAGGACAGCATGTACACGAGCGGGCCGCCGACTTTCCCGTGGCCCTGGATCACCGCCCGCGCCCCGGTCATGGAGAGGCCGAGCTCTTGGAAGGCGGCCCGCGTGCAGATGAGCACGCCTTGGGAGGTGGCGCCGACGTGGCCCCGGCTGCCGCCGATGGCGATCGGCTTGCCGGTCACGACCCCGGTCATGGCCTCCCCGCTCACCATCGAGATCGTGTCCATCAGCCATGCCATCACGTTCGCATCGGTGTTGACGTCCGGTGCCGGGATGTCCCTGTCCGGGCCGATCATGGACGCGATGCCCATGGCGTAGCGGCGCGTGAGCCGCTCGAGCTCGCTCTCCGAGAGCGTCATCGGGTTGACCTGGATCCCGCCCTTGGCACCGCCGAAGGGCACGTCGACCACGGCGCACTTGAGGGTCATGTCGGCGGCGAGAGCCATCACCTCGTGCGCGTTGACGGACTCGTGGAAACGAATCCCACCTTTGCCAGGGCCTCGCGCACTGTTGTGGTGCACCCTCCACCCGCGGAACACCTCGATCTCCCCGCTGTCACGACGGATCGGGACGGCCACCTCCAGGACCTTCTCGGGCAACGAGAGCATGCGGAGCGTGTCCGGGTCGAGCCCGATGAGCGATGCCACGTCCTCGATGCGCTCGAGGATCGCGAACCACGGATCTGATCCCGACATCACTCAGCCTCCAAGACTGGTCCCTGTCCTCAACCTATCCCCGGGTCCCAGCCGGTCGCAGCCGACGGGCCCGACGGGCCCGGACCTCGGACGCGCCGGGATCGGCGCAGCCGGCGGCCGTCCTGAGGTCGGGGTCCTCGAGGTCGGGGTCCTCGAGATCGGGGTCCTCGAGCACAGCCTCCTCGTCAGAAACGAGGAGATGCCACGACCGGCGGTGCTCCTCACACGGGCCTTTCTCCAGCAGTGCCGCACGATGCTCGGGGGCGGCGTAGCCCTTGTTCGCGTGCCAGCCGTACCACGGGTACGAACCGGCGAGCTCGACCATGAGCCGGTCTCGGGCAACCTTTGCGATCACGCTCGCGGCCGCCACCGAGGCACATGTCAGGTCGGCCTTCACCTTGAGGGTGACCTGCCCGGGCTCGATCATGGCCGGCGAAGCCGCTGAGGGCTCCGGGCGCGTGAACCAATCGTAGTTACCGTCCAGCAGCACGACCTCGGGACGCGCCGCAAGGCCCGCCAGCGCCCGCTCACCGGCCAGGCGCAGAGCCCGCAGGATACCCATCGAGTCGATCTCGGCCGCGCTGGCGTGCCCGATCGCCCAGCAACACGCCCAGGACTCGATCCTCGGCACGAGGGACTCACGAACCGCGGGCTTGAGCAGCTTGCTGTCTCGCAGCCCTGCAGGGGGCCGCCGCGTGCCGGCATCGACCACGACCATCCCCACCGACACAGGGCCCCCGAGAGAGCCGCGGCCCACCTCGTCGCATCCCGCCACCGTCACCCTGCCCGAGGCCAGCATGTCGCGCTCGAGCTTGAGATTGGGAGCGCGTCCCGCGGTCAAGCCGGCCACTCGCCCGAGATGGCCGCGGTACGCACGCGAACGACGGTAGCTCGCGACGGGGGACGGCGCAGCCGAAGTAATGGCGCCAGCCAGACTTGCGAAAGGTTAGCTATGCTTGCGAGATGAGCAACTCATCTCGCAATGGTGTCGCGGCCGTAGCCTCACTGGCCGTCGTGGCGCTGGCGATCTCCAGCACCGCGGCAGCGGCCACAGCGGCTCGGCCGGCGACAGCCGCCAGACCAGCAACCACCAGAACGGCTCCGATGCACGGGACCGCCAGCGTCGCCTATGCCGGCTCGCTCGAGCTGTGGGCCGCGACGGACCTCGGCCCGAAATTCGAGGCCGCGACCGGCGACGGCTTCCAGGGCCGCGCTGCAGGCTCGGGCACGTTGGCCTCGGAGATCCTCGCGAACGAGATCAACCCCGGGGTCTTCATGTCCGTCGGCAAGAAGAACATCAAGAGGCTCTGGCCGGCGAACAGGTCGAAGTTCGTCATCCAGCTCGCAACCGACCCGCTCGTGGTGGCCTACAACCCGAACGGCAGGTTCGCGAAGGAGTTCAACGCCATCGCGGACCACAAGGCCTCGCTGTCGTCGCTGTTCACGCTGATGAGCTCACCAGGGATCCGCGTCGGGCGCACCGACCCGAACGCCGACCCGCAAGGGGTCTACTTCATCTTGATGATGGAGCTCGCCCAGTCCACGCTCCACCTGTCGTTCGACCCCGCGACGACGATCCTCGGCGTCACCAAGTCCACCCCCTTCGGGTTGCCGGCGCAGATGGTCGACGAGGACTCGCTCATCACCGACCTCCAGGCCGGCGAGTTCGACGCCACCAGTGCCTATCTCACCCAGGCGATCCAGTACCACCTGCACTACATCGTCCTGCCCCCCGGCTTGAACTTCGCGGTTACCTCCGAGAGCGCCCACTACTCCACGGTCAGCATCACGCTCACCGGCGGGACGGTCGATCAGGGTGACCTCATCACCTTGAACATCACCCTTGTCCTGCCCGCGAACGCCAAGACTGCTCCCTCGGTGGCCGACCAGGCCGCGGACGACGGCTTCGTCGCCTGGATAGTTTCGGCGGCTGGGCGGGCGCAGCTGAAGAAGGGCGGCTACCCGCTCACACCCCCGGTCTACGTCGGTGCCACGAGCGCGGATACGGCGGCGACTACGTTGCCGGCCGACGTGCTCAGCGCCTTCCAGGCCTCGGGTGGTACAACCTCGTCCTGATGAGAACCACCATCCCGGCCGGCAATCTGGCCGCGACCGGGGTGGTACCGGGGTTCCCGAGCGCGGGGCGCATCGTCGCCCGTGGTTCGACGGTACTGGCGCTGCTCGGCGCGCTCGCGATCTGGCTCGCGCTGCTCGGCCCCTTCGCCGTGCTGATCCAGCACCTCTCGTTGCACTCCATCCGGGCGGCACTGGGGCCGCCCGGAGCCCTCGACCCGCTCTGGGTCTCGCTCGGAGCGAGCGCGATCGCGCTCGGCGTCATGGTGCTGCTGGGCACACCGCTCGCCTACCTGCTTGCCCGCGGCCGCCTGCCACTGGCACGCCTCGTCGAGCTCGGCATCCTCCTCCCGCTCATGATGCCGCCGCTTGTGATCGGGCTGCTTCTCATATTCCTCATCGGCCCTGAAGGCACGCTGGGCAATCTCCTGGCAGACATCCACCTGACGGGAGTGAACACCTTCTTCGCGCTCATCGTCGCCGAGTTCTACGAGGCGGCGCCCTTCTACATCCTCGGCGCCCACGCCGCCTTCGCCTCTGTCGATCCCCGCATCGAACAGGACGCCACCTTGCTCGGCGACCGCCCCCTGCAAGCCTTCCGTCGCATCACCCTTCCCCTCGCGGCCCCGGGGCTGGCGACCGGGCTCGCCACCGCCTGGGCGCGGGCCATGGGCGCCTTCGGGGCCGTCATCATCGTCGCCTATTACCCGCGCGGGCTTCCGAACCAGATCTTCATCGCCTTCCAGGAATTCGGCCTGTCCGGTGCGCTTCCCTTCGCACTGCTGCTCGTCGTCGCCGCGCTCCCCCTCCCGATCCTCGCCTACCTGTGGAGCGCGCGGACGCGCTCGCGTGTCGCCGGGGTCGAGGCGCCGTGAGCTCCGCGCCGGCATCGCTCCTCGAGGTCGACCTCGAGGTGGAGCGCAGACAGATCACGGTCCGGGCTGGGTTCGGGCTCGAGGCCGGCGAGCGCCTCGCCATCTTCGGCACCTCGGGGGCGGGCAAGACGACGATCCTCGAGTCGATCGCAGGTCTCACCCGCCTGAACCGCGGCAATGTCCGCATCGGTGGCGATCTCGTCGCGGGCAAGGCCAAGGGCGAGGCGGCATTGGAGCCTCGCCAAAGGCGCGTCGCCCTCGTGCGCCAGCCGACGACGCTGTTCCCGCACCTCACCGTCGAGGAGAACGTGGCCTACGGGATCCGCCGCTCCCCCGCCCGAGGCGGCGTCACCGAGCTGCTCGAGCGCCTCGGTCTCACCATGCTCGCCCGGGCGCGAGGGGCCGCCCTGTCCGGTGGCCAGCGTCAGCGAGTCGCGCTCGGGAGGGCGCTCGCCAGCCCGTTTCGCGTTCTGCTGCTCGACGAGCCCTATTCGGCCGTGGACGTCGCGGCGCGTGAAGCTCTTCGCCTCCTCACAATCGAGACTTGCAAAGAGCGCGAGGCGGCCGGCATCCTCGTCACCCACGACCTCGCCGAGGCGCAGGCCTTCGGCGGCCGACTCGGGATAATCGACAGCGGCAGGTTGCTGCAGATGGGCGGCCCGCTCGAAGTGGTGCTCTCCCCGTTGAGCCGCCGCGTGGCGCAGCTGGTCGGTTACGGCGGCTTCGTCCCGGTCCCAGCGGTGGCGAACCGCTTCTACGCAATCCATCCTGATCGGGTAATTCTCGGCGAGGTGCCAGAGCGCGGCCTCGTGCTGAGCGGGACCATCCGGTCGACGCGCCCGTTCGGGCCGCGCTACGAATGCACCGTGGCCCAGCGCTCCGGAGAGCAATTCACGATCCACCTCGACGAGCCAGCTGTCGCGGGCGAGGAGTGCACCCTCACCGTCCTCGATCCACCGATCGTGGTGGCCTGAGACAGAAGCCGAATGACCAGCGCCAGCCAGAGGACCGACGACCGCTTCCGGCTCGCACGGCTCGCGCGGGGCCTGTCGCAGGGCGCGCTCGCCGACAGGGCCGGCGTGACCCGCCAGTCCATCTCCGGCATCGAGTCCGGCCGATGGTCGCCCTCGCTCGAGGTCGCGCTCGCCCTCGCCTCGGCCCTCGGCACGAGCGTCGAGGAGCTCTTCGGCGCCGCGCCCGAGCTCCCAATGCTCAAGGCCCGGCTCGCCGCCCCGGCGCTCGGGCCCGCTCGCCTGCTCCTGTCGGAGGTCGACGGTGCCCCGGTGGCCTTCCCTCTCGTCGGCGACTCAGGGTTCGCCCCAGGTTTCCGGCCGGCGCTCGCCCATGCGACCGGCCTGAAGCCCGCGCCGGCAGGTTCGCTCATCGACGTCCAGCCGATCGCCACCTCGGGACCGACCTTGGCGGTCGCAGGATGCGATCCGGCCCTTGCCCTTCTGGCCGGACCGCTCCAACGCCATCGGCCGCCGACCAGCCTCGTGTGGTGGTCGTCCAACAACACCGCCGGCCGGTGGCTGCTGGAGGCCGGCACCGTTCACGCCGCCGCCGTCCACCGGCGCGCCGACGAGCGGCCAACGCGCCCGTCGGGCCACGAGGTCGTCGGCTTCGCCGCCTGGCGCGAGGGTCTTGTCGTCTCTGCCAAGTTCGCCGACGCGGTGCACTCCCTGGGCGCCGCCCTCGAGCTCGGCCTGCGCCTCGTCAATCGCGAGCCGGGCTCGGAGGCCCGCAGGCTGCTCGACGCCGCCCTCGGTGAGCTCGGTGCCAAGCCGGCCGAGCTAGCCGGTTACGGCAGCACCTGCAGCGCCCATCTGCTCGTGACATCCTCGATCGCAGCCGGCCTGGCCGACGTCGGAGTCGCAAGTGAGCCGGCGGCGCTGGCGTACGGGCTCGGTTTCGTGCCATGGCAGGACGAGATCTGCGAGCTGCACGTCCCCCACTCGCTGCTCGGCACGCCAGAGGTCAGAGCCCTCCTCGACGTCCTCGCCGGCAGAGAGCTACCCGCTCAGCTGGCCGCCATCGCCGGCTATGACGCCGATCCCTGCGGCCGGGTATTGGAGGCGTAGCCTGCACGACATGTCTGGTTACACCGACGATGTCGGGCTTGCACCCGAGACCGCCCGCCCTGGCGCGTCCCGTCGCAGGGTCAACGTCGTCCCTCACACGCACTGGGACCGCGAGTGGTACTCGCCGTTCCGCACCTTCCAGCTGCGTCTCGTCGATCTCGTGGACAAGCTGCTCGAGCTCATGGAGTCCGATCCGTCCTATGCCCGTTTCCTCTTCGACGGTCACATGGCGGCGGTCGACGACTACCTGGAAGTTCGCCCCGAGAACGAGGACCGCCTCCGGCGCCTCGCGGCCTCGGGGCGGATCAGTTTCGGTCCCTGGTACGTCCTCATGGACGAATTCCTCGTCTCCGGCGAGACGATCGTGCGCAACCTGCAGCTCGGGCTGGAGCGCGCGACGGCTTTCGGGGGCGCCATGGAAGTCGGCTACCTCCCCGACATGTTCGGTCACGTGGCCCAGATGCCCCAGATATTGCGGGCGGCTGGCTTTGCCGATGCCGTCGTGTGGCGTGGCGTGCCCTCGGTGCTCGACAAGACCGCCTTCTCCTGGGCGGCCCCGGACGGCTCGGTGGTGCGGGCCGAGCACCTCCCCGCCGGCTACTCGGCCGGTGCCTCGGTGGCAGACGACGCCAAGGCCTTCGTGCGCCGCCTCGAAGCTTTCGAGAAGGAGCACGCCGACTTCCTGATCGGCACGGACGGGCCGATCCTGTTCCCGAACGGGACCGATCACCAAGAACCCCAGCCGTGGCTGGGCCGCGTGGTCGCGGAGGCCAACGCGATCCAGGACCGTTTCGAGATCGCCATCGCTTCTCTTCCCGAGGCACTCGCCACGGCGCCTCGCTCCGGGCTGCCCAGCTGGCAGGGCGAGCTGCGCTCGGGCGCCCGGACGAACATCTTGATGGGCGTCGCCTCCAACCGCGTGGACGTGAAGCAGGCCGCCGCCCGCGCCGAGCGGACGCTGGAGCGGTTCGCCGAACCGTTGGCGGCACTGCTCATGGCACCGGAGCGGTACCCCGGGTCGGTGCTCCAGATCGCGTGGCGCGAGCTCGTGCGGAATTCGGCTCACGATTCGATCTGTGCCTGCTCGCATGACGAGGTGGACGCCGCCGTGCTCCACCGCTACGCCGAGGCGACCCGGATCGCCGAGGGAGTGGCCGAGCGCGCCCTCAAGAAGCTGGCTTCGTCGCTGTCGGATCCTTGCCATGTCGCCGTGAACCCGTGCGCGCGCTCCCGCTCCGGGGTGATCGAGCTGATCCTCGGCGGCGAGGGGCCCATCGAGGGCGCCCAGATCCTCGACGAGCGTGTCGGGCTCGCGGCCGATCTCGTCCTGACGACAACAGAGGCGTACGCCCTCCTGTCCCAGCTCGGCGGTCACGACCAGATAGGCGACGGCGCCTACATCGGCGGGGTTGACGTCGAAGAGGACGAGAGCGGCATCGACATTGTCGTGCGCGTGCTCCAGGAGCGCTCGAACGACCTGCAGATCACACAGATCAAAGCTGACCTGCTCGCCCGGTTCGCCCTGCGCCCCGACGCCCAGGTCAGAGTGCGACTCGACAAGGCGTCCTCGCGCCGGCTGCTGGCGCGCGTCGAGGACGTCCCGGGCTTTGGCTGGAAGGCGTGGCAGCCGGTGCCGCTCGCCGACCCGGTGACAGCCAGCAAGGAAAGCGACGGCCGGCTCGTTCTCGCCAACTCGCGCGTGAGCGTGACGATCTCGCCGAGCGACGGCACCTTCGCCTTGAACGGCCTTCCTGGCTTCAACCGTCTCGTCGACTCGGGAGATTTCGGCGACACCTACAACTACTCGCCCCCCGAGCACGACATCGTCGTCGACGCACCCGAGCGGGTCGTCCTCTCGCTGCTCGAGACAGGCCCCGTCCGGGCTGTGGCCGTCGCCGAGCGGACCTATCGCTGGCCCGAACGGATCGACGAAGCCCGGCGCGCCCGGACCGGCGAGCGGGAGGTGGTCGTCAGTTCCCGGATCGAGCTTCGTGCAGGCGAGGATCTGGTCCGGGTCACGACGAGCTTCGACAACCCCTGCCGGGATCACCGGCTGCGGGCGTGGTTCCCGCTGCCCGAGCCGGCGGACCACTCGAGTGCCGAATGCGCCTTCGACATAGTCCAACGTGGCCTTGTCGCCGAAGGAGGCCCGAGTGAGCGGCCTCTCGCCACCTATCCCTCCCGGCGCTTCGTGCAAGCGGGCGGCCTGAGCGTCTTCCACGAAGGCCTGTGCGAGTACGAGCTCGTCGATCTCGACGGGTCCGGTGAGACCGGCTCCGACGCTGGCGCTTTGCGGGCCCACGGCCTGGCACTGACCTTGCTACGGGCGACGGGCATGCTCTCCAGGCTCACGATGGCGAACCGCCCTCTGCCGGCGGGTCCGGTCGATCAGCTCGAGGGCCCCCAGCTGCAGGGTCGTCTCACACTGCGTTATGGCGTCGCCCTCGACGTAAAGGACGTCTATGCGCTCGCCGATGACGCCTTCTGTGACCTGCCGGTCGTATCGAGCCTCGGCGGAGGCAAGCTCGCTCTCGAAGCCTCGTTGCTCTTCGTCAACGGCGCCGAGGTGAGCGCTCTGCGCCGTGACCCAGGCGGTGCTCTCGAGATGCGCGTGTTCAACCCGAGCGGCATCACGACTCGCGTCGAGCTGCGCTGCGGCACCCAGAGACCGGCGGAGTCTCACGCACCCGGTGCGCCGCTTCGCGGCCAGCTCGTCGATCTGCGCGGCCGCCACGTCGCCAGCTTCGAAGGGTCCTTCGAGCTCGAGCCGCACCGCATCGCCACGGCGAGACTCGCCGAGACATGACCTCCGGGACGGCACGCGCCGTGCTCGTCCCTGTGAAGTCCTTTCGGGCCGCCAAGCTGCGCCTCGCAAGTGTGCTCGACACACACGCCCGTGAGACTCTGGCCCGCGAGCTGGCCTCGAGGGTGATCGCCGCTGCTGCCCCGCTCCCTGTGCTTGTCGTCTGCGACGACGACGAGGTCGCCGCATGGGCCACCGAGCACGGTGCCCGGGTGGCGTGGACACCGGGGCTCGGCTTGTCGGCGGCGGTGATGGCCGGCGTCGCCCAGCTTGCCGCCGAAGGCGTCGACCTGGCGGTGGTGGCCCACGGGGATCTTCCTTTCGCCGCGGGTTTGGCTGCACTGGGCGAGGCCGGCACGATCACCCTCGTGCCTGACCGCCGCCGCGACGGGACGAACGTGGCGGTGGTGCCGACAGGCGCCGGGTTCTGTTTCGCCTATGGGGCGGGGAGCTTCGAGCGCCACCGCTCAGAAGCGGCCCGGCTCGGCGTGCCTTGCCAGCTCGTCTACGACCGCCGGCTCGCGATCGACATCGACCTCCCCGAGGACCTGGCGCTCGCCCACGTGGCAACCTGAGCGGATGGAATCCAACCTGCCCGTCCCCGCTCGGGCGCTCGCTGTGGGAGCGCACCCCGACGACGTCGAGTTCGGCTGCGGCGGCACGCTGGCGAAATGGGCCGCCAACGGCTGCGAGATCTTCCATCTCATCTGCACCGACGGGTCCAAGGGGACCTGGGACCCCGCACACGATCCGGCCGAGCTCGTCGTCACGCGGCGCCATGAGCAGCGAGCCGCTTCCGTGGCCCTCGGGGGCAAGGGCGAGGTGATCTTCCTCGGTTGGCCCGACGGCGAGCTCGAGTCGGGGCTGCGCCAGCGCTTCGAGGTCGCCTCCTGCATCCGCAAGATCAAGCCTCATGTCCTCCTCGGTCACGACCCATGGAAGCGGTACCGACTGCACCCGGACCACCGCAACGCCGGGTTTCTCGTGACCGACGGGATCGTTGCCGCACGCGATCCGCTCTTTTTCCCAGAGCTCGACGACCCGCCCCACCGGCCGGCGACTCTGCTCTTGTTCGAAGCGGACGAGCCGGATCATCTCGAGGACGTGACCAACTTCGTCGATGCGAAGCTCGCCGCCCTCTTGCAGCACAAGAGCCAGCTGCGCTCGACGATGGGGATCGCCGACCCGGGTGCGGTTGAGGACGGCGAGCACCCCGAAGTCCTGGAGTTCAAACGCCGAGTCACTGACCGGCTCGCCGAGCTGGGAGTCAAGGGCGGCTTTGCTGCGGCCGAGGCCTTCAAGCGGATCGACAACCTCTGAGGCACCTGTCCCGGACGCGACGAGGCCTCGCGGCACGAGCTTCGCCGCGAGGCCTTGTCGATAAAGGCCTGTCTGGAGCTGATAACCCTAGCGAGCAGCCTTCTTCGCAGGAGCCTTCTTCGCCGGAGCCTTCTTCGCCGGAGCGGCCTTCTTGGCCGGCGCCTTCTTAGCCGGAGCCTTGGCGGGCGCGGCCTTCTTGACCGGAGCGGCCTTCTTGACCGGAGCCTTCTTGGCCGGAGCCTTGGCGGGAGCGGCCTTCGCAGAGTTCGTGGCGGCGATACCTACGTATTCCGGCTTCTCCAAGGCGGTGCGCGAGTTGAGGTCCTTCTTCAGCCCCGCGCCGGCGGCAAAGCCGATGCCCTTGGATGCCTTGATACGCACGGGCGCGCCCGTCTGCGGGTTGCGTCCACGCCGTGCCGCACGGTCCCGCACCTTGAACGTTCCAAAGCCGGTGATGCGGACGGTGTCACTGGATCGCAGTGCCGAGGTGACCACGTACTCGAACGCCTTCAAACCGCTTTCCGACTGTTTTGTCGTCAGCCCGGTGTACTTGCTCATCTCGCCGATTAGTTCTGTCCTGTTCAATTTCGCCTCCTGGCATGTTGTCCGACCCTCACGCAATACAAGGTGATTTTCCGGCGGAAATCAAGCATTCTCCTCGGAGCGGCGGGCGAGCCCTTTATTCTACGGCCTGTTCCGGATCCCGACTCCGGATCACGAGGCGACAATCGCCGCAGTTAAGCCAACAAAAACAAGGGCTTTCGTCGCCGGAGCACCGTTTCGCCACCATTTTTTGGTCCCTGATCCGACTCCGGGCGCCCTTGGGCGGGCAAGCGCCGGAGAGGTATGAATTTCCCTGATTTCCCGTCGCGGTCCGCGCCGAGGCCTCGAGCAGCCGAAATTCTTCTCGGGCAGGCGGTGTGGGCAACGCCGGCCGCGAGGGACCGCGATCGGCCTACTCGTGTCATCGCCTCTGCCAAGAAAGATTCCCCGACTCGCCCGCGGGTCGCCTGAGCGCGGCCGTCTCGCTCGCTCGCAGAACCGCACTGGTCATTGTGGGCTCAGGCGGGGCCGGCTGCGTAGCCTGGCGCCGCGGCCGGGGCCGGCTGCGTAGCCTGGCGCCGCGGCCGGGGCCGTCACCATGATGTCGACCGGTAAGTGCCTCGGCTACGACTCGGTGGTGCTCAAGCCGCTCCCTGATCCGCTTTCTCTCGTGCTCGCGACGTCGCAGAGCTACGGCCACGGCATCTATGTCGGCTGTTCGCTCAAGGGCGGAGGCGTCCCCCTCTTCGCCCGTCCCCAAGAAGGGGTCCTCCTGCTGGGACCACCGCGCTCGGGGAAGACGGCCGCAGTCGTCGTCCCCAACGTGCTCGCGGCCTGCGGGCCGGTGATAGCGGCCTCCACCAAGGCCGACCTGCTTGCCGCGACCTGGTCCGCCCGCTGCCAACTCGGGCCTGTCTTCTTGTACGACCCGAGTGGCTCGGTACCGTGCCCGCCAGGTGTCGAGCGTGTCGGCTGGTCGCCCCTCGGGCTCGCAAGCACCTGGGACGGGGCGGTCCTCGTCGCCGAGTCCATGGTGCGAGCCGCCCGGCCGGGCACAGACCGAGGCGAGGCCGCGCACTGGAGCGAGCGGGCAGGGGCGCTGCTCGCCGTCGTCTTGCATGCAGGAGCCCTCGAGCGACGGCCCTTCCACGAGATGCTCGCCGCTGTGAACCGGCACGATGTCGACGAGGCCCGCGCCGCGCTCGCCCGTGGCGGGGCCGACCGGGCGCTCGATCTCCTCGAAGGCATCATCGCCACCGAAGGCCGCGAGCAGAGCGGCATCTGGTCCACCGCTTCGGGCGTGCTCGCCGGCTACCGGACCGATGCCGCCCTCGCCTCGACGCAGGGACGGCTCCTCGATGCGGCCGAACTCTTGGGCAGTCGGGGCACGCTATACGTTTGCGCCGGGAGTGACCATCAGCGACAAGCTGCTCCCCTCGTCGCGGGGCTTCTCCGCGAGGTGCGCGTCGCCGCCTACCAGAGCTCACTGGTCGCCACGGTCACCGGCTCGAGTGCCGGCGTCGATCCCTTCCTGGGAGCGCCTCGGGCGTCTTCGAGGCCGCCGCTTCTCCTCGTCCTGGACGAGCTGGCCAACATCGCCCCCCTGCACGACCTCCCGAGGCTCGTCGCCGAGGGTGGCAGCCAGGGCGTCGTGACACTGGCGTGCCTGCAGGACCTGTCACAGGCACGGGCGGCCTGGGAGCGCGAAGCAGACGGGTTCCTGTCGCTGTTCGGTACCAAGCTGATCTTTCCCGGCATCGGAGATACCCGGACCCTCGAGGCCATATCGCTCCTCGGGGGCGAGCACGAGGTGCCGACGGTGTCTGTGTCGCAAGGCCCCCGCCGGCGCGGGCTTGCCGCCTTCAGGCCCGCCACGACCCGAACCGTGTCGATGCGCAAGGACCGAGCTCTTCCCGCCGATGCCGTCGCCCGCGGCCATCCAGGGCTCATACTCGGCATCGAGGGCGCGGAGCCTGGTTTCCTGCGGATGACGCCGTGGTTCTCGAGCTCGCCCTGGCGCGAGGCGGTCATGGGCGGCCGGGCCTGGGCACGCGAGCGCAGCGGAGCCGTCATGCCGGCCGTTGCGGTCCGTGCGGTCACATCGGGCCACGGCCGCTGGCTACGCGGGCGCTGAGGGCGGCAACCGCCAGGTCACCGTGAGCGCCCTGGCGCCTCCAACCCCTGGCGCCTCACCGCCGGTGATGCCCACTCGATCGATCGCAGCGCCTGTCGGACCTTCAGCCTCGTCTCGGCCGCGTCCCCGACGGCACTGAGCCCAAGGGATCGCAGCCTTGTCCGGTCACCGACGGCATGTTGGTGGTCGTCGATCGACCAGCGCCGGCGAAAAGCCTCGATCACCGTCGCGCCGGCGCGCCAAGCCGCGCGATCCAAAGTGCCCGAGGGAACCGTCCCAAGCTCCGAAACGAGATACCGGGGCTTGGCAACCTCTGCCGCCCGGCCGAGCCGCTGGGTATCGGAGCTGTGCGCGGGGACGATCGCCACGTGCACACACCCGACGGTCCCCGCCTCCCTCACGCCGGCCGGCAGAGCGCCGAGCACGGCCATCCGGCTCCCGTGTCCTGATCCCGGCAGTGGCCCAGCCAGAACCCCCGCCAGACGGCGTGCCTCGACGACGTCGTCAGGGGATCCGCCGGCTTTTCGAACAGCTTCCCGCAACGAACCCACGACGGCATCGTCGCTCGCCACCAAGAGCGTGCGCAGGCCCCCGGCTCGGTCCTGTCCCCAAGCCTGAAGAAGCGCCGCCCGGGCGGCGGCGCTGTCAGGCACGACGAGGACTTCGCGGCCGGCAAAACGGTACCTTTCCGCCCCAGCCGCCCCAGCGCCGTCGAGCATGACGCCGTCGACCGGGGCTGTGGGGGGGCGGCCCGTGGATACGAACGCGCCGAGGTGGGCCGCCAAGACCGCCGCGGTCCCAAAGCGCCTGTCGAGCGAGGCGGAAGGTGCGAACAGGATGGCCCGGCCTCCGGCGGCCACGGACGACTCGACGATCGACGCGAGCTCCCAGGGGCCGAGCCGTTGCGCCTCGGCCAACACGACGATGCCCTTTCCGGCGAGCTGGGGCGCCATCAGGTCGCGGGCGCGAGGCGCGTCTGCGACCGGGACCGTCTCGATGCCCGTGACGGCCTCGAAAGAGGCGGCCGCCACGCGACCAGGCGCGACCGCGACCACCGGCGTCTGCGGATCTGACAGGACGCCACCGATCTTGTCCAGGGCCTCGAGGCGTTCCCCGGGGCGATACGCAAGCAGCTCGATCGCCCCCGGGTGGGCACGCACGAGCTGCTCGAGCCGTTCGTGCAACTCGAGGATCCCTGGCGTCGTGTACAAAGGCTCGGCGACACCGCCCGGAATCGGCCGCCCGGACGCCGCCTTTAGCACCGGGCCGACCCGGCGCGAGGCCTCTGGGGCCGGGACGACACGGCCTTCGACAACGAGTGCCTCCACGTCTCTCTCGATCTCGGCCACCGGCGCGCCGAAGGGGAGAGAGGCGCAACGCGACCGGACGAGCTCGCCCCGCCGGCACGTGCCGTCGCGAGCGGCGACCCCGCGGTCCCCGAGCGCCCGCTCGGCCCATCGGTCCACAGACCCGTCGTCAACTCGAGACCGTCCGCCAGATGTGGGCAAGCTCTGGTCCTCAAAGCGCAAGCCATCCTCCCCGGACCGGCCTGTAGCGTCGGGCGTTCCGGCCCGCGACCGCCCGACGACCGAGGCCAGGCGAGCCTCGGAGACACCCAAGCGGTATGACCGCTCCCGCCAGTCCGACACGAGCTCCTCGTAGGCTGTGCCGAGATCCTTTCCCGGTCTTGTCTTCACCGAGGCGATGCGCCTTGCCCGGGGACCGGAGCGACCCGATTGCTCCAGAGCCGCCTCGATCTCGGCCGAGCGACGGGAGAAGGCCCGGCTCACGCTCGGGTCGATGCCCGCAAGGTCGGCCCAAGCGCCCTGGAGCTCACGCCACGACACACCCAGCCGCAAGGTGAGCTCCGCGCGCAGCTGTGTCTCGTAGAGGTCGCGGGCCGTCCCCAGCTCCAGGTACAGCCCGCGGCCGTCGAGTGCCGACCAGCGACCGTCCGGTCCCTGCGCCAGATTGGCGACGAGCACGTGGCTGTGAAGGTGGGGATCCGGGGCGCGGCTGGTCCGGTGGAGAAACGCCGCGGCGACGAAACCCCCGGCCGGAATGGAAGTTGCAGCCTCGCCCCGGCCCAAGCTGCGCCGGACGCGGGCCCCGCGCCGCTCGAGGTAGCCGAGCGCGGCTTCGGCCGCCTCCTCGTGGCCGGCGCGCACCTGGGTCCGCACCTCTTCTGGACCCAGCGCGTGCAACAGGCTCACAGACTTCGGCGTCGAGTACGTGCAGTCGTAGGCGGCGACACGAACCCTTTCGTGGCGCGCCGAGAGCACCTCGCCCGAAGCCGGGTCGAGACCGGCAAGAAGGGCCCGAAGGGCGGGACCGTCAACGGTCCCCGACAAGCCGAGCGTCCCGGCGGCGCGCCCCAGCCAGCGCCCTTCGGGCTCGATCAGCCCACCGGGCTCGACACGCCCGGAGGCCAGTGTCGCCAGGTAGTACTCCTCCCTGCCCCGGGCCAGCTTGGCGACACTCAGCACGCATCCTGGTTAGGCGCCGTTGCGACCACGGCACCTACCGGACTTCGCGGGCCATGGCCGAGGTTTCCCCGGCTGAGGACGCTGACCTCGGGCCGACGACTAGCTCTCAGCCCTTCAGCCCGGCGGTGGCGATCCCTCCTCGTATCCCCTGTTGGACGAGCACGAGCAAAATGGCCGAAGGGATGGCGGCGAACACGGCCGCGGCCATCAGGTCCGGCCACTGCGAGGTGTATTGGCCCATGTACGAGTAGATGCTGAGGGTCATCGGTTCGACGGTGTTGGAGGTACTGAGCGTCAGCGCGAAGAGGAAGTCGCCCCACGCGAACAGGAACGAGAAGAGCGCTGCGGTCAAGATCGCCGGCCTGCTGAGCGGGATCACGATCCGCAGGAGCGAGCCGAGCAGCGTCGCGCCGTCCACCCGCGCCGCCTCGAGCAGCTCGCGTGGCAGCCCGATCATGAAGGCGCGGATGACAAGGATCGCGAACGGCACGCAATAGGTGGAGTCGGCGATGATGAGGCCCAGGTAGCTGTTGAGCAGGTGGAGCCCGGCGAAGATCTTGAAGAACGAGGTGCCGAGCACGATGCCGGGGATCGTCTGGGCGACGAGCAGTGCCAAGGTCACCAGCCCGGTCACCCGGAACCGGAAGTTCGCGAGCGCGAAGGCGGCGGGCACCGAGATCAGAAGTGACAGCACCGTGGCGCCGATGGCGATGATGAAGCTCGTGAGCAGAGAGCCACCTTGGGTGTGCACCACCTGCGAGTAGGCGGCGAACGTGGGCGACGGCGGCAGGAGAGAGGTCGGGGTGGCATAGGACTGTGGCAATGTCTTGAGCGAGGTGACCACGGCCCAGTAGAGCGGGACGAGCATGAGAGCGACGATCATCAAGGCCACGGCGAGGTTAGCCCCGAGATGAGTGCTCGGCGGTGGCGGTGGCTCATGTCCGAAGCTCCCCCCTGTAGGTGCGCACATAGGCGACCGCACAGATGAGGGAGATCGCCATCATGATCGTGCCGACCGCGGCACCCTGCCCAAAATCTAGGTTGTAGAACGAC
>JBEKBT010000057.1:0-23111 GCA_050015255.1 Acidimicrobiales bacterium
GTTGTTCTGTACTCTGGCGCGCCTCACTACCGGCAGCTCTGTGGGCTCGTGCAACGGCCACGCGAGACGGGTGCTGTCATCGCCTCACATCGGGCGCTGTTGGAGTGGGGACAAGGCCAATTCCGGGCACTGTCTGCGACCCGGAGTTGTTCCGTCGGGAGATCCTGCCGAGGCTTGCAAGCGTGAAGCTCTCTGAGATCGTCAACGCGATCGGCTGCTCGAAGGCGTCCGCATCGGACATCCGGTGTGGGAAACGGACACCGCACGTGTCGACGTGGGCGGCGCTCGCGCGAGTCGAGGTGGTTACGGTTGGCCCTTCTGGCGTCGACAGTTCTCATGGAGAAGGCGCCGTGCGTGGACTAAGGAGAAAGGGTGGAGCACGCTGATCCGATGCCGATCCGGTTGTCTGGTCGGCTAATCCCCATCATCTCGCAGCTCATCGGTGACAACGAGCCGCGAGATGGGGTCCGCTTCGAGACCCCACCGTCGTCGGGCAACAGTGCGAGGGTCCACTCCGGGACGGTAACCGAGGCCCGCTCGAGGGCGCTGCCGGTGCCTCCTACCCGCCAGGGAGTCAGCCCTTGAGGTACTCGACGTACTCGTCGAAACTGCACGGGCGCGCGAACAAATACCCTTGCGCATACTGGCATCCGAGGTCACGCAGCGCCGCGAGTTCCTCTGTGGTCTCAACGCCCTCCGCGACTACGCGGAGGCCGAGCGCGTCACCGATCGCGATCACAGCCGCCACGAGGGTGGCGTCGTAGGGGTCAGAGTCCAGGTTGGCAATGAAGGACCGATCGATCTTGAGCTCGTCGACCGGGAATCGACGCAGGTAGGCGAGCGACGAATACCCGGTGCCAAAGTCGTCGATTGAAAGGCGTGTCCCTGTGGCCTGCAGTTGGTGGAGCACCTTGGAGAAAAAGTCGACGTCTTCCATCAGCACGGACTCGGTGATCTCGAGGCAGAGCAGCGTTGGTTCGATGCTCGTCGCTGCAATCAGTTCCTCTAAAGCGTGAGTGAACACGCGAGACCGGAGTTGCATGGCGGAGACGTTGACCGACATGGTGCACGCCGCCTGTCGGGACCCAGTCAGGCGCGCGAGTGATCTGCAGGCCTGTTCGAGTACCCATTCGCCGATCGGGACGATCAGCCCGCACTCCTCTGCAACTGGGATGAAATCGGCTGGGCTGATTATCCCCCGATCCGGGTCGTGCCACCGCAGGAGCGCTTCGGCGCCGACGAAACGCTCCTCGGTCATCGACCACACGGGCTGGAAGACGAGAGCAAATTCGTAGTTGTCAAGTGCGCGACGCAGGCCCGCCTCGGCGGTGGAGCGCCGTTCGGCTTCGGCCCGCAGAGTGTCGTCGAACACCTCGTAGCGTGCCCTGCCAAGTTCCTTGGCGCGGTACATCGCGAGGTCGGCATCGCGCAGCAGCTTTTCGGCGCTCTCGCCCGCTGCGCCCGTGGCGATCCCGATCGACGCCGTCACGTGCACCTCTTCACCATGGATATCGAACGGGGCGTTGAACGCGTTCAACATGTGGGCGGCGATCTTGATCGCGTCGGTCGCGAAGCGGAGCTTTTCGCACACGATGACGAACTCGTCGCCGCTGAAGCGGCCCACGGTGTCCGCGGCGCGCGAGCACTCCACCAATCTGTTGGCGACGGCTATCAGCACGGCATCGCCCCAACCGTGGCCTCGCGTGTCGTTGAAAACCTTGAACCGGTCCAGGTCCACGAAGAGCACCGCAACCAGCCCATGTTCACGGGCAACGCGCGACAACCCGTGCTCGATCCGGTCCATCAGCAGCACCCTGTTAGGCAGACCGGTGAGGGGATCATGGAGCACCTCGTGCTCGAGTTGCAGTTCCGCCGCCTTCCGTTCGCTGATGTCACGAGTGATTCCGTTAATGCCGGCGACCTCTCCCGTCGCGCCACGCACGGCGTCGAGGCTCTGGCTGACCCAGATCTTGGAGCCGTCCTTGCGCACCAACTCGACATCGACGGCCGCCTTGACACGGTCCGAGAGCACCCGCGCCAGCCAGAGATCACGAGCGGCGGGGTCGATGAGGCGGTCGATGAGCTCAGGCTGCGCGTAGAACTCGTCCGGCGCGTACCCGGTGATCGCGAGGGAGGCCGGGCTCACGAACTCGAAGCCGGGACCGGGGAAGATTCGATAGCGGAATATGAGGTCCCGCGAGTTCTCGGCGAGCAGGCGGAGCTGGCTCTCGACGCCCTGTGCCTTTTCTTCGGCCTCATGGCGGTCCGTGATGTCCTGTATGAAGCCGGCCATCTTGACTGGCACCCCGCTCGCGTCAGCGACGACGTCCGCCGCCTCGAAGACCCACCGCTGCGTGCCGTCTGGTCGCACGATGCGGTGCTCGAGCTCGTAGTGGCCCTCGTGGGCGATCGCTAAGAGCACCGCCGCTCGCACGCGCGGAAGATCGTCTGGGTGGACCCGCTCGAAGAAGTCAGCCGAAGTCAAGTTGGGACGCTCGACGGTTCCAAAAATCCGGAACGTCTCGCTCGTGCAGATCAGCGGTGCGTTCGGGGTAACACCGGAGATCCACCCACCGATGTGCCCTACGCGCTGGGCTTGCTCGAGCAGCGCCCGGCTCTCCGCGAGGTCGCGCTCGCGCTGCTTGTGCTCGGTGATGTCGTGCAAGATCGCGGACACCCCGACTATCGAGCCGTCTGAGGCGAAGATTGGCGACACGCTCACCGATACCTCGATCGTCGTGCCGTCGAGCCGTGGCCGCGACGTCTCGTGGTGGCGCAAGTACTCTCCGGACGCCGCCCTGGTGAACAACAGCCTGAAGTCCTCGAGAGCTTCGCCCTCGAGGATCTCGCCATAGAGGCGACCTACCATCTCGGCGTCGCTGTAGCCGTAGAGGCGCTCGGCGCCCCGGTTCCAGCACGTCACGTACCCGGCCAGGTCAACGCTGATGATGGCGTCCTCAGCGCTCTCGACGATCGCGGCGAGCTGCGCTCGAGCCTGCTCCGAGCGTTGCCGACCGGAGATGTCGTGAGCGATGCAGGAAGCCCCGACGGCGAGCCCGTCGGAGGAGTAAATCGGTGAGACTGTCACCGATACCAGCACCTCGGAGCCGTCCTTGCGAGTCCGTATCGTCTCGAGGTGGTCGACACGCTCGCCCCGGGCGAGTTGGGTCATGACCGTCGAGAACTCCTCCCGCCGGGCCTCGGGCACGATCATCTCGCTCTGACCGATCGCCTCGGCCGCTGTCCAGCCATACAAGCGTTCGGCTGCGGGGTTCCAGCTCATGATCGTGCCGTCGAAGCGCTGCGAGACGATCGCGTCTTCACTCGAGTCAACGACCCCGGCGGCGAGTAGAAGGGCCGCCGAGAACTCCGCTGGCAAGCCGTCGAACTCCGCTGATCGGTCAAGGGTCATATCGCACCCCACAGATTCCGATGTTCAGGCGCAATGAGCCATTCCAGCTTTCCCCACGACAGCTTTCGACGCTACGCCCCGAGACGTCTCGCCCCATTCCGAGCAAGAGGAGGGCCGGCGGCGGGCACCAATGCCAACCTCCGCCCCAAGCGACGCGACTTCCGGCCAAGCATGGCCGTTACCTCGCCAGCCGGTACGGCAGGTGAGAACAAGTAGCCCTGGCCAACCTCGCAGCCGAGGGCGCGGAGGTGCTTGAGCTGTCCTTGGGTCTCGATCCCCTCGGCGAGCACGGTCATGTTGAGCTTTTGGCCGAGCGAGACTATCGCCTCGAGGAGCGTGTCGTTGTAGGCGCTCTCCAGTGATGGGCTGACGAAGGCCCGGTCAATCTTGATGATCTTCGGGCGCAAGAGCGCGAGGTACGAGAGCGAGGAATACCCGGTCCCGAAATCGTCGAGCGCGATGGCCACCCCGAGGCGGTCGAGGTGCTCGATCACGCTCGTCGTCCCGACGACGTCGACTAGCGCCACGCTCTCTGTGATCTCGAGGAGAAGGCGCTTTGGCTCAAGTCCGCTCGCCGTGAGCGCTCCCTCGATCATCGACACCAGGTCCGGGTCGTGGAACTGGCGCGCGGAGAGGTTGACCGTGACGAAAAGCCGGCTGGCCTGAGCACCGGTTTCCCAGGAGCTTGCCTCAGCAACGGCCTCGCGCAACGCGAAGGAACCAAGCTCGAAGATGAGATCGCTCTGCTCTGCTAGAGGGATGAACACGCCTGGGGGTACCTGTCCTCGTTTGGGGTGCTCCCAGCGCATCAGCGCCTCGAAGCCGACCACCTCGCTCGTGGCGAGATTGACCAGGGGTTGGTAGTGCATCGAGATCTCGCCGGACTGCAGAGCGTGTCCAAGCTCACGGGTGAGCCCGAAGCGATTGTCCGCGTCCTCGTACATAGCGGGGGTGAAGACGACATGGCGGCCCTCGCTCTGGCGCTTGGCCTCGTACATGGCGACGTCGGCGTTCTGGAGGAGCTCGGCGCAGTCCCTGTTCGTCCCCTCCCAGACCACGACCCCGATGCTCGCGTGTTGTTCGACCTGCGTCCCAGCGAGGGAGAACGGCTCGGCGACAACGCCGAGAAGACGTTCGGCCACATCTTCGGCCTGAGCCGGGGAAGTCAGTCCTTCGGCCAAGTAGAGGAACTCGTCGCCCCCCAGGCGACACAGTGTGTCCGAGGAGCGAGTCACCTCCTCGAGGCGACGCGCGAGCGCTACGAGCAGCAGGTCGCCGACATGGTGGCCGAGGGTGTCGTTCACTGCCTTGAAGTTGTCGAGGTCCAACATCAATACAGCGTTCCACCCGCCTCGGCGAGCGGTTCTCGCGTTCGTCTGGGAGAGCCGGTCCTCGAAGAGCACCCGGTTGGCGAGCCCCGTCAGCGCGTCGTGAAGTGCCTGGTGGGACAGTTGGGCACTGAGAGCCCGCTCCTGGGTGATGTCCCGCACCGAGATGAGGAAGTAGAGCGTCGCTCCGGCCGCGTCGCACGCACGGGACTTCGACACCTCGACAAGGATTGTCCGCCCGTCCTTGTGCATGTAGCGGTCGACGTAGCTCACCTGATCAGCCTCGCCGGAGGCCAGGCGGCCGTGGACCTCCTTCGTGGTGCGGTGGCCCTTGGGATGGGTGAATGGTGCCGCGCCCTTGTCGACGATCTCCTCCCTGCTGCGTCCGACCATCTTGCAGAACGAGTCGTTGACTGCCAGGACCCTGTCTTCACCGTCGACGAAGATCATGCCCGCCATGTTGTTCTCGAACGCGAGGCGGAAGCGCTGCTCGCTATTCGCGAGCGCCTCGGCACCAGCAAGCTCGGTGGCGATCGCACGCAGCTCGGCCCTGGTGGGGACGTGCTCTGCTGGCTTCTGGGCGCTGTCGTCACGGATCGCCACGACGCTCCACGGCTTTCCGTCAAGTGCGAACGGCGCGCGGGCGACGTCGACTGTCAGCTCGCGGTCGTCTTGGCGCAAAAGCGAGTAGCCCAATTCGCCAGCCATCGCCTGCGCTCGCGAGGGCGGGTCCCGGGCTAGTTCACGACGACGCGCGGCGTGAGCATCTTGGTACCGGGACTGTAAGAGCACGTCGACGGCCTTGCCGACGAGGAAGTCGCGCCCGTAGCCGGTCAGGGACTCCAGGCGTTCGTTGACGTGACAGATCACGCCGTACTCGTCGACGAAGGCGATCCCGTCGGGCAACACCTCAAGCAGGCTGTTCAGGGGAAGGGGACCCAGGCCCGTCGCTTGTTGCATCGGCCACCACCCCCCGCATCTCAACAGCGACACTATTTATTGCTTAATCATCGGCAGGTCGGTGAGGTCGCTTGAGCACTTATCAACAGGTCGGTGACGTCGCTTTAGCACCAACAACGCTGTGCCGGGCCGGGCCCCGACGGAGTGACCGCTCCGCTCCGCCCCCGGCTGGGCTGGCGGGCCGGGCGGTTGGGGCAGAGGCCCGCCGCCCGCCTCTTGCGGGTTCTCCCTGGTCCGGGTGCTGCGGTCCCGTTCCTGTCCCCGGTTTCTGGCCCGTTTTCGGCCGCGTCTCCCTCTCTCCCGACATCAGAAGGTGGCGCTAGGTGGACAAGGGCCGCCTCGTGGCCGGGAACCGCTCGCCCGAGATCCTGGGTGGGTCCTGCCGGCGGGTGGGGCTGGGGTGAGTGGAGGCAGGTCGCTTGCTGCGTGCCGCCTGGCGCCCACGTGCCGGCACACAGGCGCCCACGTTCGCCCACGTGGCGGCGTAGGGGCCGGGTGGTAGTTAACCCCGGCCCGGCCATGACGCCGGGTAGGCACACGGGCGAAACGGGTGGGGCGTCGTTGGCTGGGTGGGCTAGGTGATCCGACGTAGGCGTCGAGATGCCCGTCCAGCCAGGTGGCCCGGTGTCGGGAACTCGCGGCGTCTGTCTGCGTTTTCCCGTAGTTCGTCAAGCATCGTTTCTCGGTACTCGGCGAGGTTGCGCCAGTACTCGAGCTGACTGAGAAGCGTCCCGAAGCTCGACGCGTAGGTGGTCCCTTTCGGCTTGTGTCTCTCCAAGCTTCGTCCGGTGCCGGTCTAGTTCGTTTCGGAGAAAGGTCAACTCGTCTCGCTCAGGCACCGAGCACCCACCAGTCAGTGGAAACCGGAAGACGCGAACAGGTAAAGGTCGAATACCGCGATGCCGCTGGTTCCTACCATAAGGGCGAGCACGATCGTGTGGTACGTCCGCCTCAGTGTCACCTGGCGGCGCTTGAGCGCTCCCGAAGTGTCGAGGGAGTAGCTCACGGGGTTCTCCTGACAAACTGGGCCCACGGAGCAGCTTCCAGCTCGCTCTCGTGCGACGGCGGCGAGCCAGTGCTCTTCGGCGGGCCCGACTCGTGCGGCCCGTCTGAAACCGCGAACAGCTCATGGCGATGGTCGAGCAGCACGAGCGCCTGGCGCGCGATCACCAGCAAGGCAAGGCCGAGGCCGGTTAGCCACGAGAAGCGGTCCACATGGTGGTGGAGCTCCATCTCGAAAGTGATAACCGACAGGGCCAAGAGGACGGGAACGTACGGCGTGACTAGCGAGGCGAGAGACGCCTCGGCCGGCTCTTCGGAGGTGGCACGCACCGTCTGGCCGGCATCGCCCGACGCGCCAACGGCGATGGCCAGGTAACCCACCACCCAGCCGATGTCGACGAGGTTGCCCGTCGAGTACCGGCCGACTTCGACGAGGTAGGCGTAGGTGCTGTCTGAGACCGCCATTGCGAACAGTCCCACGAGGACCCACAGCAACGGTCGGCGTCCCGTGGCCGTCATCGAACGGACGGACAGGACGATGAGGAAGATGATGACAATGTCGCCGAAGGGGTAAGCGAGCGCCACGATGCCCCCGGCGGTCGTGAGGTCTGTATGACGCCACAGCGACCCGAGCACGAAGGTCCAGCTCAGCAACAGCACCGCGGTACCGATCGCCAGGCCGTCGAGTGACGCTCGCGTCCTGTGGCTCCCGGCGGCGCGCATGCCGGGATGGCACAATAGCGCCGCTGCCGCGAGCGGGATCGCGCCGAGGTATCCGACATCGGCCCACGACGGCACGGGCACCGCCACGCGAAGGACGAGGTCGTAGACCCCCCAGATCACTTCGGCGAACGTCCAGGCCCCAAGCGCCAAGCCGAGCAGCACCCAGAAGCGCCGCTCCGAGCCACTCCGGCGCCTTCCCGCCAAGAGACACGTCACACAGGCGCTCAGTGCTGCCAGTGCCGTGACGATGTCGTCGAAGTACCGAACCCCGTTGTCGCCTCCGACGTGCAGGACTAGCCACAAGAAGAACACGAAGGTGACCGACAGAGCGCTCGCTGCTGCTGCGAGTTCCGCACGGCGCCGGGCAACTGCTTTCACCTCGCATTTATCGTCAAACTCGGCCAGTTCCTTGAGCAAAATCCGGTCATTCGATCGCGACATGAATGACCGATTCTCGATAAGGCGCAAGCGGGCGCCACTCAACGGTCGGCGGGAAACTGGAGGAGACGCCGAACAGAGCGGAAGGCTTCGGCACACAGGCGCCCACGTTCGCCCACGTGGCGGCGTGAGGGGCGGGTGGTAGGTCAGGTGGCGGTCAGCGGGCTACGGGGACGAGGTCCCAAAGCGTAGCGTCGTTATTCACGGCGATCGAGGGCGAGGCTGAGACCGATGCCCAGCATCCACACATCCTTGCTGATCCCGATCCCGGCTGGCGTGGGCCAGAAACTGCCAGGCTTGTGCATCTCCGGAGTGCGCAGGTACATGACCGTGAGGGCGCCGGCAAAGCTCGTAAGACCGGCACCGGCCAAGCGGTTGGAGACCACGGGCGCGCACAGGGCAGCGCCGAGCGTCATCTCTCCCAGGGCGAGGGCGCTGAGAAACATCATGGGCGGGACGGGCTTGAAGACCGGGTAGGCGCCAGCCGCCATGCCATGTACGCCTTTGGCGTGCTCCTCGTCCCGGTTGCGCCACTTGTCCCAACCAGCATGGGCAATGTAGGCCCCAGTGATCAAGCGAGCCGGAAGGTCACGGCTGAACATTGACAACTCAAGCTCCTTTCCTATTGACCATCTTCCACTTTGGATCGGTGAGCTGCTCCTCGCACCCAGCAAAAAAGCAGATGTTGCGAGAGTACGCAAAGAGCGTCTTGACGGCCGTGAGCGATGGTTCGCTCATCTAGGAAGTCAATCTCTTGGTCACTTTTGAGCCGCTCATGGAGCGCGCGGAGAACTCCCGATGATGTCCACGGTGACAGGGTAGGTCAGCACCCGGCCGTCGGCGTTTCGCCGCCACGTGGGCGGGCGGTCTGGCGAGGAGCGCACCCGAGGTGCAAGATGACTGCGCGGAGGCCCTTGTTAAGTGAGCCCATGATCGGAGGGGTCACATGCGCACGTCCCGCATAGCCAGCCTCGTCGCAGTGGGAGCGATCTCGCTGCCACTCCTGGTGAGCACCGCCTCAGCGGTCGCCGCAAGTCCGCGGGCCACGCCGCCGGTCGGAACACAACTCGCCGAGCTTGAGGGCTCAGACACAGTCGCCGGCGATGGATTCGGAGTCTCCGTTGCCATCTCGGGCACCACCGCCGTGGTGGGAGCATGGCGGCACGCCAGCGTTGCCGGCCGGGCGTACGTGTTCGCGAAGACGGGGGACGGCTGGAAGCAGTCCGCCGAGCTGGAAGGCTCCGACACCGTGGCTGGCGACGAGTTCGGCAAATCGGTGGCCATCTCGGGAACGACGATCGTCGTGGGTGCCTGGGGGGCCAACGACGGAGCTGGCCGGGCGTACGTGTTCGCGAAGCTGGGGGCCGGCTGGAAACAGACGGCCGAGCTGGAAGCTTCCGACAGCAGCGGGCTCGACGACTACTTCGGCTGGTCGGTGGCCATCTCGGGGACGACGATCGTCGTGGGTGCCTGGGATCACGCCCGGCGTACGTGTTCACCAAGACGGGGAGCGGCTGGCAGCAGGTCGCCGAGCTGAAGGGCTCGGACACCGTCTCGGGTGATGACTTCGGTTGGTCGGTGGCCATCTCGGGTAGGACCGTGGTTGTGGGTGCCTCAGACCACGCCAACTTCGCCGGCCGCACGTACTTGTTCGCAAAGCTGGGGGCCGGCTGGAACCAGGTCGCCGAGCTGAAGGGCTTCGACACCGTCGGATCCACAATGACCAACACTGGCGACGACTTCGGCTCCTCGGTTGCGATCTCGGGCACGACAGTCGTCGTGGGTGCACCCGCCCACGCCTATCTTGACGGCCAGGCCTACGTCTTCAGTAGGACGCCAGCCGGCTGGGAACAGACGGCCGAGCTGAACCGCTCCGACTCGTGGCCCGTCGGGTTGTTTGGCAACTCGGTGGCTATTTCAGGCACGACGATCGTCGTGGGGGATCTCGGCAACGCCTTTGTGTTAGCGAAGGCGGGGGCCGTTTGGGAGCAGGTCGCCGAGCTTCAGGGCTCAAACACAGTCGCCAACGATTACTTCGGCAACTCGGTGGCTATCTCGGGCACGACGGTCGTCGTAGGTGCACCAGGCAAGCCCAAGCTTCCCGGGTATCCTGGCCGGGCCTACGTGTTCGCAGCTTGAACCGTCAAGCAGGCTCAACTCGGAGGGTGCTCGCGATCCTCGGCCAGCTCGTGTGGGTGCTGGAAGAGCTGGGCGCGTTCGTTAAGGGTGCCCGGACCGGTCCTCGGCAAGGGAGTAGTAAGCCTCGGTTTCGGCGGCCAGCGCCAGTAATGAGGGCGACGGTCCCACGCCGGCCAGGTAGAGCTTGAGCAGCCGTGCGTACTCGTCCCAGCTCGACACCGTGGTGACCCGCCGAGCCGGTCGGGCACTTCCTGCCGGGCGGATGACGGGCTGCCTGCCGTCGATCCCGAGGATGCCGCCGGTCAGGAGAAGCGGAGCTGTGCTCTCTGGTCTTGCGGGCACCTGGCTGACGGTTGGGAGGAGGCTGCCTCCTCGGTCCTCAGACACTGCGCGAGTGGGCTCATGGACGAGCCTGGCGGACAGAGGCTTACGGTCCTGCTGGCCTCTAGAGCGAGCTGCTCGACCCTGGCGACGCTCCCTCGATGCAGCCGTGTTCGCCTCCGTGCACGCGGCACAGCGACAGCCCCAGTTGTAACCGCTGCGTATGCCATGCGTCATGGCTCCGATGGTACGCACCATCGTTGTGATTGCTGCGCAGGGCGGGTGGTGCACCGTACGAACCCGCAGGTCATCGTGGTAGTCATGGTGATGCGTACGACGTCGACTTCTCGCTCGGCACCCGTTATGACATCGCGCAGCAGCTTCGAGGCAGTGACCGTGCAGGTTGGTCCGGCAAGCATGGTCTTCAGCAGCTCAATAATCTGCTGACGCTCGTTCGTCCGTTTTGGCACTCTTACAGCTTGCCTGACCCGAAGATCCCTTGCTTTCCTCGCTTTGGAGCGATGATCGGAGCTGTGACCACTATTACCTGCAAGCGCTGCGGATGCAGCTTCGAGACCGAAGCGACCACGAATACTCGCTGTCGCAGCTGTCGAACCGTCGTGCGTGTGCCAGCTGCTGCGAGGGATGGCTCCGGAGGTTCCGGCTCTTCGCGAGAGGACACCTTCGGCGTCGTCCTGCTGAGCTGTGGCCATCCTGCCGTCGTGGTCGTTCATCCGGGCAAGTCGATTGCCGCCACCCTCAAGCGGTACGAGTGGGAGTGCCCGGACACTGGAGCTACCGTCACCCTGGCAAGGGTGCTGACAGTGCTCTCGGAGGCGGAGTACGAGAACATGACCGACGAGGATGTTGACCTGCTCGTCTCTACGGCAGCCGTGAGCTAGCGGGCCATTACCGAAGTTCGCCCGGAAACCGAAGCGCCTGAGGAGAAATAGCCGTCGATATGGATGGATTGTAGTTGTGAATACAGGGTTCTTTGGTACGCCATAACAGGACATTAGGAGCGGCTGCGCCAAAAGGACGACACCACGCTGGTCGTGGTCGCCGGTGGCGGTCGAAGGCAATGGCAGCAAATGCGAACCTTCACCCAACTGACGGATGATGGTGCTACCTTGTCGCATCCAGTAGGTGTTCGGCGAGCTGGCGGGGCGCTTCGATCATGATGTCGTGCCCTGCGTCGACGGTGACAACGTGGCACCCATCAGCGCCCGCCCGCTCCGCAAGTGGGGCAAATACGGCGCCACCTGGGTAACGCTCGGCGTGGCCTGCCACATAAATCCGAGGCACCACCGAGCGACGCATATCGGGGGCGCGCAACGGCGACGTAAAACAATTGAGCGACCAGTCGGTAATACGGTCGCGGACCCACATGCGGTCGGCCCCGTCGCGCAAACCCCACACGTCGAGGAGGCCGTCGTTCGCAGGCAGTCGCCAACCGTCGCCGTGCTGCTCCGCTTCCGCACGGAACCGCTCCTGGAACTGCACAGGCATTTGGTCGAGGGCGGACTCGCCGTCGCTGGGATAGAAGGCGTCGACGAATATAACGGAGGCTATGCGATCAGCGGCGCGTTCGGTCACGCCGCTGATCACCATGCCGGCGTAGCTGTGGCCTACCAGGACGACGTCGTCCCTTTCTGCCTCCAAGATGGCCGCAACCACATCGCTGATGTGCGTCTCCAGCGTCACACTCGGCGTCAGCTCCCCGGCCCGCGTGCCACTCCCGGTCAACGTCGGAGTCAGGACCTGGTGCCCGTCGTCCTCCAGGAGGGGTGTCACCCGTTCCCAGCACCACGCCCCTTGCCACGCGCCGTGCACAAGTACGACCGTCGCCATTAGCGCCCGCTCCGTCTCGAGGTCACCAGTCTCGTCGTGCCAGGTACTACCAAGCGGTCCGTGGGCCTGTTCCTTTCGGGGCTACAAGGTTTCGGCTGGGAGAGGCGCCGTGCCGGCGCCTGGGTTGGCTCTTTGCATCCCTGACGTGCGCCGGAGGCTACAGCACACCCGCTGGGCACGCAAGCGCCATCACGCGTGACGAACCGACCCCGTCACCAAGGGCTTGGCGAGGGTCGTGGCCAGTGCGATAGGGGCGGAGGCGACCAATGGCACCGCGCAGCGATGGGTTCGATGGTGCGTGTATGTCGGGGTGCTCAGATCTGGGAAATATGGTCGTTCCCCGAAGAGATGGGCCCAACCGGCTTGACAAATAGATAATCGGCGATCTGCTCGACTGGAGACACCGGGCCATTGACCGATGGACCCATTAGGCGAAGCGTTGGCAGCACGGACGACCGCTCGATCGGAGCTGAGACCAAGCGGTACGTTGGTCCTTGACACATGGGTGTCCCCGGCGCCGCTCGAACGGCCCGGGGACTGGCACAGGAGACGCAACTCCCATGCAGACCCGAGGCTACCTAGCCAAGTCGGCCGGCACCACCACCCCGCAGCCGACGCTCGTCCTCACACCCGAGGACGTCGCCGACTCCACGGCGGCGCTCACCGAGACCTACAACCGATCCGACTCGGGAGGTGTCTGCGTCGTTGACGGCTTCGGCGTGCGGGTTGTTGTCGAGCGCGGCGCCCTCGAAGTCCACGACGGTGTCGGCCCGCACCGGCGCTCCCGCCGCTACGACCGAGCTACCCATGGTCTTCGCCGCCTCGTGATCCTGAACGCTGCGGGAGTCGTCTCCCTGGACGCCGTTCGGTGGTGCGATGCCCTCGGAGTCGGAGTGCTGGTGCTCGGGTCGGACGGCACGGCCCAGCTTGCCTCGACGCCTCGCATGACCGACGATGCCCGGCTCCGCCGCGCCCAGGCGCTCGCGCCTTCAAGCCATACGGCTTCGATGTCGCACGCTGGCTCATGTCCCGCAAGATAACGGGCCAAGGAAAGCTCGTGCTCCGTCGCTTCGGCGACGCCGTGACTGCCGAGACGATCGGCGACCTCGCTCTCGCCAGTGAAGGTGTCGAAACGATCGACGAGCTGCGCCAGCTCGAAGCGAGCGCCGCTGCCCTCTACTTCGGCGCCTGGTCGGGCCGCACCGAGTGTGCCCCGACCTTTGCGACCAAGGACCGGCGACGGATCCCGCCGCACTGGTCACGCTACGAAGGGCGCCGCTCGGTGCTCGCTTCAGCGGCCTCGAACCGCAAGGCCGAGCGACCGGTGAACGCGATCCTGAACTACCTCTACGCCCTCGTCGAGACCGAGGCGATTTTCGCCTGCCAGGCGGTCGGGCTTGACCCCGGGCTCGGGATCGTCCACGCGGACGCCAGGGGGCGCCAGTCCCTGGCACTCGATCTCATGGAGCCAGTACGGCCCGAGGTCGACGGCTTCGTCCTCGACATGGTCGAGCGCCGCACGTTCCGCAAGGCGGAGTTCACCGAGATCTCCGACGGGCACGTTCGCCTGCTCGCGCCGCTCACCCACGAGCTGGCAGAAACCATGCCCCAGTGGGCCAAGTCGCTCGGCCCGATCGCCGAGCACGTCGCCCACGTCCTCGGTAAGGCGATGGACGGCACCTATTCGGCAGCCACCCCCTTGACGAGGAGCCGCACCCGGACGGCACAGGCGGTCGTGAAGGCGCGCAGGGCATCGGCCCAGGCCGCAGCGACGTCGTCAACGACGTTGCAGAAGCCGATGATCACCAACGCGCTCCCCTTGTGGACCTGTCCCGATTGCGGGGGCGCCGTCACGAACCCTCGCCACGTCCGCTGCGAGGCATGCATCGCCGCCGACCCTGCGACGACGGCAGAGATCAGAGGCCGCCGTGGCGCGGCCATCGCGGCCCGCAAGCGAGCGCTGTCGGAGTGGGACAAGGCCAACCCAGGCGCTGTCTACGACCCGGAGCTGTTCCGGCGTGAGATCCTGCCAAGGCTTCAGACCGTGAAGCCCTCCGACATTGCCGAGGCGGCCGGTTGCTGCAAGGCGTCCGCTTCGGACATCAGGCGTGGGAAGTGGACGCCGCACGTATCGACCTGGGCGACGCTCACCGCGCTGGTCGGAGTGATGCAGCCGGCACGGTACGCTCGATGACAGAGAGGTCGCCCATGGCCTGAGTGCCCAAGGCTCGTCGTCGTTCGTACGAGCCCTTACCGGCGCCTCGCCGGGGCGGTGGCCCTGGTCGGCACCCCCCTGGGGCAAGACGGTGGCCCAGGCCCAGAAGGACTACGAAAAGGCGAAGAGAAGATGAGCACCGACCAGCCCACTGAGGCCCGGAATGCCTACCGCAAGACGGTGGACCAGGCCCAGAAGACCTACGACGAGGCGCTGGACCAGGCCAAGAAGGCCTACGACGAGGCGCTGGCCCTGGCCAAAAAGGCCTACGACGAGGCGATGGCCCCGGCCAAAAAGGCCTACGAACAGGCGCTGGCCCCGGCCGAGAAGGCCTACGAACAGGCGCTGGCCCCGGCCAAAAAGGCCTACGACGAGGCGGTGGCGCCGGCCAGCAAGGCCTACGACGAGGCGCTGGCCTCGGCCAGCAAGGCATACAACGAGGCGATGGCCCCGGCCCAGAAGACCTACGACGAGGCGGGATCCGCGGCCGGCAAGGCCTACGACGAGGCGGTGGCCCCAGGCCCACAAGGCCTACCGTGATCCCGTTCCGACCGTCTCCCCGGACTGAACCTCGCCATCCCACCTCGTCCTGACAGGCCGCACCCTCGGCGACCAATCCCAGCACTCCCGACCGGTCACGTCCTCACGATGCGTCCGCTCGCAGAATGGGAGCAGGCGAACCCGGGGACTATGCACGACCCGGAATGGTTCCGCACTGATGTGCTGCCCCGGCTGGAGTGCGTGAAGCTCTCCTAGATCGCCGAGGCGACCGGCTGCTGCAAGGTGTCCGCTTCGGACATCAGGCGTGGGAAGCGGACACCGCACGTATCGACGTGTCGAGCGCTCACCGATCTCGTAGGAGTCGCCGCCGATTGAGTTCGTCGCTCAAGATGTCGATACAGGTACCGTGGAGCCGAGATAACGAGCCGTCGCCCAGATTCAGGAGGCCACCACGATGAGGCTCCGTCACGTCATGATCGCTCTCGTCGTTGTGGCAGTAGCACTTGGGGCCTTTATCGGCGGACGCGCCAGCGTTTCGCACACGGCGGCGTCAGTGCCGCGGCCGTCGAGAACCACGACCGAGGTGTTTGCCCCGTGGACCGAGGGGGACACGCTCTCGCCAGGCATGAAGGTGACCGGCCACCTGACACGAGGGTCATGCTGGACCTCATCCATCGCTGACAGCGCCGACAACGACGCGTGGCGGTGTATGTCGGCAAACTACATTTACGATCCGTGCTTCGCTCCACCAGATGAGTCCGACGTCATCAAAGTCGCTTGCGCCGAAAACCCATGGTCCGGAATCGAGATGCTGGACCTGACGAAGCCGCTCGCTTTTAGCGCATGGGGTACGCCGAGCGGCGGAAAGAGCCTGCCGTGGATCATGCAGCTTGCCAACGGCGACAGCTGCGGACTGATCACGGGAGCGGCCGGCGGAACCGCTGGGATGACGCTGAACTACGGCTGTCGTTCAGGTAACGCCAGCACGCCGGACAAGAGCACCGAGCCATGGACGGTTGAGTACCTGCCGAATGAATCCCACGTCATTAGCGAAGTGGACGTGCTGACCGCCTGGAATTAAGGAGCTTCGGAGCGGGAATCGATCGACTTCCTGGTTGACCTGCTCGACGCTGCGGAGCGATTCGCGGCACGGGCGCCACGAACGTCGACTGCGAGTGCCTCACGTCGGCAGTGCCCGCCGTGGAACCCATCTCGCCGGGTGTCTCATAAGTAACGGTGAAAGAGGCTGATGCGCCGGAGCCTTGTATCGGACTAGGCAACGCCTCGACGGATCCGTCCGTGGCCACCATCTCGATTGCATCGGAATAAGGGGGCACCATCCAAGAGCCGGACGGCACTATCAAGCCCAGGTCGGTAAAGGTCACCGACCCGAAGTCCGCGAGAGGATAGAGCCCTTGGGTGGTCGGGTCGTCGGTATCCTCTGCTATCCACTCGGCGGTCGTCCCAGGACCGGAGAACGGCTCGACGGCTGATGAAACCGATCCACTGGTGAGATCCTTGATGTAATAGGCCCAGAAGCCTGACGTTTCCTGCCAAACCTCAGCGTCGATGTCATCGCCGGATGCGACCGCAAAAAGGGACGGAGAAGAGTAGTTTTCAGCCTCGTCCGTCCACCAGGCATAGTCGATCTGCTGCCCGCTTACGCACTTCGACGTCGTTCCGTCCTGGAAGAGACCAGGGCTCTCGTTGACACCTACCCAGTCCGATGTGGCGCTATCTGGTACTGAGGAGGCGCAGTCGATCGTTGGCACCGTCCAGTCGGCACTTATCGCTTGATACCCGCCGCTTCCTCCTGTAAGGACATACCCAGACCAGTTATTAGAGGTCGAGCCGGGGAATCGTGCTGGGGGCAGCGTTGTCGTCGTTGTCGTGCTGGTCGTTGTCGTGCTGGTCGTCGTCGTGGTAGTCGTCGTCGTGGTAGTCGTTGTCGTCGTGGTCGATGTCGTCGTGGTCGTGGGCTTTCCGGCGGCCTCAACGACCTTGAGGTAATCGACCACCGGGGACTTGGCGACCAGTTTCAAGCTGAGCGTGTAGTGCTTCGCCTTGGCCGACAGGTTGGCACCGATCTTCGCCAAGCGGGTGACCTTGCCGGCGTTGCACCTTTCGCTCTTGTTGAACTTGGGAACCTTCGGCGACGACGACCAGACGCACCACCCAGCCGACTTGACCGTGGCGGACATCGTGACCTTGCCGCCCTCGGCGGTGAGGTGGCGAGTCGGGACAGTCGCGGTACTCGCAGCATCTGCCAGCGAGGGAACGGCGAAAACGGCGAGAACCGCCATTGCTACGAGAGAGCGGAGCACTCTTCGCATGTCGGACCTCCCCCGGGTCACTTCTGCATCGAGGCTATGCCTTCCACGGGGACTTCACCCCGTACTGACATCCTCGCCGGCGGTTTCGGGGCCTTCCTAGACGGACTGCGTCCTGCGCGCCGACTCCCGGCTGAGCCCGCTCGGCACCTCAGGCCTCGAACACGTACGCCCGGCCGGCGGCATTGTTGTCGTTCGGCGCACCCACCATGACGGTCGTGCCCGAGATCGCCACGGAGTTGCCGAACATGCCCATGTGGGGGCCCTTCAGCTCAGCGATCTGTTTCCAGCCGGTCGCCGTCTTGGTGAAAAGGTAAGCCCTGCCGATGGTGTTGGGGCTGTAGCTCTCTAAGGGAGTTGAGCTCTCTAAGGGGGTTAAGATCTGGAAGGCGGTTGCACTCACGACGGCGGTCGTGCCGGATATGGCCACCGGCAAGCCGAAGTTGTCGCCAGCGACGGTGTCGGAGCCCTTCAGCTCAGCGACCTGTTTCCAGCCTGACGGCGTCCTAATGAAGACGTAGGCCCGGCCGGCATGGTTGGCGTGGTCATATGCGCCCACTATTGCGGTCGTGCCCGAGATGGCCACCGAGGAGCCGAACCAGTCGCCGGCGACGGTGTCGGGGCCCTCGAGCTCGGCGACCTGTTTCCAGCCTGCCCCCGTCTTGGTGAACACGTAAGCCCGCCCGGGCTCCTTGGCGGTGCCACTGGCACCCACTATGGCGGTCGTGCCGGAGATGGCCGCCGAGCCGCCGAACTCGTCGTAGGAGACGGTGTCAGTGCCCTTCAGCTCAGCGGTCTGCGTCCAGCCGGTCGCCGTCTCGGTGAACACGTACGCCCGGCCGACAAGCTTTGCGTGGAATGGTGCGCCCACGACGGCGGTAGTGCCCGAGATGGCCACCGAGTAGCCGAACTGGTCACTCGGGACTGTGTCGGAGCCTTTCAGCTCAGCGACCTGAGTCCAGCCGAACGCGGTCTTGGTGAACACGCATGCCCTACTTGCAACTACTGCACCCACGACGATGGTCGTACCGGATATGGCCACCGAGTAGCCGAACTGATCTTCGTCGATGGCGTCGGGGCCCTTCAGCGCAGCGACCTGCTTCCAGCCTGACCCCGTCCTAGTGAAGACGTACGCCCGGCCGATGGTATTCATATTGTCGGGGTGGATACGTGCGCTCACGACGGCGGTGCTTCCTGAGATGGCCACGCTGCTGGCGAAGTTGTCGCCGGCGACGGTGTCGGAGCCCTTCAGTATCGCCAGTCGTGTTCCGACCGCCGGTGTCGCCCGCGGACTTGCGGTCACTGCTGAGGCGGTGCTCGCCATAAGTGGCACGGAGATCGCTCCAGCGGCAACGAGACTGGCTAAGCGGAACCTACGCACGTGACGCCTCCGATCGGGACTCAATCACTAAGGGTCTCCGAGCAGCCATCCTGTACCTTGGGCAAGCTCCTCGCCAGAGCGACGACATCTCGGCCGCGGCACCGCCCGCCACGTGACCTACCACCCCGCCCCGACGCCGCCACATGGGCGAACGTGGGCGCCTGTCGTGGCGAACCAAGGCCCCGAGCCGGGCGCGAAAACCGCCGGCACCCACTCACCCCAGCCCACCCGCCGGCAGGACCCACCCAGGATCTCGGGCGAGCGGTTCCCGGCCACGAGGCGGCCCTTGTCCACCTAGCGCGACATCAGAAGGTGGGGAGAGAGGAGGGAGCAGCGCGAACCGGGCCAAAGACGGGGGACAGCCACGGCCGCACCCACCCACCCAGCCACCCGAGAGCCCGACCCGGCGAGGGCCGGAGCGAGCCCGGAGGCCCCAGGCCCGGAGGCCCCAGAAAACGGGGCCAAGGGCCGAAGACGACAGCGAGGAGCGGAGGCACGAGGGGGCAGCCGAGGGGCCGGCACGAGGGGCGAGGAGGACCGCACCGAACACCGGGCACGGGCGAGCCCCCCCCCCCAAGAACCCACCCACCCACCCGGGACCCCGGCGGCAAGGACGAAAGGGACCCGCCGTTAAGGCGGGGAGGCTAGGGGCCGGCCGGAAGGACACGGCAGGGGCCACGTTGGCCTACGAGGGGCTGCGGCCGGCGGGTGGTAGGTCAGGGGCTACGGGGCGGTGTGGGGGGCGGGGCGGCGGAAGTGGGTCAGGTGGTGATTCGAGAGGCTGTGGCTGGCGGAGGCGTGCTGGGGTAGGCCCTGTGGGCGAGGGCGAGTACCCGCCCGCACTCGTGCTCATATTCGGCGAGGTGGACCGGGCAGAGCTGGACGATGTGGTCGGTGGCAGCTTGCATGCATCCCCCACGCCGGCAGGTGACGATGCGTCCCGGACACGGGAGGTAGGGCTCGGCGGATTTGCCGGCCATGCTCAGCGGCTCACCAGCAGCGGGTGGATGCCATGGGTTGGAGCGCCGGTCTCGACCAGCACGTGGGTGGTGAGGGGCGGAGCAGGTCCAAGGCGAAGGGTTCAAGCACCGCGCCGGCCCCATCGTCTTCGTCTCGCCAGCGCCCGCTCATGATCTCGGCGTTCCTGCGATCGTTGCTGCACGAACAGGATTAGGAGTACGACACCAATAGCGAGCCTCTTGAGCCACTTCATCGTTCAGACTCGCCCGAAGAAGGATTGAGCTCGTCGGGTTGCACCCATGGGAGTTGTCCCCACGGCCCGGGGATCGATGTGAGATCGAAGCCATATTGAGTGGCGACAGCCGGCATTATGCGTTCCGTCAGGAACATGGAAACCGTGCTCGTATAGATGAGCATCCACGTAGCCGGTTCCCGATCCGGTCCCTCGGCGAAGGCGATCGCAGCTTTGACGAAGCGTGCGAGGTCCTGGTCGGAGGCCTCCGTGATCAGTGCTTGTGGGTTGTCGATGACGTCGATCTCGGCCATGACGGCTCGCAAGAAATCGGTCTCAAACGGCTCGATGGCTTCGAGCGCTTCCCTCGGTACCTGAGACGACGGTCCAATCATCATCTGAGCCATCCCCGAGATTGACGTCGCCAAGTCGAGATCGTCGACATCCTCGCCTGCGGCCAAGTCCGCGAGGGGGAGCAGCGTCCCTTCAGCCGCGAGCGCCGGCTCCTCAGTACGCTCGGCGTGCAGCTCCCCATAACGCTCGGCCTCGTCGAGCTGGGCAGCTTCGCCGTCCTCGTCGAGCTTCTTGCCTTCTCGGAGTGGCACGTCGTAGACCGAGCGGAGTAGAGCGCTGTCGCTCGACTGAGGATTTGCAGTCAGGCCTTCGACAAGGCGATCTGCCATCGGGTCCATCGGTGTGCCCCTTGCGAAGATCATGTTCACAACGGTGTCGGCCGTGCCGTTTTGGTCTCGCCAGTCGTGTCTCTTTTCGCCTGTTGCCAGGAGGGTCTCCCGCACTCTGTCGCAGTAGACGCCGGCACGGCCCAAGCGGTAGGCGTCCCTGTCGGGACCACCGCGCTTTCGCCCTTTCACGATGTAGGGCCTGAGGGTTTCAGCCCACTCCACCAGCTCGGCCCGACTGGCACCCACGCGGGGGCCGAGATGCTCGTCGAGGCGAGCCTGGATTGTGGCAGCGGGGATGGTCTCGCCGATCGCTTCGAAGATCATCTTCGCTCTTGGTCCTGGATTGGCCATATCCCAAAGTGTACCCCATTACGTCGTGTCTCTGTGCATTCACTAGGGAGAATGGCCCCATACCCTATTAAAAGGAGAAAAGGCGCTTCCCATTTTCATACTGGGGTTCGTGACATCGGAGCAGCTCACGAGAAGGCAGGCAGAAACAGAGCCGACCCGACGGGTCGACGTGGCCCTGCCCCCCGGAGTTGTCTCGATCCTCGGTGCTGCGAACGTCCTCCTGATCGTGACGGCCATCCTCCGTCGTGCACTCGCGGGGAGGGACCGATGATTCGGCCCGATCATCGGATCGTCGTCCGCCCACGCCTTCCCGTGGGCGCGGTCGACGAGGCGCAGCGAGCTGCCGACGAGCGGGGCGTGCCGCTTGCCGACTTCCTCGGCGATGTTGTCGCCGGCCAGCTCCCGGAGACGCTCGCCGAGTTAGCACGGGAGAAGCTCGACCGGATGGGCCGACTGGCGGCGGAGCACACCGCCGCTCATGGCTGCCCCGTCGAACCCGCTTCCGCAAATGGCAGTGCCCCGGTAGTTCACCGGGGCACCTTGAACGATTTTCTCCAGACCTCGTCGAGCAACAGCATACAGCTCGACGTCCCAATGAAGGGCACGTCGAGCGATGCCGGCGCTTAAAGACCACCCGCTTCCTCGGGATCTCCGTCGGAAGGCCGACAGGGCGGCCACGCCTCGGAAGCGACCGCCAGACAATCTCATAACAGCCGCCCAGCGCGGGCTGCTCACGCGATCGAACACCAAGCCGGGCACGAGGGGCAGACAAGCCGCTGACGCTGTCACCTATCGCGCCCGTGTCGCCGACCGCGCTCCCGGCGAGACCGCCCGGCAACGGCTTGGCGTCGTCCCGACCGAGCGCTCGATGCCTGCGTTGTTCGGCGACCCGCCCCGCTGGGTCGACCTTGACAACTTGTCTCGTGCTGAAGCGCGCCGGCTTGGTCGTTACTGGCACCTCGTTAAGGAGCTGTCGGCGGGCAGGCTTTCTCCGCTCACTTTTCAGCGTCGGGTCTCGTCGTGGCAGCCGCTCCGGGGTGAGCGGCTCTTGGCAGATCCGACGGCGGTCTTTGCCCTCCTCGAAGTCCGGCGTGCCGGGGATCAAGAGTTGTTTTTTTACGAGCGAGGGCGCCGGGCATGAGCGACAAGGTGCTCGGCCAGCTCGGACAAGCGCTCGGCCTCGACCCGGTCGACATCGCCTGTCCATGGGTTTTCCATCAGGCGCTCGATGCTGCGCTCCTCCACATGTCGATCGCCGAGGTCGTCGCCGCAGTGGACGGTGGAAGCGGGCAACGGCAGGGCGTGAGATGGGGTGCCGTCTTGTTCCGTCTCCGCATGCTGCCGGCCCGAGCGGCAGAGCGCCAACGGGTCGTCGTCGAGCAGGTTGACGCTCGGGTTCGTCGCCGTGCCGCGCAGTTGGCCTCGCTCGTGGCGGACGGGCTGCCTCTCGACGCGGCGGAGGCCGAGCTACGACTCGCATTCGCCGATCCGCTCCATGCAGCCGAGGCTGAAGCTGAGCTGCACCGCCTGGTCGATTTCGTCGCAGGAGTGCTGGCGTGACTCGGACGGACCGCAACCAGCCGGTTCGGCCGCGCTTCTTGCCGCACGATCTCGTGGCCGAGGTGTGCGTGCTCGGCGACATGATGTTGTCTGCGGTCGCCATCGCTGAGATCCGTGAGATCGTCAGGCCGGAGGACTTCTACAAGCCGCAGCACGCCAGCATCTGTACGGCGATCTGTTCACTTGACGACCGGGGTGAGCCGGCCGACTCAGTGACGGTGTTCGATGAGCTCCGCTGGCTCGGGCTGGCCGATGGGATCGCTCGCTCCGACCTGCTCGGCATCCAGGCGAATGTTCCGGGGACCGGCGCCGGTCGCAAACATGCGCAGATCGTCGCTGAGTTGGCCCGCAAGCGACGACTTGCGGGTGCCGGCCACGAGATTGTAGAGGCTGCGCTCGATCCGACACGAGATGCGGGCTCGGTCCTTAGCGAGGCCGAGTCCCGGCTCGTCCTCGCTGCCGGTGAGACGATCGACGATAGGGGACCGGGGTCCGTCGACGCCGTCGTCGATCTCGCCCTTGCCCGAGCAGACGCCGCAGAACTACGTGGGGGTGGCCTCTCCGGTTTGTCGACCGGGCACGTCGATCTCGACGAGCGGCTTCGTGGGATGGAGCACAGCCAGCTTGTTGTCGTCGGAGCCCGCCCGTCGATGGGTAAGACCGCCTTCGGTCTAGGGATCGTGCTCGCGAACGCCAGGGCCGGGGTTCCAACTCTGTTCTGCTC
>JBEKBT010000058.1:0-20872 GCA_050015255.1 Acidimicrobiales bacterium
ACTCAAGCTCGGAGTTGCTCCGTTGCGCCAACACTAAGGAGACCTTGCCGTGCCCACCGATTCCCGTGCCGGACAGCTTGCCGAGCGCTCCGACCTCGTCGACGTCGCTCGCCTCGTCACCGCCTACTACAGCGAGCATCCCGACCCGTCCGTTCCCGAGCAGCGGGTGTCGTTCGGGACCTCGGGGCACCGAGGCTCGAGCCTGCGAGCCAGCTTCAACGACGACCACATCGGCGCCATCACCCAGGCGATCTGCGACTACCGGGCCGGCGCCGGTACCGATGGGCCGCTTTACCTGGCCCGTGACACCCATGCCCTGTCGGAGCCGGCTTGGGTGACCGCGGTGGAGGTGCTGGCCGCGAACGAGGTGACGGTCCTGGTCGACGCTCGCGACGGGTACACGCCGACGCCGGCCCTTTCCCACGCGGTGCTGGCTCACAACCGCGCGGCCGGGCGCCAGGGTGGGGTCGCGGACGGGATCGTCGTCACTCCGTCGCACAATCCCCCGACTGACGGCGGGTTCAAGTACAACCCACCCGACGGCGGTCCGGCCGGCACGGAGGTGACGGCGGTGATCCAGGACCGTGCCAACGCCCTGCTTGCCGGTGGGCTGCGCGAGGTTCGCCGGATCCCGATCGACCGGGCCCGGGCCGCGGCTAGCACCCATAGCTATGACTTCCTCGATGCCTACGTCTCCGACCTCCCCTCGGCCATCGACCTGGCAGCCATCGCAGCTGCCAAGGTGCGCATCGGTGCCGACCCACTTGGCGGGGCGAGCGTCGCCTACTGGGGGGTGATCGGGGAGCGCTACGGCCTGGACCTGACCGTCGTGAACCCTGACGTCGACCCGACATGGCGGTTCATGACCCTCGACTGGGACGGGAAGATCCGCATGGACTGCTCGTCGCCCTACGCCATGGCTTCGCTGATCAAGAGGCGGAACGAGTTCCAGGTCGCCACAGGCAACGACGCCGACGCCGACCGCCACGGCATCGTCACTCCCGACGACGGCTTGATGAACCCGAACCACTTCCTTGCCGCGGCCGTCGACTACCTGTTCGCTCACCGCCCCGGTTGGCCGGCCGGGGCCGCCGTCGGCAAGACGCTCGTGTCCTCGAGCATGATCGACCGCGTCGCCGCCGGCCTCGGGCGTCGTCTCGTCGAGGTCCCCGTCGGGTTCAAGTGGTTCGTGGCCGGCTTGCTCGACGGGACGATCGGCTTTGGCGGGGAGGAGAGCGCCGGGGCGTCGTTCCTGCGCCGGGACGGCTCGGTATGGACGACCGACAAGGACGGCATCTTGTTGTGCCTGCTCGCCTCGGAGATCATCGCGGCGACGGGGAGCACGCCGAGCGAGCGCTACCGGGCCCTCACCGACCGCTTCGGCAGCCCCGTTTACGCCCGCGTCGACGCGCCCGCCACGCGGGAGGACAAGGCCATGCTCGCCGAGCTGCGCCCCGAGCAGGTGACCGCCACCGAGCTCGCCGGCGAGCCGATCACTGCCAAGCTGACCACCGCCCCGGGCAACGGCGCCCCGATCGGCGGGCTCAAGGTGACGACCGCGTCCGGCTGGTTCGCGGTCCGCCCTTCGGGAACCGAGGACGTGTACAAGATCTACGCCGAGTCGTTTCAAGGGGCCGACCACCTGGTGCGCATCCAAGATGAGGCCCGCCGCGTCGTCGCCGACGCCCTCCGCGGGGCCTCCAGCCCAACCCCCGGCTCACAGGACCTGACTGGCCCGGCGATCGGGCCGCACGACTAGCGCCGTTTCCCGTCAAGCCGTTTCCCGTCAAGACGGCATCCGCCCCTGGGTCGCCCTTCGCCCGCCCATCTGGCCCGGGTGCTTTCTTGACATCTACCGCCGACCTTGGCACTGTCGGGCGGGGCCGCCAAGCGCGTTGGGAGGCAGGCGTGGACGAGGAGACCATTCGGAACGCCTAGTGCCGGCCGCAGGGTGGCCCGCCGAGCTCGTGGCGGCGCACGTCTCTTACAACAACGATCTCATTTCCGAGGCAGCCGAGCGGATCGTCGCGGGCGAAGAGCCCTCCTACGACAACAGCACCGCCGTAGACGGGGCTGAGCTTCATTCGTACGCCGATGCCGTCGGCGGCCTCGGCGGTCTGGCCGACGCCGTCGAAACCTCGGCCCGGCGACTGGCCAAGGCGTGGGCAGCCCTCGACGAGGCGACTGGGAGCTACCTGCTGCCCGTAGTCATCCTGGACGCAGACAGGGTCGTGAACGACGGGCCCATCCCGATCCGCAACTTCGTCGAGGGGAACGCCTCGTTCCATCTCGAGATGCATTTCGCGCAGTTGAAGGCGCTGCGTCCGTGACCACGAACCGAGCCGGGGTCCGGCCGGCGGCTGAGCCGCCTACCGGATGCGCCCATCGCTGAGCCCTATGGCGGGAGCGAGCAAAACCAGCACGTCCGGCGACGGGGGGGGACCCTCCCACCTAGTTGCTTGACCGGACCCGGACCTCCTTCCGCTATTCGGTCGGCTCGATTGTCTTCGGCATGGAAGACGGCACCGTCTCGATCTTCGGCCTCGTCTTTGGCGTCGCCGCCGTCTGCGCCGGACTCTCACGCCGTGGTGCTGGCAGGAGCGACAGCTGCGACTGCCGGCCGGTTGGGAGGGTCGCTCAGCACGTCGTCCCGCACCCGCATTGTTCGCAGGAAAACAAAGTCCGTGCCCGTCCTGCGCCGCGAGCCACTTTCGGAGGACTGATGGCCGAGTCGCCGGGAAAGCCCTTTGTTTGCAGGACAACAAAGTCCGCGCTTGACAGCCAGATAGGGCTGACTCGATTGCGCCAAGTCGCTTTCCGGGTCGCAAACGCGCTACGCTCGGTATGAAGGCCACTGATTTAGTGCCAAGTTAGTGGTTAAATCCTCCCGACCTAAAGGACCGACATGGCAAGACGACCGTTGACTCTGCCGGAGGTCGCAGAGAAACTCGGCGTGCACTACATGACCGCCTACCGCTATGTCCGCACGGGCCGGCTCCCAGCCAGGCGAGTGGCAGGCACGTGGCAGATCGACCCCGCTGATCTCGAGAACATGCGACGATCCACCCGGGGAACCCGCCAACGGCGGGCGACCGGCGTGATGCCGACTCGTGCTCACCTCGAGGCGAGGCTCATCGCCAGCGACGAGTCCGGGGCGTGGGACGTCCTCGAAGCGGCGCTCGGCTCGGGCATGGAGCCGGACGACGTCCTCTTGGAGATAGTCGCGCCGACGCTGCGCTCCATCGGAACGCTCTGGGAGCAGGGCCAGCTCACCGTCGCAGACGAGCACAGGGCCAGTGCCGTCGCCACGCGCCTGATCAGCCGCCTCGGAGCTCGCTTCGGTCGCCGTGGGCACAAGCGAGGAACGGTGATCCTCGCCGCCCCACCTGGTGAGCTTCACTCGGTGCCCGTCGCCCTCGCCGCCAATCTGTTGCGATGGCAGGGCTTCGCGGTGGTCGAGCTCGGGGCCGACACTCCCGCGGAGGCCCTCGCGCAAACCGCTGCAGCCGAGACCGATCTCGTGGCAGTTGGGATCGCGTGTACGACAAGGAGCTCCGCCCAAGCGGCCCGGAAGGCGATCGCCGCGTTGCGCCTGGCGGCGCCCCAGGTGCCCGTCCTCCTCGGTGGGGCCGCGATCACCGACGAAACACAAGCCCGCCGCCTTGGAGCCGACGTCTTCACCGGCGCGAGCGGCGACCAGCTGGTACGCGCCGTCGAGGTCATCGCCGACGAGAAGGTTTGAGGGCGAAGTCGCCGAACGGGAGCTCAGGCGGTGGGCCGGCTCTGGCGCTCAGGCGACCCGGGTGGTCAGGCGAGCGCGCCAGGACGGCTTCGCGAGGACAACTTGGACGTCGCTCACGTGACGCTCGAGGAAAGCCGCCTCGCAGTACGCGAGATACAAGGCCCAGAGCCGGCGGAATGCGACACCCGCGCCCAGGCGCTGCACCTCGAGCTCGTGAGAGTCGAGGTTCGCCGCCCAGCGACTCAGCGTCTCGGCGTAGTGGCGGCCTATGTCCTCGAGGTCCACGACCCGCAGATCCGTCGCTCGCGCCAGCGACGCGGTGATAGAGGCCACCGACGGGAGGCAGCCACCTGGGAAGATCATGCGACGGATGAAGTCCTCGTGCCTCTTGGCGCGCTCGAAACTGCGATCATCGATGACAATCGCCTGTAGCGCCGCCAAGCCGTCGTCCGCGAGCAGCTTGGCGCACACGGCGAGGAACTCGTCATGGTGCCGCCAGTCGACGGCCTCGATCATCTCGACGGAGACCAGCTTGTCGAAACGGCCCCGCAAGTCACGCCAGTCTTCACCAAGGACCGTGACGCGGTCGGCAAGGCCCGCCTCGGCGACGCGTCTGTCGACGTAGCTGCGCTGCGCCTCGGAGATCGTCGTGGTGGTCACCCGCGCTCCATAGCGCTTTGCAGCGTGCAGCGCGAACGAACCCCACCCTGATCCGATCTCGACGAGGTGATCGGTCGGTCGCAGATCGAGCTTGGAGCAGAGTCGGTCGATCTTGGCCATCTGCGCATCGCGCAGGCTCGAGTCCGGACGATCGAACAGGCCGCATGAATAGGTCATCGTGTCGTCGAGCATCAGCGCGAAGAACTCGTTGGAGACGTCGTAGTGCGCCCGAACATTGGCCTTGTCGTCAGCTCGTCCCGGCGCGGCCAGCCGCACCGGGACGTCGAGGACACCACCGACGGCTCGTCCGAGGCGGTCCAATGCCGCGCGCAGCGGCCTCGTGCGGCGCAACAGCACCCGCACGAAGGTGGTCAGGTCCTCAGCATCCCACCAGCCTGCGACGTAGGAGGCGCCCAGGCCCACCGATCCTGCGCGCAGCAGTGCCGCGTAGGCGCGTGGGTCGTGCACCTCCACGCGCGTCACCGGGTCACCTGTGCCCAGCCGGTACGTCCGGCCGGCTTCGACGACCTCGACCGTGCCCCCCTCGCCGCGCGTCCCGGCCGCAAGAGCAGTGCGGCGCGCTGCCCACTCGAAGCGGGTCCGGACCTGACGGGACACGGCGTGGCTTAGAAGACCGCTCCCGTCCACCGTGGCCGGCCGCTCTCGTCCTCCAGCTGAGGGCGCGAAGTCGTCCGGCGGGCCCGCGGGCGCGGCTCTGCTCACGGTCGCTGCGACCGCCGTGCCGGGTGCACGTGGAACGGCGCCCCCCGAAGTCGCAGGCGAGCTGCCTGGGCGTAGATCCCGGCAGAAATGCGGTGAGTCAGCGCCGGATGGTGCCACAGAAGCTGCGCCAAGGCTTGTCGGTCCACCGCCCGACGGCGTAACGACAAGGTCGCGCTGAACAGACGCTCGACGCCGCGCAGCACGTCGAGGCTCACGACGAGGCGTTCCCCGGGCGCGCTGTAGCGAAGCTCGTAGTCGACGTCCATCGGCAAGAAGGGCGACACGTACATAACTTTGGCAAATCGGTGAAGCCCGGGGGGACCAACCACGTAGCAATACCGTTCGTGCCAGGGAGTGTTCTCGACCTCGGCCACCAGTGCCTCGATCGTGCCACCGTTTGCGGCGGTACAAAAGTACAGGGACAGCGGGTTGGACAACCATCCCCAGGTGCGCAGGTTCGCCAACAGCGCCACCGATCCGGCGGGCCGTTGCCCCAAGCGTGCCTCGACGAGGTTGCGTGCCGCCTCGTCGAGAGGCGTGGCCTCGTCATCTAGGAAGTCCGTGCGGCGGAACCACACCGGTGCCGGCCGGCGGGCCGACCACAACGGGTGCAGGCGTGTGACCGAGTCGAGTTCCTCCAGGTGCAGCAGCGGCATCGCCACCCGATAGGAGAACTCGTGCGCCGCACCCGGGCCGAAACGGCGATGAAGCAGGACCCCCTCGTAAAGCGCGCTTCGCAGACCCGAAGCCTCGCGCCCGGCCGGGCGGCTGCCGGTCACCAGCACCTTCGTCACAGTGCCGCCGCCCCGAGGGCTCGACATGTCTCGACGGCGCTGGCCACGCCGTCTTCGTGAAATCCGTATCCCCAGTAGGCGCCGCAGAACCAGGTGCGCCGGGAGCCGTTGATCTCGCCATGGCGGCGTTGGGCGGCGACGGCCGCCGCGTTGAGCACAGGATGGGCGTAGTCCATCCGGCTCAGCACCAGGGCGGGGTCGATGGCATCGTCACGGTTCAAGCTCACGAGAACCGGCGTCGTCGAGGCGATGCCCTGAAGCTGGTTCAGGTGGTAAGTGAGCGTCGCCCGATCCGTCTCGGCCTCCAGTCGGTGGTAGTTCCAGCTCGCCCAGGCGCGCCGGTTGCGCGGGAGCATACGAGCATCAGTGTGCAGGCTGGCCCGGTTCTGCTGGTAACCGATGGCTCCCAGGATGGCGCGTTCGGCCCTGTCGGCATCCGACAGGAGAGACAGGGCCTGGTCGCTGTGAGTCGCGACCACGACGTGGTCGAAGGACTCGATCCCCGCCCGCCCCACCAACTCGACGCTGCCCGACTCACGCCGGATCTTGTCGACGGGCGCCCCCAGCCTTAGCCGGCCCTCTGCCCGCAGCGGCCGGAGGATGGCCTCCACGTAGCGGCGCGACCCGCCCGTGATCGTTCGCCAGCGTGGCTGATCACGCAGCCTCAGCAGACCGTGGCGTGCGAAGAAACGGGCGAAGGTCACAGCAGGGATCTGTGTGAACGTCTTGGGCCCGGCGGACCATATCGACGAGCCCAGTGGGACGAGGTACCACTCCCGGAACCCTGTCGAGAAGCGCCGCGAGGAAAGCACGTCCTCAAGTGTCACGTCGTCGCCCGGCGGATCTTCGAGCAAGCCCGTCGCCAGACGGTTGAAGCGGCCGACGTCGGCGAGCATCTGCCAGAAGGCCGGTCGTGCCAAGTTGGACCGCTGGGCGAACACGGTCGAGGGCGAGCTGCCACGCCACTCGAGCCCGGTGCGGCGATCGGCCACAGAAAAGCTCATGTCACTCGGCTGGCTGGTCACGCCGAGACGGTCGAGGAGCTTGCAGAACAACGGGTAGGTGCGCTCGTTGTAGACGAGGAAACCGGTGTCGACCTCGACGGTGGCGTCAGGCAGCTCCACCGTGTGCGTGTGCGAATGGCCCCCGGGACGATCGTCGGCCTCATAGAGCACGACGTCATGGCGGCTGCGCAGCAGGTGCGCGCAGACCAGACCCGATACTCCGCTCCCGATGATGGCGATCCTCATACCTGTTCCTTTACGGCTCTGCTGACTGTCTGGTATCAGGACGAGTTTAGCACTAAGCTACAGCCATGAGCACCTACCGCACAGAGATCTCCTCCTGCTGGGCACCAGCCGACGCCTTCGAGTACCTGGCACGCTTCTCCAATGCGGCGAAATGGGACCCGGGAGTCGTCGAAGCCGAAGACGTCGATGAGGGACCGCCCGGCCAGGGGAGCACCTACCGGCTGGTGGTCGGAGTGCTCGGACGTCGCGTGCCGCTGGAGTACCGGATCGTGGAGATCGACCGGCCGCGCCGGGTCGTCTTGCAAGCGCAAAACGCGACGATCCGCTCCCGCGATCTCATCGAGGTGTCACCTGCACCTGGCGGTGGCGCGACGGTGACCTACGCGGCCACGCTGAGCGCCAAGGGGCCGGCCCTCTTGCTCTCCCCGTTCGTGGCGCTGGGATTGCGACGCATCGGCAACCGGGCTGCGGCCGGGCTGCGGGCGGCGCTGGAGGTGCGAGCGGGATGAGGGCGCCCCGCCCCACAGCCCGCCGGGTCCTGGCAGGCATCGCCGACGCCGCCGCCGAGGCCACGATCGCCCCGAGCTTCAGCCGGGCGGGAATCGCCTTGCGCCGCCGCCTCGAGGCCTGGGACGACCTTCCCTCCATGCGCGACCAGGTCGCCGTCGTGACGGGCGCCACCTCGGGAATCGGGCTGGCCGCGGCCATCGCCATGGCCAAGCTCGGCGCCTCGTTGCACCTCGTAGGTCGCGATCTCGAGCGGGCGACCCGAGCGCGCGCCGCCGTCGAGGTAGCCGGGCTCGGGCGGGTCGAGGTCGACATCGTCGACCTCGCCGATCTCGATGCCGCGACGACCTTCGGCCTGCGCTTGACAGAGCGTTACGAGACCCTGAACGTGCTCGTCCACAACGCCGGTGCGCTCACGCGCGAGTACAAGACGACGCCCGCCGGCGTGGAGCTCACCGTCGCAACCCAGGTGCTTGGCCCGTACGTGCTGACGGCGGCGCTGGCCCCGCTGCTATGGGACGGCTCGCCGGCGACCATCGTGACCGTCAGCTCGGGCGGCATGTACACGCAGCGATTCGACCTCGGTCGCCTCGAGATGACATCCGGCAGCTACGACGGCGCGGTCGCGTATGCACGGTGCAAACGGGCCCAGGTCGTCCTGGCCAGTGCCTGGGCAGGGCGCTTTGGACCGTCCGGTGTCGCGAGCTACTCCATGCACCCGGGCTGGGTGAACACTCCGGGACTCAAAGCCGGCCTACCGCGCTTCGAGGCGCTCTGGCGACCGTTGCTGCGCACCCCGGCCGAAGGCGCCGACACGGTCGTGTGGCTCGCCGCCGGCGGGCCTGCGTCCCAAGCGCACTCCCTCGGGAGGCCTGTACCCGTCTCAGGGTTCTTCCACGACCGGCGGCGGCGGCGCGAGCAGCGCTTCCCCGTCGTCTCGCCGATGGCGCCTGGTGATCTCGACGTGTTGCTGGAGTGGTGCGCGCTCCGCACCGGGATCGTGACTCCGCTTCCTCCGGCGGGCCGAGGCTGACACCCAAGGCCGGTGCTTGCCCCGCTCTTCCACGGCGCGACACACCGGGCAGAGGCCCACCAAGTCCAGCTGGTGCTCGGTGACCTCATAGCCCTGTTCCTCCGCCACGGCCCGGGCTGCCTCATCCAGTGCACGCTCCAACTTCGGCGAAGGGTGGACGTCTGCCACCTTTCCGCACCTCGCACAGACGAAGTGGTGGTGGTGGCCCGACAGCTCCTCGGCCAGCTCGAAGCGACCGTGGTCGTCGGCGCCCGCAACCCTGCGCACCACGCCGACGTCGATGAGCGCGGTCATGTTCCGATACGCGCTGCTCTGGGGGAGCTCAGGGGCTGAGGAGAGGATCTCGGGGATGGTCAGCGGCCGTCCGGCCGCGGCCAAGGTCTCGACCAGGATCCTCCGCAGGTGCGTGTAGCGCTGGTCCACTCCGGCCAGCCGGAGGCTGATGGCTTCATGGACAGAGCGGGACAGCACCATGGTCGCAGACATTAGGCCGGTCCGGTGCTCATCGGGGTGGTCGTGGCTGACCTCGGGCACGACGCCGCTCTCACGCGAGCTGCCCGACTTCCTCCAGCTGCCCGGCCCCGCCCCTTGAGTCGGCCTCGTCCCCTCGGCCGACGTCGGACCGGCGCCAGGTCGCCCAGGCGCGGCCGCCGATGAAGAACACGGCGCCGAGGACCCCGACGAAGAACCCAACGGGCCAATCTGTCAGGTAGGAGGCCGCGATGGAGATCCAGACGATGAGCAGGGAGATGGCGACGGACAGGCCCAAAGCGACCAGAGGCTTGGCGGTGAAGGATCGGGCCGCTCCTGGTGCACCGATCATCAAGCTGAACATCAGCAAGGCTCCGACGACAGGGACCGACATTGTCGTCGCCACCGCTACGACCACGAGGAAGCACATCTCCATTTGCTGGCTTCGAATCCCGTGCGCCTCTGCCACCGTCGGCACCACCGAGCTCAACAGGAGCGGGCGGTAAAGGACCACGAGCGCGGCGATGCACACCGCACCGAGCGCAGCGGTCACGAGCACCTGGTTGGTGCTGACCCCGAGCACTTCACCGAAAAGCAAGGCGAAGACGGCAGCGGCGTACTCCTGGCTCCAGCTGAGGAACAGGGCTCCGAGCCCCAACATGAACACCAGCCAGAGCGCCGTCATCGCGTCGTGGCGGCCACGCTTGCCCAGCAAGCCAATGGCAACCGCGCTGACGAGGGCAAATGCCCCCAGCCCTGCGAAAGTGCTCACCCCGATCAGGGAGGCGCCAGCGGCGCCGGCGAAGCCGGCTTGGGGAATTGCGTGAGCCACGAAGGCAGAGCCCCTCAGCACCGTGAAGAACCCCACGACACCGGCCACGACGGCGACAATCGTCGCCACGACCCAGGCGTTGACCATGAAGCCGGAGAACATCACTCGGCTCCCAAGACCCAGGACTCGGCCGGCTGCGTGCTGCCGTCCGCACCCGCCCGGCCGTCGTTGCCCCCCATCGCCCGCGCGCCCGCCCGTCTCGAGGCCTGCCGGCTGCCCAGATCTGCCAGGAGGTAGACGATGAGGACCAGGGTCACCACGAAGAAGCTCACCGGCCAGCCTCTTCCTGCCGGTGGCCAGTAGTAGCTGTCGTACGCGAGCAGGGTGCTCACCCACGTCACCGTTACCCCGATGACGGCGGCCCAGGCGATTGCCAGACCAGGCCGTTTCGTCAGCCGCAATGCCGCCGCGGCAGGGCCGATCAACACGGCGGTGCTGAGGATCGCTCCGATCGTCACGCAAGAAAGCGACACGGCAATCGCCAGTGCGAGCAGGTAGACCATCCCGACCGCGCGCACGGGCACTCCCCGTGCGAAGGCGATCTCCTGGCTCACCGTGCTCAGCAGCAGCGGTCGGTAGAGGAGAGCGACGACGGCCAGTGCCGCCAGGCTCAGCGCCACGAAGACCGGGATCATCGACGAACTGATGACGAACATGGAGCCGAACAGGATCGAGACCGCCGCGCCGGAGGTATTGTGCTGGACCGTTCCCAGGTAGAGGAACAAGGCGGCTAGCCCGAGGCCTGCCCCGAGCACGATGCCCGTCGCCATGTCCCTTTCCCGCGGCCGCCGGTTGCCGAACGTCTCGATCGCCAGGGCACCGATCACCGCAGAGGTGATGAAGCCCCATAGCGGGTTGACACCTAGGAGATAAGCGGCCGATCCTCCCGTGGTGCCCAAGTCGCCCAGGGAGTGGCCGGCAAAGGACTGACCGCGGATGACGGTGAACACGCCGACCACTGCGGACACGAGAGAGACCACTCCGCCCACGAGCAGCGCCACACGAACCGGCCCGCTCGTGAAGAAACCGGCCTCGAAGATGCCGCCCAGAATCGCCGCCATGCCCGTCATGCCACCCCGCGAGGAGGAGCCTTTGTCGTCTTCTCGAGCTCGGCGTGGTGCCCCTCGTCCTTGCCAGCGACAACCAGGATCCGACCGTCGAGATGGAGCACGTCGACGTGATGTCCGTACAAGACGCTCAGGACGTCCTCGCGGACCACCTGACCGGTCGTTCCGCTGGCGGCACGTCCGGAGGCGACGTAGACGACGCGGTCCATCACCGGCAGGAGCGGGTTCATCTCGTGTGCGGAGATGAGAACAGCTATCTGTTGCTCCCTTGCAACCCGTGACAGGAGATCGACGATCTCCTGCTCGCTACGGATGTCGAGGTTCGCGAGCGGCTCGTCGAGCAGCAACAGCCTCGGCTTGCTGATCAAGGCGTGCGCGATCAGGGTCCGCTGCAACTCCCCTCCGGAGATGTTGCCGATCCGGGCCTTGGCGAAGGCCTGGGCATCGACGGCTTCGAGCATGTCGTCGACCAGTTGCCGGCGGTGCTTGGAAGGCAGCGGAATGCCCAAGCGGTCGCCGTCGATCCCGAGACCGACAAGGTCACGTGTCCGCAAGGGTGCATCCGGATCGAGGTCGACGTGTTGGGGGACATAGCCGATGGACCGGTTGCGACGCGGGCGCGGGCGGCCGCCGAAAAGCACCGTGCCTGCTGACGGCGTCTCCAGTCCGAGGATCACCCGGAAGATGGTCGTCTTGCCGGCGCCGTTGGATCCGATCAGGCCGGTGAACTCCCCGGCGTGAAGGCTGAAGCTGACTTCGTGCAGGATCTCGCGCCCGGACAGCCAGAGGGAGACGCCCTCGAGCGAGAGCACCTCGTCGCCCGCTGGGGTGGGTGGGGCCGGGTCGGTCACAATCGCTCCGTCGAGACCTTGTCGGCGACGGCCTTCTCCAGTGCCTGTACCTCGGCCAGCATCCATGCCTGGTAGTCGTAGCCGGGGGTTGGCATCGTCTCGTAGACGGCCACGACCGGTATCCGGCTGGCCTTGGCAAGCCCGAGGAAGGACTGGGTGATCGAGTCGCTCACCTGCTCGTTGTACAGGAACACCCTGACCTTGTGCTGGGTGAACAGGTTGTCCTCGAGCGTGATGTCCTGCGGAGCCGGGTCCACCCCGTTCATGATGTCCGCCTGCAAGGAGAAAGGCGTCTCGTCGTCGGTCCCGGCGGCCTCCAACATGTAGTCGGCGACGGGTTCGGAAGTGGCCACCGGAGTGTGTGGATAGCGGGCCTTGAAACTGGAGAGCGCCTGAAGCCACGGGCCGAGGGAGCGGTCGAACGCGGCCAGCCTCGCCCGGAAGTAGGCGGCGTGGGCAGGACCGAGAGCCGACAGGTCGCCGGCGATCGCCTTCGCCACGACCGGCATCGTCTTCGGGCTGTACCACAGGTGCGGGTTCGGCGTGCTCGTCGGGAGCCCGAGCAGGTTCTGGACGTCGATCACCTTCCGTTTCGGGTTCGGCGACGCGGCCTCGATGGTGTTCATGAAGGTGTCGTACCCGATGCCGTTCTGAACGATCAGCTGGGCAGCGCTGATGACCTGGGCCACAGACGGGCTCGCCTCGAACGAGTGGGGATCGGCACTGGGGTTGCTCATGATCGCGCTCACCTGGACGTACCTGCCGCCGACTTGGGCGATGACGTTCGCGTACTGGCTCTCCGCGCCCACGGCGACGATCATTCCGCCGCTGTGAGCAGCCGGCGTGGTCGAGCAGGCACATCCGAGCACTGCCACGCCGAGACAGATGGCGACGGCCTTCCCCCGGTGACGTGTCGCCGCCGGCTGCGCACAGATTCTCGTGCGAGAACTCTCGTGTCCCGGCAGCTTCATGCCCACCATGCCGGAATGATAATCACTCTTATTATCTGGGTCAACCCCGACCCACGTCGCTATAGTCTCGGGCAGGCGCGATGAGGCCCGCTCCTCGAATGGTCGGATGCGAATTCGACTGATGGCTTCTACCAGCTACAGCGGACGCTGGTAGGGCTACGTACCCCTGTCAGCCAGATCGGGGGTACGAGTGAACTCCTACTACGTCTTCGCCATCTGGATCGCCATGGCGCTCCTTGCGTCGCTGATCAGCATCAAGTTCGGCCTCTCCGTCGCTCTCGTCGAGATCCTTGTCGGAGCTGTGCTCGGCAACATTCCAGGCCTCAAGGAGCAGATCCGCCAGACCGAGGTCACGACGTTCCTCGCAGGCGCGGGATCGCTCATGCTGACCTTCCTGGCGGGAGCCGAGATCGACCCGGTCTCCCTGCGCAAACACTGGAAGCCGAGCTTGGCGCTCGGCATCGTGTCCTTCCTGCTCCCGTTCCTCGGAGCCTTCGGGTTCTGCAAGCTCGTCCTCGGCTGGCCCCTCCACGGCGCGGAGATAGGAGGCGTGTCCTTGAGCACCACCTCTGTCGCCGTGGTCTACGCCGTCATGATCGAGACGGGGCTCAACCGCGAGGAGCTCGGCAAGCTCATCTTGGCGGCGTGCTTCGTGACCGATCTCGGGACCGTGCTCGCCCTGGGCGGCCTGTTCGCCACCTACGACTGGCTGCTTCTCGTCTTCGTGGCGGTCACGATCCTGGCGCTGTTGGTCCTTCCGAAGGCGACGCGCCTTGTGATCGACCGCTTCGGACACCGTGTGAGCGAGCCCGAGGTGAAGTTCCTTCTGGTGGTGCTCTTCGCCCTCGGCGGTCTCGCCACCGCGGCCGGCAGCGAAGCGGTGCTGCCGGCCTATGTGGCCGGACTGGTCGTCGCCGGCGTGTTCGTGAACGACCGGCTGCTCGTGGACAGGATCCGATCCATCGCTTTCGCCCTGTAGACTCCCTTCTTCTTCCTGCACGCTGGTCTCCTCATCTCCGCACCGGTGCTCGTCTCGGGCGCGGGGGTGATCGCCCTTTTGTTCGGCGTCAAGATGGTGACCAAGCTCCTCGGTGTCTGGCCGACGGCGTCGGCTTTTCGCATCCCCGCGCGCGAGCGCACATACACGACGCTCTTGATGGCGACGGGTCTCACCTTCGGGTCGATCTCGGCGCTGTTCGGCTTGACGCACCATCTCGTCGACAAGGCTCAGTACACCGAGCTCGTCACGGTCGTGCTCCTCTCTGCCCTGTTGCCGACGCTCATCGCGCAGCAGCTGTTCCGTCCCGAGCTGCCGGCCGAGCGCGACGAGCTCGATGCTCTCGGAGAAGAGGACGTGTCGTTGCGCGCACCCCACTGACAACAAAGGGGCGAGGGCCGTCGCCGAGCCCACGTAAGACGAGATTCGCGAACGCTCGACCGCAACAAGTGCCGCAACGAGTTTGACATCTCGAAATGGGACCTTTGGCTCTATGGTCCCTCGAGCGGCCGTCCTAGCGTGAGGGGGAAGGTCCTGGGCGTACCGGGTGTTGTCGGACACTCCCTCACCGGTGTCCTGAAAGGCTCGGTGCGCCAGGACCGTTGTTACCACTTGTCACCGGTCTTGACGCCTGCGCGCCACGACGTCCTCGGCTGGTGCCGTGCCCCTCAATTCCCCATCGCCGGTCGCTTGCGACGACGCCTCGTCTGCAAGCCTGACTCGCTGCCCAGCTTCGGCCCGATCCTGGCGAGCCGGTGCTCGTGGGTGAAGCCCTGGGCTTTCCCGAGAAGCCCGACCGTGCTGTTGACCAACGACACGTGGGAGAAGGCCTGGGGGAAATTGCCGACGAGGCGTCCTGCCACCGGGTCGTACTCCTCGGCCAGAAGGCCGAGGTCGTTGCGCAACGACAAGAGCCGCTCGAACAGCTCGACGGCGTCGTCGTGGCGTCCGATCAGGTGCAAGTCGTCGACCATCCAGAACGAACAGGGAAGAAAGACCCCCTCGCGACCCGTGAGACCGTCGACGCGATCCGAGCGTTCCGAGTCGTACCTGCTGACGAAACCGTCCACCGTGAGCTCTCGGCTGATTGCCTCGACCGTCCCGATCACCCGGGGGTCCTTCGGCGGCAGGAACCCCACGAGAGGGATCATGAGCACGCTGGCGTCGAGCTCCTTCGAGCGGTAGTACTGGGTGAAGGTGTTGCGCTCTGCGTTGAAGCCCTTCTCGCACACCTCCTTGTGGATCTCTTCGCGCAAGGACTTCCACTTGTCCAGGGGGCCCTCGAGCCCGAAGTCCTCCACGTCGTGAATTGCCCGGTCGACCGCCACCCACGCCTCCACCTTGGAATGGGTGAAATGACGACGAGGCCCCCGCACCTCCCAGATGCCGTCGTCGGGCTGTCTCCAGCCCGTCTCGATGAAGTCCATCAGCACGAGCTCGAGGTCCCAGGCCGGGCCGGCCGGCTCGAGGGCCGTTCGCCGTGCCTCGTGCAGGGTGCCGAGCACCTCGCCGTAGACGTCGAGCTGGTACTGGTCCGAGGCCGCATTGCCGACGCGCACGGGCTTGGAGCTCTCGTAGCCGGGAAGCCAGTCGAGAACGTACTCCTTGAGGTCCCTCTCCCCGGCCACGCCGTACATGATCTGGAGCTCGGACGGATCGCCGGCAACGGCGCGCAAGAGCCAGTCGCGCCACTCGGCGGCCTCCTCGCGATAGCCCGCGGCCATGAGAGAGGACAACGTCATGGTGGCGTCACGGAGCCAGCAGTACCGGTAGTCCCAGTTCCGCTCGCCCCCGATGGTCTCGGGAAGGGAGGTCGTGGGAGCGGCGATGATGCCGCCCGTCGGCCCGTAGGTGAGCGCCTTCAGCGTGATGAGGGAACGGACCACGGCGCCGCGCCATCTGTGCGGATGGAAGTTGGCGAGATCCGCCCACTCCTGCCACCAGCGCGTGGTCTCCTCGATCGCGTATTGGGCAGCCACAGGGCGGCCTACATCGCCATGGGAAGGGAAGTAGGTGAGCACGAAGGGAACCTGCTGGCCCTCGCGCAGGCGGAGGTCGCAGACCGTGCGCATGTCCTCGCCACGTGTGTGGGCGGTGGTCCACAGCGCCAGCCCGTCCGGGCCGGCGATCGCGATGAGCTGACCGTCGACACCGCGCACCCACGGCACGACCGACCCGTACCCGAAACGGATCTCGAGGTCCATGCGCACCTGTACCGTTCCGCTCAAGCACTCGACCAACCGGACGATGCTCGGGCTGCGCTCCCTGATCGGCATGCAGTCGGTCAGACGGACGCTTCCCTCGGACAGGTCGAACTCGGTCTCGAGCACCAAGCTGTCGCCGATGTAGCGTCGGCGCGCAGCTAGGAGCGGTTGGCCCTCACCCACCGGTGGGCTCGCGGTCGGCGCGATCCGCCAGTAGCCGTGGTCGGCGCCCCCGAGCAGGTGGGCGAAGCAGGCCGCCGAGTCGAACCGCGGCAGGCACAACCAGTCGATAGAGCCGTCACGACCGACTAGAGCGGCTGTGTGCGTGTCCCCGATCAGGCCGTAGTCTTCGATCCGAAGCGCCACGGTTCCATCATTGCCGACCCGCGTCGCTGTCGTGGAGCAAAGACTTGCCGCTGCCCAGGAGACGCCTGGCGCCGTCCAGCCGACGTTCCGGCGCCGTCCAGCCGGGTCATCTCGGGATGCAACCGCCCGTGCCCACGACCGTGGCGGGCGTCAATCTCTCCGCCTTCTCGACGCGCTGGAGCACTCCCGGGGAGGCGAGCGCGTAGCCGATGTCAGGCGTCGTCGGCGACCTCGAGAAGACGACCCCGATGACGAGACCGTCCGGCTCGACGAGCGGACCACCCGAGTTGCCTGGCCGAACCAGGGCCTGAACCTCGTACACCGCGCGCACCGTCGGGTTCTGACCGTAGATGTCGAGCCCGGTTGCGAGGATCTCAGAACGCACGCCCGCGGGGTCGACCCTCAGGGGACCACCTTCGGGATAGCCGATCACAACGGCCTTCGTTCCGCGTCCCACCGTGTCCGGGTCGATGGTGAGGGCTCGCTCGGAGATACCTGGCACTCGCAAGACGGCCAAGTCGAACTCGGGGTCGAAAAGCTCCACGACGGCGACGTAGTCGCCGGCGGCGTCCTCGACTCTGATCGACTCGGTGCCCGCGATCACATGGGCGTTGGTGACGACGAGACCCGGACCGACGACGAAGCCCGAGCCCTCCTGGATCTCACCACAGCCGACGGCCACGACCTTCACGGTGGAGGGGTCGGCAATGGTGGCTGCCGCCCGCACCAGGGACCCGCTGGGGTAAGGGACCGGCCCGGCAAGCTGGATCAGCCCGTCGGCCACGACCTGCAGGCCCTCGTCGCTCAAGAAACGCTCTGCCGGCGCGAGCGCCGTGGGGATCGGGGGCATGACCTTGGTGACGACGCGGACGATCTTCGAATCGTTGATCTGATTGGCCACCAAGGAGAACTGGCTGTTCACCAGTATGGAGGCCAGCAGCCAGATCACGACAAGGGCACCGCCCGTGGCGACGACCGCTCCACCGACGGCGTCCACGGTGCCGAAGCGGGCCCGGCGCAGCCGCCGCCAAAGTCCCGCGCCGAGTTGGCGCCCTCCGGTGGCGAGAACGGCCGCGGGGACGAGGAGCAGGACGAGGACGACGATCGTCTTTGTGTGCGCCCCGCTCAGATGGGGGCAGACGAGGAGCACGAGCACCACGCCGACGGCCAAGCCGGCCAGGGCCCCGCCGTAGGACAGAACCTGCACCGCCGCTCCCCGTCGGAGCCCACGGAAAGCAGCCGCAAGGATGACGATGAGGAGTATGACGTCGAGAGCGTCCATGTCCGAGCTGGCTCAGATCACGGCACAGCTAAAGGGGGCTTTACGCCCCGGCCGCCGGCGAAATGCGCGACGCCCTCGAAGACCGCTCTCGCGACGAGCTCCTGATGGCGGCCGGTCCATAAGATCAAGCCGAGTCTAGGCGCTGGACGTTGGTGGGCGGACGCGCCCATTCGGTCAAACCCGCCGTTTATGGCCGTCTTCTGAGAACTTGATGACCCTCAGGTGGCGCAACTTCGCCCCTGGCGCCATGGCCGAGGCACCGGTTACACCTTCGGCATCCACCTGTTCCAAACTGGAGTCGTGGCCCGATCAGCCGACCGCCCTCCTGCGCCTTCACCGCGAGCCGTCAAGGCTCGCCCTCGCAGGCCCGGTGTCCGCGGATGGGCGGCCGCTCTCCGGCAGCCTCGGTTCAAGACGCAAGACCGCGGCGAGGTGCACGATCATCACCATCGCGACGTCCAGGGTGGCAGCGCGCGCGCCGCCGTGTTCGGGATCAGCGACGGGCTCGTGACAAACATCTCTCTGATCCTCGGCCTCTCGGGGGCGAACCCACCCGCTGGAGTGGTGCGGCTCGCGGGCCTGGCTGGGCTGCTGGGCGGCGCCTTCTCGATGGCTGCCGGCGAGTACATCTCCATGCGGGCGCAGACCGAGTTGTTCCAGCGTGAGCTCGAACGTGAGCGCCAAGAGATCCATCGACGCCCAGAAGGCGAGCTCCAGGAGCTCGTGAAGATCTACGAGAGCCGGGGCATCTCCAGCGAGCTCGCCATACAGGTCGCGCGCCAGATGATGGCCGACCCGCAGATGGCGCTCGAGACCCACGCCCGAGAGGAGCTCGGCATCCATCCGGACTCACTGGGCCGACCTGTGTCAGCGGCGTTCGCATCCTTCGTGACCTTCAGCGTCGGGGCCCTGCTGCCGCTGCTCCCGTTTCTCTTCGGGCACGGCTCCGGCCTCGTGCTCGTGTCGATCGTGATCGCTGCTATTGCCGCGGTGATCGTGGGCTCTGCGCTCTCGCTGTTCACAGGACGCCCGTGGTGGTGGTCGGCCTTCCGCCAACTTGCGATATGCGCCGCAGCCGGCGCGGTCACCTACGGTGTCGGGGCGGCGGTCGGTCTGAGCATCGTGCACTGATGACGAGTAATTCGAACTCAAGCTCCGGGATGCCACGTGACTCGCGAGCTCATGCGAGGGGTGAGGCCGTGGCACCGGCGTCGATCTACGTCGTGCGCCATGCGCACGCTTTGCCGCGTGACGGCTGGACGGGCTCCGACAGCGACCGCCCGCTTACAGACCGCGGCATCAAAGAGGCCCGGGCGCTCGTCGCCCGGTTCGATACCGCATCTCCCGAAGCGCCCTCGCACAAGCGCAGCGCCAGGGCACGCGAACCGAGGCCCACGTTGCTCATGTCCAGCGCTGCGAAACGCTGCCTGGCGACCCTTCAGCCGCTTGCGGCCGCGTGCGGGCTGCCGATCGTGATTGAGGAGTTCCTTTCAGAAGGGTCCGATGCGGACGGCCTCCTCGTGCGCTTCAAGGAGCTCACGGCCGCCGGGGCTGTGCCGGTGCTTTGCACGCACGGGGACGTCATCTGGGGCCTCGTCGACCTGCTCGTAGCCGCCGGAACGCCCCTGAGCGGGCCAGTGGAGGTGAGAAAGGGATCCATCTTGGTTCTCGACACCGAGTCGGGCTCCGTCGAATCCGCTAGGTACATCCCACCGGCCAAGGTGTAGGTTCCCGCCCCGTGAGCGATCAGCAGCATGCGGACCCGCCCGGTGGCATCGGCGCGCCAAGGGCGGCGACTGAGACCGGGAGCGCGCCTCGAGCTGGTGACGCGCCAGGATCGCTGACCTGGGCCGACGACGCGCCAGGACCGGCGACCGGCGGCGAGACCCGGCCCTCGGCCGGACTGCTCGCTCTTGTCGGCGGCGCCGAGTGGCAGCCGGGCGCCGACTATGACGCCGAGCTGTTGGAACGCTCGGGCGCGGACGAAGTGCTGGTCCTGCCGACGGCAGCTGCCTACGAGCATCCCGATCGAGCGGTCGCAACGGCGCGGAGTTGGTTCTCGTCCCTGGGCACCAGCGTCCGCGGATTGATGGTGCTCCGCCACGCGCAAGCCAATGACGAGGCCAATGCGGCCGTGGTCCGCGATGCCAGCTTCATCTACCTCTCAGGGGGCTCGCCCCTCCACCTCCTCTCGGTGCTGAAGGGCTCACTCGTCTTCGAGGCGCTCGCGAACGCCTGGCACCAGGGCGCGGTCGTGGCCGGATCGTCTGCCGGGGCGATGGTGCTCGTCGATCCCATGGTCGACCCCCGGGGAGGAGCCTTCACCGTGGGGCTCGGCCTCGTCGAGCAGCTGGCAGTCGTGCCCCATCATGACTCGGGCGCCTCGCACCACTTCTGGCGGACTCTCGAGCTCGCCCCGGCGGGGCTCCCGGTCGCAGGCATCCCCGAGCGCACGGCTCTCATCCGGGACACAGACGGCTCGTGGCGATCCGCGGGCGAAAGACCGGTCGCCATCTACCTCGACGGCGTGGAAGCCGGCCTGGAAGCCCTTCCCCGCTAACCGCCCCTTTTCTCGCCTCGGACGTCCGGGCGCCCTCCTCGAGCCGCGGCCAGCCAGTCCAGCTCAGCTCCCCAGCTCAGCTCGCTCCCCGCCCCTCTCCCCGGCTCGGACTGCTCAGTCCAGCTCGGTGACCGTGACCGACTCGATCAGGACCTTCTCCTTGGGGGAGCCGGACTTGGTCCCCACCGCGTCGATCGCCGCGACGACATCCCGCCCGGAAACCAGCTGACCGAAGAGCGAGTAGAGCGGAGGCAGTCGCATCCCGTCGGGCCCCGAGATGACGAAGAACTGGCTCCCGTTCGTGTTCGCTCCGGCATTCGCCATGGCGAGGGAGCCGAGCTCATAGCGCCCGGGGCGGGGCAGCTCGTCCTCGAAACGGTAGCCGGGCCCGCCGGCGCCGGTCCCCTCCGGATCGCCTCCCTGCAGCACGAAACCGGGGATGACGCGGTGGAAGGCGATCCCGTCGAAGTAGTGATAGCGCGCCAGGAACACGAAGTTGTTCACCGTCCTGGGGGCGCTCACCGCATCGAGGGCGAACACCATCGTGCCCTTGGAGGTGACC
>JBEKBT010000059.1:0-18791 GCA_050015255.1 Acidimicrobiales bacterium
TGCGTAACCATGTCCAGACGACCGTCGTTAAGCCGTGTGCGGGAAAACCGCACGCACGGATTGAAAGGGGGATGGGGAACCGGGCCCGCTTTGCGAGCACCGCGCCCCTGACTACCAATGACCGACAAGATCCGCTCGCTCAAGATCCACAGCCAGGACGTGACCGAGGGCTTCCGCCGCGCGCCGTCGAGGGCAATGCTCCGTGCGGTCGGGATGACCGAAGGCGATTTCGACAAGCCTCAAGTCGGCGTCGCCTCCACCTGGAACGAGGTGACGCCCTGCAACCTGCCCCTTGCCCGCCTCGCGCAGCGGGCGAAGGCGGGAGTGCGCGCGGCTGGCGGCTTTCCCTTCGAGTTCGTCACCATCGCGGTCTCCGACGGCATTGCGATGGGCCACGAGGGGATGCATGCATCGCTCGTGAGCCGCGAGATCATCGCTGACTCGGTGGAGGCGATGATGCACGCGGAGCGTTTCGACGCTTTCGTCGGCCTCGCCGGCTGCGACAAGTCACTGCCCGGGATGCTCATGGCCGCCGGCCGCCTCGACCTTCCGATGGTCTTCGTCTACGGCGGCACGATCCTGCCGGGGCGGCTGCGCGATCGCGCACTGGACGTCGTTTCGGTGTTCGAGGCGGTTGGTGCCCGCGCGGCGGGGACGATCGACGACGCGGAACTGGTGGCGATCGAACGCAACGCCTGCCCGACGGAGGGCTCGTGTGCGGGTATGTTCACCGCCAACACCATGGCGTCTGTGGCCGAGGCGCTGGGCATGGCGCTGCCGGCGGGCGCTTCGGCGCCGGCGGTCGACCGCCGGCGGGACGATCTCGCTTACGCCAGCGGCCAGGCCGTGATGGGCCTGCTGGAGCAGGGCATCCGTCCCCGCCAGATCATGACCAAGGAGGCCTTCGAGAACGCGATCGTCACGGTGATGGCCCTCGGCGGCTCGACCAACGCCGTGCTCCACCTGCTTGCCATCGCGAACGAGGCCCGGGTCGAGCTGCACCTGGACGACTTCGCCCGCGTCGGCCGGCGCGTGCCGCACCTGGCGGACATGAAACCGCACGGGAAGTACCACATGACCGACTTGGACCGGATCGGAGGTGTCCCGGTCGTGCTGCGCGCCCTGCTGGACGAGGGCCTGCTCAACGGTGACTGCCTCACCGTCACCGGCAAGACGATGGCCGAGAACCTCGCCGACCTCGACCCGCCCGCTCCCGACGGTTCGGTCGTCCATCCCTTCGCCGATCCGATCCACGCCGACGGGGGGATCGCCATCCTGCGCGGCTCGCTCGCGCCCGAAGGTGCCGTCGTGAAGGTCGCGGGAATCGACGGGAACCTCTCCTTTGCCGGTCGGGCCCGGGTCTTCGATGGTGAGGGAGCGGCCATGGAGGCGATCCTCGCCGGGGCCGTCACGCCAGGGACGGTCGTGGTCATCCGCTACGAAGGGCCGAAGGGAGGTCCGGGGATGCGCGAGATGCTCGCCGTCACGGGCGCCATGACCGGCGCCGGGCGAGGTGGCGACTGCGCCCTCGTCACCGACGGGCGGTTCTCCGGCGGCACGCAAGGGTTCTGCGTCGGCCACGTGGCGCCCGAGGCCGCCGTCGGCGGCCCGATCGGCCTGGTCGAGGACGGCGACGAGGTCGTGCTCGACGCCCACGCCGGCCGCCTGGACGTCCTCGTGGAACCAGCTGAGCTCGAGCGCCGGCGGGAACAGTGGAAGCCGCCCATCCCGCGTTATCCGAGCGGGGTGCTCGGCAAGTACGCCCGGCTCGTCGTCGGGGCGGAACGGGGCGCGGTCACCGAGCCGTAGGCGGGCGTGCCAGGGCGACCTCGCTCGGGCGACGCCCGGCTCGCGGTCGAAGGTTGCGGTCGGGAGCCTGCTCTGCAACACTTGCAGGCGATGACCGCAACCGGCAGCCTCGTACTTATCACCTAGCGCACGACGCCACTCGCGTTGTTGCGCCTGCGACCTCCCCAAAGGGGAGGTCGTTTCGTTTTCCGGCACCGGAGCACCGGAGCACGCGGTTATCGGGCAAGACGACCAGTGACAGAACCTGAGACCACCCACCGACCCTACGACGAGAGTGAGAGGAAGCACCGATGGAGCTCACTGGAGCGCAAGCGCTTGTGAAGAGCCTCGAGATGCAGGAGGTCGAAGTGATATTCGGCCTGCCCGGTGGGGCGATCCTTCCCGTATACGACCCCATCATCGATTCGCCCATACGCCACATCCTGGTTCGCCACGAGCAGGGTGCGGGACACATGGCCGAGGGGTACGCGCAGGCGACGGGTCGACCTGGCGTGGCGATGGTCACGAGCGGCCCGGGCGCCACCAACGTCGTGACGGCGCTCGCCGATGCCTATATGGACTCGATCCCCTTCGTTTGCGTCACCGGCCAGGTGGCCACGAGCGCCATCGGGACCGACGCCTTCCAGGAGAGCGACACGACCGGCATCACCCTCGGCGTCACGAAGCACAACTGGCTCGTCACCGATGCTGCCGACATCCCCCAGGTGGTCCGCGAAGCCTTCTACATCGCAACGACGGGCCGCCCCGGGCCTGTCCTCATCGATTTTCCGAAGGACGTCGCCACCTCCACGATGGAGTGGTACTGGCCCGACGGCGTCAACCTGCCCGGTTACCACCCGCCGTCGCAGCCTGACCCGGCGGCGATCCGGGCCGCCGCCGAGCTCGTGGTGGCGGCCGAGCGGCCGGTGATCTACGCCGGGGGCGGCATCTTGAAGTCTGGTGCCTCGAAAGCCCTGCGCGAGCTGGTGGACCTGACGGGCATCCCGGTCGTGACCACGCTGATGGCGCGGGGTTCTTTCCCTGACAGTCATCCGTTGTGCTTGGGCATGCCCGGCATGCACGGCAACTACACCGCCGTCACCGCCATGCAGAAGGCGGACCTGTTGCTCGCCCTCGGCAGCCGCTTCGACGACCGCGTGACGGGCAAGGTCTCTGCCTTCGCCCCGGGGGCGAAGGTGGTCCATGTCGACATCGACAAGGCCGAGATCGGCAAGGTCAGACGGCCTGAGGTGGGGATCCTCGCCGACTGCCGTCTCGCCATCGAGGCGCTCGTGGCCTCGATCGCCGCCTGCGGTCCGCTCGATCGGGGCCGTCTCGCGCCTTGGGTCGCGACGCTTCAGCGTTGGCAGGCAGAGTACCCCTGCACCTACGACTGTTCCGAGCCCGAGCACGCCGGAGTCGTCACTGGCGGAGCAGGCCGGCGTCCCACTCTCAAGCCCCAGTTCGTGATCGAACGGCTGAGGGCCTCCACCCCGCCGGACACGATCCTCGTCTCCGGTGTCGGCCAGCATCAGATGTGGGCCTCTCAGCACTGGGCTTTCGAGTACCCGAACACATGGGTCAACTCTGGCGGTCTCGGGACCATGGGCTTCGCCGTGCCGGCGGCCATCGGGGCCAAGGTTGGGCGCCCGGACCGCATGGTGTGGGCGGTCGACGGCGACGGCTGCTTCCAGATGACGGCGCAGGAGCTTGCGACGGCGAGCGCGGAGCGCATCCCGGTGAAGATCGCCATCTTGAACAACGCCTATCTGGGCATGGTGCGACAGTGGCAGCACATGTTCTACGAGGAGCGCTATTCGGAGGTCTATCTGTCGCCGGACCTTCCCGACTACGTCGGCTGGGCCGAGGCGATGGGCTGTGTCGGCCTGCGGGTGGAGAGCCCGGAGGAGGTCACACCCGCGATCGAGAAGGCCAACGACATAGACGACAGGCCCGTGGTGATCGATTTCAGGACCGACTCGATGGAGCAGGTCTTCCCGATGGTAACCGCCGGGGCCTCCAACGACGACATCGTCGTGCACCCGTCTCAGCGACTCCGGGACTCGGAGGTGTCGCAATGACCCAGGACCACCGGCCCCACGGCCCCCGCCACCGCCTGCTCTCGGTCCTGGTGGAGAACAAGGCCGGGGTGCTCGCACGCGTCGCGGGGCTGTTCTCGCGTCGTGGCTACAACATCTTCTCCCTGGCCGTCGCACCCACCGACGACGAGCGTTTTTCCCGGATCTCGATCGTCGTCGACGTCGAGTCCTCGCCGCTCGAGCAGGTCGTGGCACAGCTGGACAAGCTCATCAACGTCGTCGAGATCGGCGAGCTCCACCCCGACGAGGCTCGCGAGGCCGAGCTGCTGCTAGTGAGCGTCTCGGCCAACGCCGGACAACGTTCCCAGGTCATCCAGCTCGTCGGCGTCTTCGCCGGCCGCATCGTCGACGTCGGCCACGAGGCGATCACGGTCATGGTCGCGGGCGCGCCCGAGGTGCTCGACGACTTCGAGAGCCTGATGAGGCCTTATGGGATCGCGGGGTTGCAACGCTCCGGCCGGATCGCGCTTCCTAAGCTGGACAAGAGGTCGTCGCCGTCAGGAGCGATGAGCGTCGTCGACATCGCCTAGGCCACCAGCGGGGCCCGTGGCGCCGGTCGCCCGTGCCCCGTGGCCAGCAGGCCCCGTAAACGTCCGAGCACCGTTTCTCGCCGTGCAAGGCAACATTCCAACCAGCTAGAACGACAGGAGCGTCATGGCCAAGCTCTATTACGAGAACGATGCGAACCCTTCCCTGGTCCGGTCGCGCAAGGTGGCGATCATCGGCTACGGCTCGCAGGGCCATGCGCACGCGCTGAACCTGCACGACTCCGGAGTCGACGTTCGGGTCGGGCTCAGGCCCGAGTCGTCCTCGCGCGCCAAGGCGGAGGCGGCGGGTCTTCGCGTCACCGGCGTGGCCGAGGCCGTCGGCGAGGCCGACCTCGTCATGATCCTCTTGCCCGACACCGAGCAGGCGGCGGTCTACGAGGCGGACATCGCACCTCATCTCAGCGAGGGCGACGCAGTGTTCTTCGCCCACGGGTTCAACATCCGATTCGGCCTGATCACCCCGCCAGCGGGCGTCGACGTCGCCATGGTCGCTCCCAAGGGGCCAGGTCACCTCGTGCGCCGCACCTACACCGAAGGCGGTGGCGTGCCGTCGCTGATCGCCGTGTCGGCGGATGCCTCGGGCAAGGCGATGGAACTGGCACTGTCGTACGCGGACGCCCTTGGCGCGACCCGGGCCGGCGTGCTCGAGACGACCTTCGCCGAGGAGACAGAGACCGACCTCTTCGGCGAGCAGGTCGTGCTCTGCGGGGGGCTGACCGCGCTCGTCATGGCCGGCTTCGAGACCCTTGTCGAGGCCGGTTACCAGCCTGAATCGGCTTACTTCGAATGCCTGCACGAGCTGAAGCTGATAGTCGACCTCATGTACGAACAAGGCATCGCGGGCATGCGCTTCTCGGTGTCGGACACCGCCGAGTACGGGGACCTCACTCGTGGGCCGCGGATCATCGACGAGCGGACCCGCGCCGAGATGCGGCGGATCCTCGGCGAGATAAGGGACGGGAGCTTCGCGAGCGAATGGGTGGCGGAGGACCGCGCGGGCAGGCCGCGGTTCAACGAGCTGCGCGCCGCCGGAAGGGCCCATCCTGTCGAGTCCGTAGGTGCTGAGCTGCGGGCGATGATGCCTTTCGTGACTGCAGGGCGCCAGCGCCTCGAAGACGTCTCGGGGGGCTAGCCGTCTCCGGTAGCGATCCGCCCCGGTCGCCGGGCTCCTCGCCGGGTTCTGTTCCGGCTCGCCATGGACGCTGCCGTGGAGATGCCGCTCGCGTCCTGAGCCAACTGGGCGGCCCGCCCGGGTGGCGGCCGCGACGACAACCGGAGGTGGGCTGTCTAGTGTCGCCGTCGTGCCCAAGTCCTCACCGCCTCCCGAGCCGGCCGCAGGAAGTTGACGGCCGCCCGAAGGGCCATGCTCGCGACGGCTCTGGCCGTCGGGACCGCTCTTGCCGGCACCGGCGCGCTGGCCCCCGCCAAGGGCTACACGGTGGGCGATCCCCAGCCGGAGCTGGCCCCGTTCAGCCTCGGAGCCGCCGGGGGCGGCACCGGTTCTGGAGCCGTTCTTCCAGACGGCACCCTCGTGCTTGCGTCCCTGTCTGCAACCGGCACGAGCGCGGTCGTCTGCACGTTGCATCCGGGCGGGCGCCAGTGCGCCTCGACCGCCACCCTGGGCGCGTATACGAGGCGCGGGGCGCAAGACGACTTCACCGGTGTGCCCGAGGTGCTCGCCACAGGCGGTACCGACGTGGCGGTGGTGGTGGAGGACTGCTGCTCCATCCCGGTTTTCTCCGGCGTTGGCGGGGCCGTCGTGTTCGACAGCACCGATGACGGCAGGACCTTCTCCAGTGAGATCCCGGCCGGCGTCATCCAAGGTGTCGGCGCGGCCACCTTCGCTGATGACCAGCTCGTCGTCGCCTCGTCGGAGACCACGGCCTTGAACGTCCAAGCCTTGCCGCCGCCTCCCTACGTTGCGCTGACGACGCCGGCGAACCCGAACAACAGGTACGACGGCGACACGTCGTTGACCACCTACAAAGGCGGGGTCCTCGTGGCCAGTGACGACGCGCGAGGCGACACTCTCGTCGAGTACGCGCCGAGCGGCAGCAACTTCAACCTGTCGAGCTCCTACGGCTCGCCCGTCGGCATCTTCGACGGTGAGGACCTGGCCGGTGTCTCGGGCAAGGCCCTGCTCACGCACTCGAGCACGTCGACACCAGGGGCTTTCCTGCGTTTCTTCAACGGCAAGTCGTTCGGCCCTCGGTACCAGGTGCCGGAGCCGGCGGGTGCCGTCGCGGCCCACTGGAGCGTCCAGGAGGCCGGCGGCCTCGTGCACGTGTTCTTCCTGGACCGGAGCGACGCTTCGGACATCTGTTCCGAGACGACCTACAACGGGGTGCAGTGGTCACAGCTCCTCATCGACAACAGCGCCACCACCGCCGGCGCGCTCGTGCCGGTCCTTGGCCCGTCGGGGGCCGGCTTGGTCTACGAGACCGACGTCGACGCCCCGCCGCTGCTGGCACAGCCGGTTCTCGACTACCAATCGGTCGTCGTCAGGCTGGCCCGGTTGCGTGCGCCCGCCGGGAAGCGCACCACCTTGACAGGTCAAGTAGTGCCGCGGCTCGGCGGTCAGGTCGTGAGGCTTGAGAGGCGGATCTCGATCGGGCACTGGTCTGACATCTCCGCCCTCCACGAGTCGGCGGCAGGCAGGTTCTCCTTCACCGTGCCAGGCAGGACCGACAGCTACCGAGCAGTCGTGGCCTGCGAGCCCGGGTACTACCTGTACGGCTACTCGAACGTCGTCACCTTGACGGCTGTGCCGAAGCGGAAGTCCTAGGCCGCCCGCCCGGATCGGCCGTCCTCCTGGGTCGCCAAGCCACGGTAATCGAGCGCCGGCCGATGGTGACCACGGCCATTCCCGCCCTTGCCTCTCCCGCACTGATACTGTAGTCTATCGATTTGGTAGATTTTGCAAACACGGTGTAGGCGCCCCCCCGACCTGCCCCCCGACCAGGAGGAAACATGTCCCGTCGCCACACTGCCGTTCCCGCCGCCCTAGCTCTGAGCCTCGGGCTGCTCGCCGCCGCCTATGGCCCGAGCTCGTCCATGGCCGCCGCCGCGGCCCCGAGCCCGGCGAGGCTGACCGCCACCTCGGCCCCGGGAGGCCCGCTCGGCCCTGCATACGACACCAAGACGGCCACGTCGGTCTCGCTCTCGGGAGCGGGGGCCAACTCGATCAACCCGTTCTTCGAGAAGGTCTTCTACGAGTACCACCAGAAGAACTCGAACACGACGATCACCTACTCGCCGGCGGGGAGCAGCGTCGGCATCAGCGACATCGAGCAGGGCACGGTCGACTTCGGCGACACCGAGATCCCGATGGCGGCAAAGGACCTGGCCAAGACACCGCGCACCGTCGTGCAAGTGCCAGTGGACCTGGGCGGGGTGGCGATCAGCTACAACATCCCCGGCGTGGCGAGCGGCCTCAAACTCGACGGACCGACGTTGGCGGCCATCTTCGCCGGGACGATCACGAACTGGGACAGCCCGCAGATCGCCAAGGTGTCGGGCGTCTCCAACCTGCCGAACCTGGCCATCGTCCCCGTGCACCGGGCGGACTCGTCAGGCCCCGGCTGGGACCTCGACGCCTACCTCATCAAGACCGCACCGGCGTGGGTGACCAAGGTCGGCACGAAGCCGTCCAAGACCTGGCCGCTCGCGAGCGTGGGGGTGGGCGAGCAGCTGAACAGCGGGGTGGCCACCTACTTGAGCCAGACGCGCGGCGCCATCGGGTTCGTCGAGTACGGCTACGCGTTGGAGGCCAAATTCACGAACGCCGCCCTTGAGAACAAGGCCGGAGCCTTCGTGGCCCCGTCTCTCAGCTCCATCGCGCAGGCGGGATCGCAGGCGACGGGCCTGAGTGCATCCGAGTTCTCGATAATCGACGAGCCCGCCGCGGGCGCCTATCCGCTTGCCAATTTCAGCTGGACGCTCCTGTACCAAAAGAACCCCAACGAGGCGAAGGGCATCGCCCTCGGCAAGCTCTTCGACTGGGTCGTGACCACCGGCCAGCAGTACGCGAGCTCGCTCGGCTACGCCCCGCTGCCGGCAGACGTGGCGGCGCTCGCCACGCAGAGGCTCGAGGATTTGCAGACACCTGAGGGTGGGCCCTTGTTCTCGAAATGACAGCGCTCACGAGCGCGGCCAGCGCCGCCTCGGTCAAAGAGGCGCTCCGGCGCCGGCACGCCCGGCGCGGTGGGCGGGGGTACGCCGCCGCCCGTTGGGCGGCGGCGGGCCTCTTCCTGGCCGTACTGCTGGGCCTGGTGGTGAGCATCGCCATCGACTCCAGCCAGGCGCTGGCGCACTCGGGGATCGGCTTTTTGTGGTCGGGCACCTGGAACCCGACTGCCAACGAGTACGGCGCCGGCGTCCTCGTGGTCGGGACGGTCGTCACCACGTTCGTTGCCATGGTCATCGTCGTCCCGGTCGGCCTCGGCATGGCGGCCTTCCTCTCCGAGCTCGCTCCCCGCTGGCTGGCCGGCTCGCTGTCGACGGCGATCGAGCTGCTCGCCGCCGTGCCGAGCATCGTCGTCGGACTGTGGGCCCTGTTGGTGCTGTCGCCGCTCTTTGCGAACTACCTCGAGCCGTTCCTGAAGGCCGTCCCCGGGCTGGAGTGGTTCTTCCACGGACCTGCCTACGGCCCGAGCATCTTGCTGGCCTCGGTCGTGCTGGCCGTCATGACCCTTCCCACCGTCGTGGCGCTGAGCCGCACGGCGCTCTCGGGGGTCGCCCTCGCCGACCGCGAGGCGGCGATGGCTCTCGGCGCCACCCACTGGCAGGTCGTGCGCGAGGTCGTCTTCCCCGGGGCGCGTTCGGGGATCGCCGCCGCCCTCACGCTGGCAGTCGGACGGGCTCTCGGTGAGAGCATCGCCGTGGTCATGGTCATAGGCAACAGCCCGGCGGTCCCCCACTCGCTCATCTCGACAGGCGCCACCTTGGGCTCGGCGATAGTCAACCAGTTCGCCGAGGCCGCGCCGGGGATCGGTACGAGCTCGATCATCGCCCTGGCCGCCGTGCTGCTCGTGCTGACGCTGGCCGTCAACGCCGGTGGGCAGGCACTGCTCAGGGGCATCCGCCCGGGCCGTCCGGGCCGTGCCGCCGGCGCCGGGTGAGGCCATGAGCAGCTTCCTCGGAACTGTCCGGGCGGCGGACTCCGGAGCGGACGCGGGCGACGACCCCGAGGCGAGGTGGAGCTGGGCCGCCGGAGAGCGCCGGCGTCCCGTGATCCAGGCGGCCGCCCGCCGCACCCTCGGCCGCCGGCGCCTGGCGGGCAGGCTTGTCCAGGCCCTGTGCGTGCTCTCGGCGGCGATCGGGCTCGCTCCGCTCGTCGCCTTGGTCTCCTACACGGCCGACCGAGGCCTTGCCGGGCTGTCGATCGGCTTTCTCACCCACGCTCCCGTGCCCGTGGGGATCCCCGGTGGCGGGATCTCGACAGCCATCGTCGGGAGCGCGGAGATCGTCGGGCTCGCCCTCGTGATGGCGATCCCTGTCGGGCTCATGGCGGCCCTGTTCCTCCACGAGCGGCGGGGGCACCTGGCGGGCGCGATCCGTTTCGGTGCCGACCTGCTCACCGGGGTGCCCTCCATCGTCATCGGCATCTTCGCCTACGCCCTGCTCGTGCGCCCTCTCCATCACTTTTCGGACCTGGCGGCCGCCTTCGCCCTTGCGGTCCTGATGTTGCCGATCATGATCCGGGCGGACGAGGAGGCCATGCGCACCGTCGCAATCGACCTGTGGGAGGCCGGCGTGGCGCTCGGCGCCCGGCGCTCTCGCGTGGCCCGTTCCGTGGTGCTGCGCGGCGCGCTGCCCGGGCTCGTGACCGGCAACCTGCTGGCGGTCTCGCGCGGCGTGGGAGAGACCGCGCCACTGCTGTTCACCGTCGCCGCGCCGAGCTTTGCCATGACCCTGCTCATCTACACCGAAGGGACCGAGCCGTTCCCCGCCGCCCAGCAGACGGCGTGGTCGACCGCGCTCGTACTGCTCTTGTTCGTGCTGGTTCTGAGCGGCGTGGCCCGCCTCGTGGCCTGGCACCTCACGCGCAGGGCCCGGTGAGCCCGGTGTGTTTGGGCCCGAGGTGGAAAGGCCTCTTGTGACCGGCGACGGCCGGGCGCTTGGCCCCGCCGGCGCCGGCGCGGCCGAGGCGCCGGCGGCTCTCTCCGCGAGCGCGCGCACCCCGGCGTCGGTGGCCCTCGAGGCGGCCGCACGGGCACCCGCGCATCTCGACCCCGAAGCCGAGCCCGCCGTCACTCTCGAGAACGTGCGGGTGTCCTTCGGCGACCATGTCGCCGTCCGCAACGTGACGCTCGCCCTGCCAGCCCGCCAGGTGACCGCCCTGGTCGGCCCCTCGGGCTGTGGGAAGACCACCGTGCTCCGGGCCATCAACCGCCTCCACGACCACACGGGCGGGCGGGTCGAGGGGTCCATCCGGCTCGGGGACATCGACGTCTACGCGCCCGACACCGACCCCGAGCTCCTCCGTGCCCGGATCGGGATGGTGTTCCAAAGACCGAACCCGTTCCCCACCATGAGCATCCTCGACAACGTCACCTCCGGGCTCCGCTTCAACGGGATCCGCAACAGGGCCCTCTTGCGCGAGGCCGCCGAGTCGGCGCTGCGCCACGCCGCCTTGTGGGACATCGTCAAGGACCGGTTGCACCAGACAGCCCTGCGGCTGTCGGGGGGCCAGCAGCAGCGGCTCTGCATCGCCCGGGCGCTGGCGATCGAGCCGGACGTGCTCTTGATGGACGAGCCCTGCTCGGCCCTCGACCCGGTCGCCACCGCCAAGATCGAGGACCTCATCACCCACCTCGCCGCCGAGGTCACCATCGTCCTCGTCACCCACAACATGTTCCAGGCCGCCCGCGTGTCGGACAACGCCGCCGTGTTCCTGCTCGACGAGGACCGTGTCGGTGAGCTCGTCGAGGTGGGGCCGACGGTCGAGATCTTCCACTCGCCCCGAAACGAGCGCACCAAGCAGTACGTCACCGGCCACGTCGGCTGAGTGCGCCGAGCGGCCCGACAGCTGCGGGGTGTTTCCGGCACCTCCCCGCGGGCGTGGGAGAATTGGCTTGTGGAACCCGAGAGCCCGCTCGAGGTGACGGTCGTGGTGCCGTACTACAACCCGGGCCCGAGCCTCGTCGGCCACGTCGCCCAGGTGATCGAGGTGCTCAGGGAACGGCAGGTCGCCTTCGAGGTGATCGCGGTGTCCGATGGCTCGACCGACGGCAACGATGCCGGCCTCGAGCAGCTCGGCCCCGAGGTTCAGGTCGTCTACCTGCCCGTCAACCAGGGCAAGGGCCGTGCGCTCCGAATCGGGCTCAGCCTCGGCCGGGGTCGCTACCTCGGGTTCATCGATGGCGACGGGGACATCCCCGCCCCCGTGCTGAGCGAGTTCGTCGACTGCATCGAACAAGGCTCTCCGGATTTCGCCATCGGCAGCAAGCGCCACCCTGAGTCGGTCGTGGTCTACCCGTGGCTGCGCCGTTTCTACTCCTGGGGCTACCAGGAGCTCACCCGCTTGTTGTTCGGCTTGGACGTCACCGACACCCAGAGCGGGATCAAGCTGGCGCGGCGCGAGATCGTGACCGAGCTGCTGCCGATCCTCGAGGAGGACGGCTTCATCTTCGACCTCGAGCTCCTCGCTGTCGCCCGACGCCGCGGCTACACACACGTCGTAGAGCTCCCGGTCGAGATCCGCGAGCGCTTCTCGAGCACGATCTCACCGAGGGCGGTGTTCGACATGCTCGTCGACACCATGCGCCTGACCTGGCGGCTGCGGATCGCCCACCACTACGACCACGCCCTCGCTGCCCGGCACCAGGTGAGCGACGAGCAACCGGGGGCCACGCTGCAGCCCTAGGCCCCCAGCCTTTCCACGACCCAGTCGACGCAAGCGGTCAGGGCCTCGACGTCGTCGGGCTCGATCGCAGGAAACAGGGCGACGCGCAGCTGGTTTCTCCCCAACTTGCGGTAGGGCTCGGTGTCGACGACACCGTTGGCGCGCAGGCTCGCCGCCACCTGCAGGGCGTCGATGGAGTCGTCGAGATCGATGGTCGCCGTGACATGGCTCCGCTCGGCCGGATCGGCGACGAAGGGATGCGCGTACGCCGAGCGTGCGGCCCAGCCGTAGACGATCTCGGCGGAGCGGTCCGCCCGTGAGGCGGCCCATTCCAGGCCTCCGTTGCCGAGGAACCAGCTCACCTGCTCGGCCAAGAGGAACAAGGTGGCAAGGGCCGGGGTGTTGTAGGTCTGCTCCAGGCGAGAGTTCGTGATGGCGATCTTCAGGTCCAAGAAGGCGGGCACGAACCGGCCCGTTGCAGAGAGCCGCTCCACGCGCTCGATCGCAGCCGGTGACAGCAGGGCGAGCCAGAGCCCGCCGTCTGACCCGAAGCACTTTTGCGGGGCAAAGTAGTAGGCGTCGATCTCGGCCGGGTCGAAGCGCAGCCCGCCCGCAGCCGAGGTGCCGTCGACGAGGACGAGCCCGTCCGCGGCGGCTCCGCCGGGCCCGCGAGGCCGCCGCACAGGCGCCTGCACGCCGGTCGAGGTCTCGTTGTGAGTGAGGCAGTACGCGTCCACCTCCGCTTTGGCGCTCGGCCGCGAGCACGTGCCGGGCGCGGAGACGAGGACCTCCGGATCCTCGAGGAACGGGGCCGCCCGAGTGCACTCGGCGAACTTGGCCGAGAACTCGCCGAATGACAGGTGCTGGCTCTTGCGCTCCACGAGGCAGAACGTGGCGGCGTCCCAAAAGGCCGTAGTCCCGCCGTTACCGAGCGCAACCTCGTAACCGGCAGGCAGGTCGAACAGCTCTGCCATGCCCGAGCGGACCCGGGCGACGACGTCGCGCACGCGCGGTTGGCGATGACTCGTCCCGAGGTAGCTCGGGGCTTGGGCCGCGAGCTCTCGCACCGCTTCGGTCCGGACCTTCGAGGGACCCGACCCGAAACGCCCGTCTCTTGGCAGCAGCTGCTCCGGGATGACAAGTTCTGCCAAGCTGAACCTCCTGAGAAGGCCGGCGGGCCGTTCGGCTTGTCGCGTGGGACAGACAGCGCCGCGCCGCCGGACGTGGCGCCTGGACAGGGGGGCCAGAACCTGTGCCAGCATAGGCAGATGGCGACATCACCTTCATTTGCTCGATCGTCCGGATCAGGGCGCATCTCTCGTCGCGTCGGAGGGGTGGCGCCGTCAGCCACCTTGGCCATCGACGCCAAGGCGAAACAGCTCCAGGCCGAGGGGGTCGACGTCATCGGCTTCGGTGCCGGTGAGCCTGACTTCCCGACGCCGGCGGCGATCGTCGAGGCCGCTGTGGCCGCGTGCCGCGATCCCCGTAACCATCGCTACACGCCGACTGGAGGTCTAGCGGACCTGAAAGCGGCAATCGTCACCAAGACGGCGCGCGACTCCGGCTACGAGATCACCCCGAAGCAGGTGCTGGTCACCAACGGCGGGAAGCACGCGGTGTTCAACGCCTTCGCGACGCTGCTCGACCCCGGGGACGAGGTGCTCCTCCCGGCCCCGTACTGGACGACCTATCCCGAGGCGATCCGCCTCGCCGGCGGTGTCACTGTCGAGGTGCCGACCGATTCGTCGAGCGGCTTCAAGGTCACCGCAGACCAGCTCGAGCAGGCTGGGACGGAACGGACCAAGCTGCTCGTGTTCGTCTCGCCGTCGAACCCCACCGGCGCCGTCTACAGCCGGGACCAGATCGCAGACATCGGTCGCTTGGCGGTCGAGCGCGGCTGGTGGGTGCTCACCGACGAGATCTACGAGCACCTCGTCTACGAGGGCCACACCCAGCACTCCATGCCGGTCGTGGTGCCCGAGCTCGCGGACCGCTGCGTGGTCGCCAACGGCGTGGCCAAGACCTACGCCATGACGGGCTGGCGGGTCGGGTGGTTGGTCGGCCCGGCCGACGTCGTGGATGCCGCCACGAACCTGCAGTCGCACGAGACCTCCAACGTCAACAACGTCGCCCAGCGCGCCGCCATCGCAGCACTGACGGGGGACCTTTCGGCAGTGGAGGAGATGAAGGCGGCCTTCGACCGCCGGCGCCGCACTATTTACCAGATGCTGTCGGCGATCGAAGGTGTCACCTGCGTGGAGCCCGAGGGCGCCTTTTACGCATTCCCGTCCTTCGAGGGGGTGCTCGGCCACGAGCTGAGAGGCACGAAACCGGGGACCACGCTCGAGCTGGCCGAGCTCGTGCTGGAGGAGTCCCGTGTCGCCTTCGTCCCGGGCGAGGCCTTCGGTGCGCCCGGCTATGGACGTTTCTCCTACGCCTTGTCGGACGCGGACCTCATCCGGGGGATCGAGCGTCTCGGCGAGCTGTTCTCGGAAGTGGGCGACTAGGCCGTGGCCAGGATCCTCGTCACCGAAAAGCTCTCGGCCCCTGGTCTCGAGCTCATGGTGCAAGCAGGTCATGTGGTCGACGTGCAGCTGTCGCTCACGCCCGCAGAGCTCCTCCAGGCCGTGCCCGGGGCGGCTGCCCTCGTCATCCGCTCTGCCACGAGCGTGACGGCCGAGGTGCTCGAGGCAGGACGAGACCTGGTCGCGGTCGGGCGCGCAGGCATAGGGCTCGACAACGTGGACGTCGAGGCGGCCACACGACGTGGCGTGATGGTCGTCAACGCCCCGCAGTCGAACATCTTGTCGGCGGCCGAGCATGCGCTCGCCCTGATGCTGGCTCAGGCCCGCAACATCCCCCAGGCCCATGCCGCCCTCGTGCAGGGACGGTGGGAGCGCTCGAAATGGGAGGGCGTCGAGCTGCACGGCAAGACGCTCGGCATCATCGGCCTGGGTCGCATCGGCTCCCTCGTGGCCCAACGCGCGACCGCGTTCGGGATGCGCCTGCTCGCATACGACCCGTACGTGACCACGGACCGGGCGCGCCAGATCGGGGCCGAGCTCTTGGACCTCGGGGAGGTCTTCGCCAACTCCGACTTCGTGAGCATCCACCTTCCGAAGACGCCCGAGACCCGTGGGCTCATCGGCAAGGAGCTGCTCGCAAAGGCAAAGCCAGGCATCCGCATCGTCAATGCCGCCCGCGGCGGCATCCTCGACGAGGACGCGCTCGCCGACGCCATCGCCTCGGGACAGGTCGCCGGTGCCGCGCTGGACGTCTTTGCCACCGAGCCGTGCACGTTCTCGCCCTTGTTCGAGCTCGAGCAGGTCGTCGTCACGCCACACCTCGGCGCCAGCACGGCCGAGGCCCAGGACAAGGCGGGCGAGCAGATCGCCGAGCAGATAGTGCTCGCCTTGGCGGGGGAACTCGTCCCCTACGCCGTCAACGTCGCAGCCGGAGGCTCTTGCGATGCCGTGCGGGCCTTCCGCGGGGTGGCCGAGCGGTTGGGCACCCTGCTGGCGTCGTTGTGCGACGGGATGCCGAGCAATCTCGAGATCGAGTACCAGGGAGAGCTCGCGGCCGAGGACACCCGGGTGCTGACGCTTTGCGCGCTGAAGGGCGTGTTCGCGGCCGCGACCGAAGAGCCGGTCTCGTATGTGAACGTCCCCCGCTTCGCGAAGGACCACGGCTTGGAGGTGCGAGAGTCCTCGACGACCGTGGCCGGCGATTACGTGAGCAAGGTGACCCTGCGCGGTGGCGGCCACGCCGCCTCGGGCACTTTAGGGTCGGCGGGCGCCGAGCGGATCGTCATGGTCGACGATCACGCCGTCGAGCTGCCGTTCGCGGCGAACCTGCTCATCGTGCGCAATGACGATCGCCCGGGGATGATCGGGATCGTCGGCACCGCTCTCGGCGATGCCGGGGTCAGCATCACGAACATGGCGGTCGGCCAGACATCGGGCGGCGGCACGGCCTTGATGCTGCTCTCGACGGATCGTCCGGTGCCGAGCGAGCTGCTCGACCGGGTCCGGACAGCGGCCGGCATTCTCGACCTCCACAGCGTCGCCGGCGCCTAGCGGCCGGTGCCCGGCGGTGCCCGAGCTCAGCGCTGAGCACTTCCGCCGGGTGATGGCGTATGTGCCGACGAGCGTTGCGGTCGTCGCCGGGATCGTCGACGGCGCCCCGAAGGGCCTGTCCGTGGGCACCTTCGTCCCCGTCTCGCTCAACCCCCCGCTCGTCGGCTTTTTCGTCGCGAACACCTCGAGGAGCTGGCCGCCGATCAGAAGCACGGGATCGTTCTGCGTCAGCGTGCTCGGCCACGACCAAGGCGGGCTCTCGTCGCGCTTTGCGGCGAGCGAGGCCGACAAGTTCGACGGCGTCGAGTGGCGCCCGGCACCCTCGGGGAACCCGGTGCTGGTGGGAGTGGTGGCCTTTGTCGACTGCGACATCGAACGCGTCGTCGAGACGGGGGACCACATGCTCGTGCTCGGTCGTGTGCTCGACATGGGCGTCGAGGCCGGCCAGACCCCCTTGGTCCACCATCGCAGCAGCTACGGCCGCGTCGCCGAGAGCACCGAGTGGGACGCGGGCGGCTAGTGGTCCCGGGGGAAAGCTTGACGGACCCGGGTCTGTCCACCACAATCACTGGTGACATGACGAACGAGCGGCTCAGCCAGGTCCTCCTTCTTACCTGACGGCGGGCGCCCCTTTCGCGCTCGCCAACGCCTCCTGCGCCTTCGGCCAGGAGGTTTTTTGTTGGCCGGGCGCGGGGAGGGCGACGGCACGAGAAGGTGGGAGAAGGGCCCGGGTGCGCCCCGACTATGGAGCGAGCGATGAGCGAGAAGGTGGTCATCTTCGACACGACACTGAGGGACGGCGAGCAGTCGCCGGGGATCTCCCTCGACCCGGGCGAGAAGCTCGAGATCGCCGAGCAGCTCGCGCGCCTCGGCGTCGACTACATCGAGGCTGGTTTCCCGGTCTCGAGCCAGGGCGATTTTGAAGCCGTTCAGGTCATTGCCCGCACCGTCCAAGGCCCGGTGATCGCCGCGCTTTCAAGGACCCAGCTGGCTGACGTGGACCGTTGCTACGAGGCGCTGCGTGACGCGGAGCGCAGCCGCATCCACATCTTCATCTCGACGAGCCCGAGCCACATGGAGCACATGTTGAAGATGAGCGAGGATCAGGTGCTCGAGGCGGTGCGTATGGGGATTGCGAGGGCGCGTGAGCACACCGCGGATATCGAGTTCTCACCCCAGGACGCGACCCGCACGCCGCTCGACTTCATGCTCGAGGTGCTGGCCACGGCGGTCGAGTCCGGCGCCACAACCTTGAACATCCCGGACACGGTCGGCTACGGCATCCCTTGGGACTACGGCGACCTCCTGACCCATGTGCGCGACGAGATAGCCGGCGACTACGTCGTCTCGACCCACTGCCACAACGACCTCGGCCTCGCCGTGGCGAACAGCCTGTCGGGAGTGCGCGCAGGTGCCCGCCAGGTCGAGGTCTGTGTGAACGGCCTCGGCGAGCGTGCCGGCAACGCCGCCCTCGAGGAGGTGGTCATGGCGCTCAAGATCCGCGGGGACCAGTTTCCTGGTTTGGAGACGAACGTGAGAACCAAGGAGCTGGCCCGCACGAGCCGGATGGTGGCACGCCTCACGGGCTACCAGGTGCAGTGGAACAAGGCGGTCGTGGGCAAGAACGCCTTCGCCCACGAGTCGGGCATTCACCAGCACGGCGTGCTCAAGGAGCGCTCGACCTACGAGATCATCGACGCGGCCTCGGTGGGCCGGGAGGGCGGCCAGATCATCCTCGGCAAGCACACCGGGCGTCACGCGTTCGCGGACACGCTGCAAAAGCTCGGCATCGTGGTCCAGGGTGATGCCTTGAACGCGGCTTTCGCCCGTTTCAAGGAGCTGGCGGACCGCAAGGTGCAGCTCACCGACGCCGACCTCGAGGCGATCGTCGCCGAGGAGCTCGGGACGGCGGTCGAGGAGGGCTTCGTGCTCGACGTGCTCGACGTCCAGGGGGGCACGATCGGGTTGCCCCGGGCGAGGGTCGTCGTGAGCCGCGACGGCCACAAGTCCGAGGCGACTGCCGAGGGCGACGGGATGATCGACGCCACCTGCAAGGCGATCAAGCAGGCGACCGGCATCGAGGCCAAGCTCACGGACTTCAACGTGTCGTCTGTCACCGGTGGCATCGACGCCCTTGGCGACGTGGTGATCCAGCTCGATTCCGACGGCGTGCGGGCCTCGGGTCGCGGGCTTTCGACCGATGTGGTCGAGGCCGCCGCTCGTGCCTATGTCGCGGCCACCAACCGCGTGATCCGCGCCAGGGCCAGGACCGCCGCTGCCGGTCCGGATGCCGTCCGCCGGAGCGAGGCGATCCCCTAGTTGGGTGGTCGGCAATGACGGTTCCCGAGTGATCGCCGGCGCCGACGCTTCGCTGGGGTTGGCCGTGGCCGACGGGAGCAGTGTCGGTGGCCGTGACATGTTGACACCCGCTCGG
>JBEKBT010000060.1:0-18783 GCA_050015255.1 Acidimicrobiales bacterium
CCTTCGCAGTCCGGCCGTGCGCGATCCGTGCGCGATCCGTGCGCGATCGTGCGCGCAATTAGGGATTCTGATGGCAAGCAGTGGACAATAATAAGTGGTCTTTACCAGGACTTTCACCAAACGCGGGCAGGCAGAAGCGCGCCCCGGATCGCCCTTTCAAGGCGGAAACACGGGTTCGAATCCCGTTGGGGGTGCTGAGCCTTTTCCCTGGTCAGGCCGCCTATCTAGCCGTCCGTCACCTCCGCCATGCTGGCTCCGGCGCGCCATGGTCGAGATTTCACGGTGTTGTGAACTCGCGTACTGAATCTCACAACGCAAGCCTGGGAGCTTGCCGTGCTTGAGTCGTGAACCGCGACTATCGGGAGTCGGGCCTAAAGCGAGGTCGTTACAACGTCTACGAACATGCTCGTAACGAATGTGACCGTCACGAACATGTTCGTTACACTGGGTTCATGAAGGTATCAGCAACCCAACCGATTAGTCGTCGTGACCGTCCCGCCAAACCGCCTCTGAGCAGGGAGGTCATCGTTTCGACCGCGGTAGGCCTGCTACGCAGCGAGGGGCTGGAGCGGCTCACGATGCGTCGTTTGGCCGCCGCCCTTGATACCGGACCGGCGTCACTGTACGTGTACTTCCGGAACACCGAACACTTGTACGCCGCCGTCTTGGACGAGTTGCTCGGGGAGGTCCGGCTCTTGCCGAAGAGATCCGGCGGACCGTGGGAGGACCGGCTGGCGTCGGTCCTTGCCTCCTACGTGCAGGTGTTGTTCGAGTTCCCCAGCGTGGCGAGGCTCAGCGTCTTCACCCGATCGACTGGGCCCAACAGTCTGCGGCTGTTCGAGACGCTTCTCACACTGCTAGACGAAGGTGGCATCCAACCTGGCGCAGCGGCTTGGGGCGTGGACCTGCTCCTTCTCTACGCCACGTCTACGGCGGCCGAGCACAGCACGAGAGAGGAGCAGCCAGGCACCGTTGAGGACGATTCGGACATGGCACTCGCTCTGTCCAAGGTCTCCGCGAAGAGTCATCCACGGCTGTACAAGCTGAGGAAGACGATGCTCTCCGGGACACCCGAGGAGCGGTTCCGCTGGGGTATTGACGCCATCCTCGCCGGCCTCGCTACCGACCGCATTGGGGCGGTGCCCGACGCCTACCTGCGGAGAGCGGAGGTCGACTAGTGAAGACGGATGAGGACGCGCAAACAACCGTCGCTCAAGAAGAGCCTTTTGCGGCGCCCGCACACGACCAAGAAGACTCGGGACCGCTTCCGACCCGACTGCGGATCCTCCTTGCCATCGTGGTCATCGCCGATGTGCTCGACCTCATGGACAGCACCATCACCAACATCGCCGCCCCGACGATCGAACGGAGCCTCGGTGGCGGTGAGTTGCTCATCAAATGGCTGGGCTCCGGCTACACCCTCGCGATGGGCGTCCTCCTCGTGGTGGGCGGCCGGTTGGGCGACCGCTACGGCAAGCGGCGGATGTTCCTGATTGGCATCGCCGGCTTCGTCAGCGCCTCGCTGGTCTGCGGGCTCTCAGTCAATCCGGCGACGCTGATCGGGGCCCGGCTCGTCCAGGGCAGCTTCGGTGCCCTCATGATCCCCCAGGGCATCAGTATCCTTACGGCCAACTTCTCCCGGGCCCAGTTTCCCAAAGCCGTGAGCGCGTTCGGGCCCGTGATGGGCATGTCGGCAGTTCTCGGGCCGATAGCGGCGGGGTTCATTATCGATGCAAACATCCTGGGCTTGTCCTGGCGACCGATATTCCTCATCAACATCGTCCTCGGCACGATCGGGTTCGTCGCTTCCCTCAAGTACCTTCCCCACGATCGGCCAACCAGCGATGCCCCGATCGACGGGATAGGCGCTGGGACTCTCGGAGCAACGATGCTCGGGCTGATGTATGGCCTGATCGAGGGTTCCACCTCCGGGTGGACCTTCGTGCCGATCTTCAGCATGGCGATGGGAGCACTGTTCTTCGTCGGCTTCTGCCTCCGGCAGCGTCACGAGACGAACCCTCTCATCGTTCCCTCGCTTCTGAAGAACAGGGGCTTCACATCCGGGATGCTGCTTGGCCTGGCTTACTTCGCAGCTGTCGCAGGCCTCGCCTACGTCCTCTCACTGTTCTTCCAGACCGGGCTGGGCATGAAGCCGGCGAAAGCCGCGCTGGCGCTTTCCCCGAACATGGCCGGCATCATCCTGGCCTCAGTGGTCTGCAGGCCTCTCGTCGCGAAGATGGGCCGTCGTCTCGTCGTAATTGGGCTCTGCGTCACCCTGGCTGGCGCTGCCGGCCTGTGGCTAACCTTCTTGACGGCCGGCCCAGACGTCGGCGTATGGGACATGGTCCCATCGGTCCTGGTGCTCGGGCTTGGCATGGGTGCCTGCTTTAGCAGCATCTACGACGTTGCGCTCGGCGACATCGCCTCGGACGAAGCTGGAAGTGCAAGCGGATCTCTGAGCGCTGTCCAGCAACTCGCCACCTCCATCGGCTCGGCTGTGGTGACGACGGTCTACTTCAAACAGCTTGTCCAGCACGGAGCGGTACACGCGGCAGTCGTCAGTGTCGCGGTTGTCGGCGGGATTGCCTCGCTCTGCCTCGGCCTCGTTTGGCTCCTTCCTCGCAAGGCCGCCCCGAGCGGTTTCTAGCCCTAAGCAACTCGAGCGGGTCTCCGGTCAGCCACCGGTCACCCACCATGTGCATCAGTGTTCTCGCTGTCATCCCCGTCCCCCCTGGTCCCCCCTTGACGGCGGGCGAGTTCAGCTGTCAGCCAGTTTGCCTCTATCCGCTCCCGCTCTTCCTGTGCGTATCCTCTGATCCCGCCAAGATCAGCCGGGAGGAGCCGACGATGACCGCGGCCAGGACAGCCAGTGTGATCACGAGCGTCACTGTGTTTGTGAGCACCATGAACACAGCCAGTGCCAGCAGGCCGAGACCGACGGCTATGACTGAGATAAAGCGCTTTAGTGTGTTAACTGCAACCACTCGCCTTACGAGACGTCCATTGTGCAGTCTACGAGCCCGGCTGGGCGGTCATCCGCCCTTCCTGCCAATTAGGCCGAAGCTGTCTCCTCGGGCAGCCTCCGGTGTCCCGGCTGGGCAGGACTGAGCGCGTGACAGCCCGCGAGAGTGCCTGGATGAGCTGGAGCAGCGGAAAAGACAGCGCGATGGCACTGGACGCGGCACGCTCCGAAGGCACCGTCGAGGTCACGGCGCTCTTGTGCACCGTGAACGCCGAGGCCGATCGCGTGGCGATGCACGCTGTTCGCCGAAGCCTGCTCGAAGCCCAAGCAGATCGGCTCGGCCTGCCTCTTGTCATCGTCGAGATCCCTTCGCCCTGTCCCAACGAGGTCTACGAGGCGCACATGGCCGCGGCAATAGCCGCGGCGGTCACCGAAGGCGTCGCCCGCGTCGTCTTCGGTGACCTGTTCCTCCGGGAGGTGCGGGCCTATCGCGAGGACCACCTCGCTGGAACGGGCATCGCGCCAATGTTCCCCCTCTGGGATCGGCCCACCGATGTTCTCGCCCGCGAGATGCTCGAGGCGGGCCTCAAGGCCATCATCACCTGCGTCGACCCGGCGCAGCTGGCAGGCGAGTTCGTCGGTCGCCGCTTCGACGCCGAGCTACTCAACACGCTCCCCGCGGGGGTAGACCCCTGCGGCGAGAACGGTGAATTCCACACCTTCGTCTGGGACGGTCCCGGATTTCGCTCGCCCATCGACGTCGAGATCGGTCAGATCGTCGAGCGAGACGGCTTCTCCTTCTGCGACCTGGAAGAGGCCGCCGAGCCGGGGGCGTGATCGCACGAGGCGCGTTCAGCCAACAACACGCCAGCTGTAGTTTGCGGTGATGGCCTCCGCCTGCCTGCGCGTTGGCCTCCCGGCCGCGGCTCTCGGAGTCGCGGCCACCGGTCGCGGGTCCTTCGGGACCGCGACGGCGCCGGCACCGACCACCACGGTCCCGTCCACGACGCTGCCTGCTGTGACCACGGCCACCCGGCTGTACCCGAACAGCTCGCCAATTCCCGTGGCTGCAACGACCCCCGGTCCCGCCCGTCGTCTGCTCGTACGGCCGCCCGGCAGAAGCGCGCCCACCGACCCGCTCTATGAGATCTGTGTTTCCCGGACGGCCAAGGGCTGGTACGTCAACTCGGTGGAGATAGACAATTGATCATCAGGTGCAGGACAGGCGCTCTACACCAGGCCCGCCCTCTGGGAAGCTGGCGGTAACCCGGGTGCCTGGTGATCATCAGGCCGATGATCGGAGGCGGCTTCATGGACAGCCAGTACCGTGACCGGTGGATCGAATGTTCGTCCGACAGCATCCAGATTCGCGGGTACTACTTCCCCTGGGGCACCAAGCGGATCCCCTACGGTTCGATTCGTTCGGTGCGGCGCGTCGAGATGAGCACCTTCAAGGGACAGATGAGGGTCTGGGGTACCTCGAACCCACGCTACTGGGCGAGCCTGGACCCGCAGCGGCCGCACAAGTCGGTCGCCCTCATCCTCGACGTCGGCCGGCACGTGCAGCCCTTCATAACCCCTGACGACCCCGACGCCGTGGAGGCGATCCTCCGCCAGCACGCGGCGCTCGAAGGCCAGACCGAGAGCCCCGGGGAGAGCCCCTTCATCTGAGGCGAGCGTCCCCGCTCAGTACGTCCCCTGGTCAGTAGGTGTCGCGCCCGTAGACGTCGAGCAGCCGGATCCGGGTCGCCTGAAGCCGGTCGAGCACCACTGCCGCGAGTCGCTTCATGAGCAAGTAGCCGAAGGCGGGGTCTGCATCCGCCTTCGAGCGCAGGCACTCGGCATCGACCGAGATGGCGCCGACGGGCTCGAGAGCGCGGGCGTCGAAGTTCCATCTGTAGGGGGGGAACATCCAGGACCAGCCGACGGGCTCTCCCGGGCCGATCCGATCGATGACGAGCGGCACCCGACCCGCTTCGTGCATCTCGAGGGCCACATGACCGCGGCGGAGCAGGAACAGCGACCGCGCCGGCTCGCCCTCCTCCAACATGAGCTGGCCCGTGGCGACGGCAATGTTCTGCGAACAGCCACTGACCAGCTCTGCCACGTCAACTGGCAAGCCGGCGAACAGCGGATGCTCCGCGACTAACTCACCGATGTTCTCGGTCATGACCGGTCACCTCCGGACTCGATGTGGCCGCGGGCCGTGAGCGACCCAAGCAACCTGGCGTGACCCGCGCGCGGTCCGCCAACGGCGAAGCGCTCAAGTCCATGGCTTCACAATAGGCACTCCGGCCGACGCTTTGTTAGGGTCCAAGGCCCTGTTTGTCCCCACCGGGTGTCGGCGGCGGCCGGGGTCGTCGGCGGACGTCGGTGGCGGCCGGGGCCTATCGGCGGGGTCGGCGGCCGGACACGCCGGGTCGGTGGCCTGCGCCAAGCCGGCCGTCTTGGACCGGGCCGGCCGGCAGCTCGGGCGATGCTAAGAAAGCGGCGTGACGCGACAGCAATGGGCAGATGTCGACGACTACCTGACCGATCTCCTGGTGCCGCCGGACCCCGTACTCGAGGCAACGCTGCGGGCCAGCGCGGACGCGCACCTTCCTACGATTCACGTGACCCCCAACAGGGCAAGCTGCTGCACCTCGTGGTGCTCGCCAGCCGGGCCCGGACCGTCCTCGAGGTCGGAACGCTGGGTGGCTACAGCACGATCTGGATGGCCCGTGCCCTCACTCCCGGAGGCAAGCTGGTGACCCTCGAGGCAGATCCGCACCACGCCGCGGTCGCTCAGGCCAACATCGCGCGTGCCGGTCTGTCGGACATCGTCGAGATCATGGTCGGGCCGGCTGCCAAGACGCTTCCAACCCTCGCGGCCCGAGGTGGACCCAGCTTCGACGTCGTGTTCATCGATGCCGACAAGGCGAACACGGCCGAGTACTTCGCCTGGGCGCTGCGGTTGACGCACGTGGGAAGCCTGATCATCGTCGACAACGTGGTGCGCGACGGGAAGGTCGCCGACGCAGCCAGCGACGATGCGAACGTGCAGGGTATGCGTCGTTTCCTCGACCAGGTCGCAAGCGAGCCACGTGTCAGCGCGACAGCCGTCCAGACTGTCAGCTCCAAGGGATACGACGGGTTCGCTCTCGCCGTGGTGACCGCCGAGCCTGACCAGCCGTAGCTCGCCGAGAGCTGGGCACCGTGCGAGGCCGCGGGGGCCGCTGACGGCGCCTTCGTTATCGCCTAGGATCTCGCAGTCGGGTCTGACGTCGCAGGCTGTCGGTCCGGCAGCAGCGGCAACTCATCCCCGCCGGCAGTTTCTTGTCGGCCACCGGGACCTGTGGTGCAGCCTGGAGTGCACGCCGGCCTGTCAAGCCGGAGGTCGCGGGTTCAAATCCCGTCAGGTCCGCTCGCTCGTGTTGCCGTGCGACGGCGGGCCGGCGCGGACCCTCCCGGATATCGCCGTGCGGTGCGGCGTCGTCTCTTGCGGCAAGATGGAGAGCCGCTCCGGCAACGGGGCGGGAGGTCGGGTAGCTCAGTTGGTAGAGCGCGCGCCTGAAAAGCGCGAGGTCACCGGATCGATGCCGGTCCCGACCACCAAGAACTCCCTAGTCAGAGCGCTGCAGCTGACCTCTCTTCGTCGCCGGTCTCGGCGGCGTGCCACACACGTGCCACACCTAGAGGAGTCACGACGGTCAGCACGTGTCAATAACGGCTTCCAACGGCCGGTGGTGGCGACGGATTAGGGATGTTTCGGAAACCTTCCCGCCTTGTCTCGTCCTGCCCGCCATGTCACACTGACATAGTGAGCGAGCAAGAGTCGTCGGCGGAAGTGGACAACGTGCGTCAGCGCCTCATCGAGGCTGAAGAGGAATACCAGCGAGCGCGCACAGACGACTATGTGACGCGCCTCGTTCGCGACTCCGCGATCGTCGACGCGCACCGAGCCGGACTGTCCTCTCGGGAGATCAGCACCCTGGTCGGAGACATTGGCCAGCCGAACGTCGTCCGCGCTCGCCGACGGGCAGTGACGCGTCGAGAAGTCGTTCCCGCAGGGTTGCTCTCGCCAGCCGACGCGGTTCGAGAATCAGGCCTCGGGCCGCGCGAATTCATTCACGCCGTCCGGGAACGTCGCCTGATTGCAGTCGAGCTCCCTGGCGGGGTTCGCGCGTTCCGGGTCGAGGACGTTCGCCGAACGCGCAACGCAAGCTGAGCGTCAAGGACCCAACAGCCGACCGTGTCACCCGGTGAGGGTCCAGTCCGGTTCACCCTTGACGAGATGGCAGTCATCGTTGAAGACCTCATGCGCATCGCCGATGACCTCAAGTCCAGCGGCGACGAGGTAAACGCCTACTTGCTCGATCCGGTGGTCAACCGACTCTTGGACCGGGCATTTGGCGGTGACAGCGAAGGGGGCTAAACGCCGAGAACGGTGGTCTTCCGACCAGTCTTCCCCTCCGAAATTGGAACGATGGGTGCGCTGCACTCGAAGTGCGGTCGGCACGGGCGCCGCTTTTGGGAGCGTCGCGGCCGTGATGAGCCTGACGAAGCTCGGTCCCTCCGGCTGGCCTTTCAATGTTCTGCTCCCGTGCTTCCAACCCGGTTGCCTCGAACCCGGCCCGGGCAAACTCAACCGTGTACCCGCCCTCCAGGCAACCCAGATCAACGATGGTCTTGCCCTTGCGTTCCGAGGGCGGGAAGAAAAGGTTCAGACTCCGCATCACGGCCCCAGTTATGGGCTCGTCAGCAGTCACCGGTGAGTTGGGTCTGGTGAATGTGCCGTCGTCGAGCGCAATGTTGTGCGCTGTGAAGACAATGGCAGGGGATTTCATCGTCGGCTCCTACGACCAGGCTGCAGCGGCTCCGAGACACAGTCAAGACACTCGGCGCCCTCTGTGCTCCACGAGCACGCTCACCACGCGCTCGGCGGCTCGCCCTTGAAGGGAACCTCCTCGTCGAAGACCTCGAAGATAGCCATGCTGTCGGCTTCGCGAGGGACGGAGCAATCGTGAGCCCCGGCTGCTCAGGCCTATCGGCCGAGCATCGCGAGGACCCGTCCGAACAGGTCGTCGCTGACGAGGTCAGGATCGACGTACTGCTCGATGGCCAGGCCGTTGAAAAGTGCCAGTACCACAGTCACGACCTCGTCGATGCTGAGGCCGCCTATGTCTGGAGACCTGCCGAGGACCTGCTCGACACTGTCGGCTATCGCGGCGCGCAGTGCCCGCCGGTGGGCTAGGAACTGGGGGCGGACCTCCTCGTCTGCGACGGCTCGCCGCCAGAAGTCCAGGAGGACCAGCTCCCATTCGCGCTGCTGGGTGAAAGCTTCGGTCAGAAGGCGCCCGATCTCGTAACGAGCCTGCTCCTTGCGAGCGTCGCCCGCGGTGCCGATGAGGACGCCACGGATGGCCTCGATGCTGGTCGACACCTGGTCGCTCATCATGGCGAAGAAGAGATCGTCCTTGCTCTCGAAATTTGAGTAGATCGCGCCCTTCGTGAGGCCAGCCGCCGCAGCGACCTCGTCCAGGCTGGCGCCGGCGAAGCCGCGCTCGGCGAAGACCTGCAACGCCGCGTCGAGCAAGCGGCGGCGAACCGCCTCACGCCGCGGCCGCCGGACTCGCACGACAGGGGCCGCCGTAGCGGGCCTGGCGGAGCTGGCCAGGCTGGCTGGCTTGGCCGGGTTGTCGGAGCTGGCCGGGCTGGCGGAGCGGGCCGGGCTGGCCGGGTTGTCGGAGCTGGCCGGGCTGGCTGGGCTGGCAGCGATCGCTACCTTGACCGGTGTGCGCTTGACGTCACTCATCCCCCAAAGCATACTGAACAGTATTCAATACTGTTAAGTATCGAAATGGGGCGAAACCATGGAAGAGCGTCGCGTTCACCCGCGAACCACCTTGGCGGTCGTCTGCGCCTCGGCGCTGATCATCAACCTCGACAACACCATCCTCAATGTGGCCCTCCCCACCCTCGTGCGCGAACTGCACGCCACCTCGAGCGACCTGCAATGGATCGTCGACTCCTACGCCATGGTCTTCGCTGGGTTGTTGCTCGTAAATGGCAGCCTGGCCGATCGAATCGGTCGTAAGTGGTTCTTCCTCCTCGGCCTCACCGTGTTCGCCGGGGGCTCGGTCGGCGCCGCCTTCTCGGGCTCGGTGCCGCTGCTGATCGCGTGCAGAGGCGTCATGGGCGCCGGTGCGGCGTCGACGATCCCATCATCGCTGTCGATCATCAACGACGTCTTCCGCGATCCTGCACGGCGCGCCCGGGCCATCGGCGCCTGGGGCGGGGTAATCGGGGTCGGGATCGCGCTTGGCCCGATCGCCGGTGGCCTGCTGCTGGCCCACTTTTGGTGGGGCTCGATATTCCTCGTCAACGTCCCGATCGCGGCCGTCGCCTTCGTGCTGGGCATCGCCCTGGTGCCCAACTCGAAGAACCTGGCGGCAAAGAGCCCTGATCCCGGAGGCTCGCTGTGCTCGATCGTCGGCCTCGGCCTGCTGCTGTGGGCGATCATCGAGGCGCCCACCAAGGGCTGGACCTCTGGCGATGTGATCGGTGCCGGTTCGGGGGCCCTCGCCGTCCTCATCGTCTTCATCGCCTGGGAGTCCCACAGCCGCCACCCGATGCTGGATCTGGGGCTGTTCTCCAATCGCAGGTTCTCCATAGCCGCGGCAAGCGAGAGCTTTGGGACCTTCGCCATGTTGGGGGGGCTGTTCCTCCAGACCCAGGTGCTGCAGTTCGACATGGGCTACACGCCCCTCCAGGCCGGGGTGAGAATTCTGCCCGTCGCCGCCATGCTCGTCGTTAGCGCGCCGTTGTCCCCTGTCTTCGTCCGTGCCGCCGGGATCAAGCTGACTGTCGCCTGCGCCTTAGCAGCGATCGCCGGCGGTCTTTGGTGGAATGCGGCCGTCTCGACCGCCACTGCTGTGTACCTGAGTTTCGTGCCGGGCTTGGTGCTCGTCGGGTTCGGGGCCGGCCTGTTGTTGCCTACGGCCACGAACTCGGTCGTGGGCGCGGTTCCCCAGGGAGACTCCGGAATCGGATCGGCCTCCAACGCCGTCGCACTCCAAGTCGGGGGCGCGCTCGGTGTGGCCGTGATCGGAAGTGTGTTGTCGACTCGGTACCGGCACCGCATGACCGCCGCCCTCGCCGGCCGGCATGTGCCGGTCGCCGCGACGAACGACATACTCGGATCCCTCGGCGGTGCTCTGGCCGTGGCCAGCAGGGTCGGCGGGGCCACCGGGGCTGCGTTGGCGCGCGTCGCCCGCGCCGCTTTCATGAGCGGAAACGCGGTCTCGCTTATCGTTGGCAGCGGTGTCGCGCTCGGCGGTGCCCTCCTGGTGCTGGCGCTGCTGCCGTGGCGGAGCCCGCATCGCGCCCCACCCCCAGGAGTGGACGCCGTCGAGGCCGCGGCCGTGCCAGGCGCAAGATCCTCCGAGGGCTGAGGCGGCGCGCCGAGGGCGGCGCCGCAGGCGCTACCGGGTCAGCTCAGAAGACCCATACCTCCTCGCCGATGGGCATGATGTTGTCCGCCCAGATCCAGTTGATCGCCTCGTCGCTCACGCGCACACAGCCGTGAGAAACGGGGAAAGGTGGCACATACGAGTCGCCATGGATCGCGATCCCGCCATAGGTGAAGAACCTCGGGCGCCACAACGCGCCGAGCGAGTCGACGTCCAAGCCGTTGATCGTCGCGTAGATGTAGTAGACGCCCGTTGGCGTGATGGCCACCGAGGTCCCGTTCTTGTCCGAGTAGGTGTAGCCGCCGCCGGTCGAGGTGTTGAGGGTGTAGGCGAGCTTGCCGTTCTGGATCACCATCAAGAGGTCATCCTGGAGATCCACCTCGACCAGGTTGCCCGAGGCCGGTCGTGGCGTCGGAACGGCCCCGTTCGCGATCGCGAGCGCCGTCTGACCGTCGATGACGCCGCTACGGGGAAGGCCGGCGGCCTTCTGCAGCGCCCACACCGCTTGCTGTGTCGAGTCGCCGAAATACCCGTCCGCAGGACCCAGCCAGTAGCCGAGCGAAGCGAGGCGGATCTGGAGGGCACGGACCCCCCAGCTGGAGTCGCCGTACTGCAGGCCGGCACCCGCCTGCGAATTGGTTTCCCAGATCGGCTGGTGAGTTGGCGAGTAGATGACCACGTTGCCGTCGTCCTGGACGGTGAGCACGTAGTCGCCGAAGTCGCTTTGGTTGCTCGCCGAGCTCCAGAGGGCACGCTGACCCTGGTATAGGACGAAGTTGCCGTCGCTCTGCATTGCCACGAAGTCCGGGGCGTCACCAATCGTGCCCGAGTCCCAGAGGACGAGGCCCTCACCAAAGAGCACGAGATTCCCGTCGCCTTGCATCTCGAGCCTGAACTTGCCGTTGGGCGAGACGAGCGACTGCCCGTCTTGAAGCTCGGTCCCGGCAGCCATGGCGTTGTAGACGATGGACTTCGCGACACGAGCACCGGAAGCATCGTGAGAGGTCGTCTCCGCGCTGCTCGCAACCGGCGCCGCCAGCACGGCGAGCCCGAGGCCCCCGACGACGAGGACCCGAAACAGGGCCCGTCGCCACAGCGCCCCGCGCTCCGGTTGCTTCGGAATCAGAAAACCAGGCGGCACACATCCCTCCGAACGCTCGATTGCCTCACCAGCTCGCCCAATGACTGTAAACGCGTTCCGACACCGTTGCTATCGCGTCACGACTGTGACGAGATCGAGCTCGAGCTCGATCTCGTCGTGCAACTCGATGCCGTTCCCGGCGACGATCGGGATCGAAGCCTTCAGCGCCCTGGCCCGATCGACCGCGCCCTCGTGAATTGCGACGATCCGAAGGCCCCGCCTCTTGTAGAAACCGATCGCTTCCAGATTGTCGTTCGTGGTGATCAGCCAAAGCCTCGCCACGCCGGCATTCCGTGCCACCTCGGTGGCTCGGGCCAAGAGGGCCGTCCCGATCCCGGCCCGTGCCCGCAGGGCATCGACGGTCACGACCTCGAGCCCCTCGTGGTCGACCCGATAGGTCAGCAGTCCGACCCGCTCAGGCCCGTGCAGCCCCGCAGTGTCGATGGCGATGAGTGCCTCGAGCCCTGCGGCGTCGCACTGGCGAGATCGGGTGACGATCACAGTCGAGCCCCAACGCTCGCGGAGCGTGCCGGCGATCCAATCGCGATCACCTGCGTTCGCCGCCCGGACAATCATGGCACAACCTTGCCAGAAACAATCATGACTTGACCACTCATCTATTGGCGGCTAGCGTCGTGAGCAAGAGCGAGGTCACGAGACCCGTTGCTGGCCTGAGGAACAAGGAGACCGTCGACATGGCCGACTGGGGTTTCGAGACCCGCCAGATTCATGCCGGAGCCGTAGCCGACCCGACCACCGGAGCCCGGGCGGTGCCGATCTACCAGACGACCAGCTACGTCTTCCGGGACACGGCGCACGCCGCAGCCCTCTTCGGGCTCTCCGAGTTCGGCAACATCTACACCCGCATCATGAACCCGACCCAGGCGGTCTTCGAGGAGCGCATGGCGGCCCTCGACGGCGGGGTCGGCGCGCTCGCGGTCGCGAGCGGCCAAGCGGCCGAGACGATCGCGCTTCTCAACCTGGCCGAGAACGGTGGCCACATCGTCTCCTCCGCATCGCTCTACGGCGGCACCTACAACCTGCTCCACTACACCTTCCCGAAGCTGGGCGTCGAGGTGAGCTTCGTGGACAATCCGGACGACCTGGACGCCTGGCGCGCCGCCATCCGGCCCAACACCAGGGCGTTCTACGCCGAGACCATCGGCAACCCGAAAGGTGACATCCTCGACTTCGAGGGTGTCTCGGCAGTCGGTCACGGGCATGGCATACCCCTCGTCGTCGACAACACGGTGGCCACGCCCTATCTGTGCCAGCCCTTCCTCCACGGTGCCGACATCGCCGTGTACTCAGCCACGAAGTTCATCGGCGGCCACGGTACCTCGATCGGCGGCGTCATCGTCGACGGAGGCAAGTTCGACTATGTGAAAAGTGGTCGTTTCGCCAACTTCACCGAGCCCGACCCGAGCTACCACGGGCTCATCTTCTCGGAGCTGCCAGACGCTCTACGCCCGGCTCAGTACATCTTGAAAGCCCGCCTCCAGTACCTGCGCGACGTCGGCGCGGCGATCGCTCCGCTCAACTCGTTCCTCTTCCTCCAGGGCCTCGAGACACTCAGCATCCGCATGGAGCGCCATGTGGCCAATGCCCTTGCGGTGGCGAATTGGCTCGAGGCACGCGACGAGGTCGAGTGGGTGAGCTACCCCGGGCTGCAGTCGAGCCCCTGGCACGCGCGACAGGTGAAGTACCTTCCGAACGGCGGCGGCGCGATCCTCACCTTCGGCATCAAGGGCGGCAAGGAAGCGGGCAGCCGCTTCATCGAGGGTCTCGAGCTGTTCAGTCATCTCGCGAACGTGGGTGATGTCCGCAGCCTCGCGATCCACCCCGCGACGACCACACACTCCCAGCTGACCGAACAAGAGCAGGTTACGACCGGCGTCACACCGGACCTCATCCGGCTTTGCATCGGGCTCGAGACGTTGTCCGACATCCTGGCCGATCTGGACGCAGGCTTCCGGGCCGCGAAGGGTGCCTGAACTGAGCAACGTCATGACCCTCGCCCCGGTCACCGGGGCCTGGCGGCCGGAAGATGACCCCGGCCGGCGTAGCTTCGTGTCGCTTTTCAACGGGGGGCGCGGCCGAACCGGCGGCTTCGCACTGGAGGCCGGCGGACGTCTGAACGAGGTCACCGTCGCCTACGAGACGTGGGGCGAGCTGGACGAGCATGCCTCCAACGCCATCCTCGTCCTGCACGCTCTGAGCGGCGACTCCCACGTCGCCGGCCCGGTCGAGCCGGGGCATCCGACCCCAGGCTGGTGGGGCCCGCTTGTCGGCCCGGGCGCACCGATCGACACCGACCGCTACTTCGTCGTGTGCCCGAACGTCCTTGGAGGATGCCAGGGAACGACCGGCCCGAGCTCGTGGGCGGAGGACGGAAAGCCGTACGCGTCCCGTTTCCCCGTCGTGACCGTGAAGGACCAAGTCGCCGTCGAACACGCTCTCGCCTCCGAGCTCGGCATCGACACCTGGTACGCGGTGGTCGGTGGCTCCATGGGCGGGATGCGGGCCCTGCAGTGGGCCGTCGACTTCCCCGGCGCGGTCGAGCGGGTATTCGCCGTCGCGACAGGCATGGCCGCCAGCGCCGAGCAGATCGCGCTCTGCTGGCTGCAGGAGCAGGCGATCCGCCTCGACCCGTGCTTCCTGGGCGGTGACTACTACGACGCCGAGGAGGGTCCATCGGCCGGGCTTGCGATCGCACGGGGGATCGGCCACCTGAGCTACCGGAGCGAGCTCGAACTGCAACAGCGCTTTGCGAACGACCCTCAGGATCGCGAGGCACCCCTCAGGGGCGGGCGTTACGCGGTCGAGTCCTACCTCGAGCACCACGGTGACAAGCTGACTGGCCGTTTCGACGCCAACAGCTATCTCGTCCTCAGCGAAGCGATGAACCATTACGACCTCGCTCGCGGCTACGGCGGGGCGCGAGCGGCGCTTAGACGGGTCCGGGCACAAGTCACCATCGCAGGGATCTCCTCGGACCGGCTCTACCCCCTCCGGCTCCAGTGGGAACTGGTGAAGCTGCTCGGAGCGGGCGACGTGCACGTCATCGAGTCCGTCGTCGGCCACGATGGCTTCCTCGTGGAGCACGAAGCCGTGGGTGCAGCTGTCCGGGAGGCGCTCGGCTCACAGTGACTGCGCGGGCGCGGGCGGGGTGCTGGCTCGGGCGGCGGCGCGGAGGCGCGGCGCGGGGGCGGCACGGCGCGGGCGGCGGCGCGCGGGCGCGGTTCGGCGCGGGGGGCGGCACGGCGCGGGGGCGCGGTTCGGGCGGCGACGCGGGGGCGCGGTTCGGGCGGCGACGCGGGGGCGCGGTTCGGGCGGCGACGCGGGGGCGCGGCGCGGGAGCGCGGTTCGGGCGGCGACGCGGCTCGGGCGGCGCGGGGTGCGGGCTAGCCAGGCTGGCAGTGCTGAGCGGGGCGGCGCTGCCAGTCCGGCTTCGTCATTCGCTTTGAAGGTCGCGGAACCTGAACGCGATGCCTCCGACGACGGCGGCCAGCGCACCGATCGCGAGAAGGGCCCCTCCGCTTGTCCAGTCCGGGCTCACGGCCGGTGCGGCCGCCATCTGGTGGAACAGCGAAGTGTCGAGCACCCAGTGGTTGATACCTACGATCCCGCCGAGGAGCTCGATGAGGAATGACCAGACGAGCACCCCGTAAGTGACAAATGTCGTAGCGCGGGGCGAGACACCGAAAACGAGGGTTCCCAAGCCGAGGAGGCAAACGGCGGGAGGAACCACGTTGAGCCCGGCGTCGAGCAGAGTCCCAAAGCCCACGCCGCTGTGCTGGCTCGCCGCGCCGATCCAGGTGAAGACCCCGCAGATCAACCCGCCCACGAGCACGGCGACGGCTGCGATCAGGAGCCTTCCGCCGAGCCAGGACCAGCGGGAGACCGGCCGGACGAGAAAGTTGTCAAGCCGTCCCGTGGCCTCTTCGGCCCGCATCGTGCCGATCTGGCCGGCGGCCATGATCGCCACCACGGCAGCCAGAATCAAAAAGGCCACACCTAAGTAGGCCTCGGTGCCGACTGCCCCGAGGCGTGAGAGGACCCGGCTCAGGCTCGACGAGCTCGAGACGGCGCTTCCGCCCGACTTGGCGACAAGCCCGAACAGCAACCCATAGGCGGCGATTCCCACGGCCCATCCCACGAGGCTCGGCCGGGCGATGCGGATGTCCAGGCCCGTGGGCCCGAACAGGAGCCGTGTGTGCGCTTGCGAGCTCGAGCGATCAGGAAGCGTGCTCGCCCCAAGATCGCGCTCTCCCGCCAGGTGGACCGTGAACAGGCCCAGGGCACCAGTGAGAGCGGCGATCGGCAAGAGAACGAGGGGATGAGGTGCGGTCAGCGGCTGGAGCTCCTCGACCCATCCGAGCGGCGACGCCCACCGGAGCCAGCCGAGGCCGGCGCCGGAGTCGGCCACCATCCGCAGCGCGTAGCTCACAGCGAGGGCGGCGCCGGCGTAGGCGGAGGCCTGGCGGCGTGTCGCGGCGAGCTGGCTCGCGAGAGCCCCGACGGCGAGAAACATCGCCGCGCCCGACACGAGGGCAACGGCCAGGAACAGAGCTCCCCCGGCACCGATACCGACCTTCGACGAGCGCCCGACGATAAGCGTGATGACGGCGGTGACGACCCACAGCGCCGCGAGGCCACACGCCAAGCCGGCCAGTGCTTGAGCGGCGGCGGCCCTGCGGGTCGTGCGGCCGGCTAGCAGCAGCTCCCAACGCCCGGCATCCTCCTCGCCGCGCAGCAGCCTGGTGGCGGTGAGAAGTCCCCAGATAGCACCGACGATGGCCAGCACGGCGAGGCTCTTCCACACCGTGAAGCCGGCGACAGTCTGGATGTCGTGCGCTGGGCCGACCAGAGCGCTCGTGCCCGCGTTCGTCCCGAACTCCTTGGCCAGGTGAGCTCGCTGGGCGGCGGTCTTGTAGCTCGACGCGTACGCCAGGGCCTGGCTGGCCACGTAAACGCCGAAGACGACGCCCCACAACGCTCCGGAGCGGACGGCCCTGCGCGCCGTCTGGTGGGCGATGACTGTTGAAGCCCCGATGTCGTGCGACGTGGCCGGGCGGATCGCGAGCTCAGCTTGCATGCGCCGACGCTTCCCCGATCTCGCCTGGCGTGCTCGCGGCGTCGGGCTGGGCCGGCTCGCCGCTCTCTTTCGGCTGGGCCCGGATGCTGGCCGCTTTCGGCTGGGCCGGCTCGCCGCTCTCTTCCGGCTGGGCCGGCTCGCTGGCCGCTCCGTACTGAGCAAGGAAGAGCTCCTCCAGCGACGGCTCCCGGCTCAAGAGCTCCCGGACGTCTGAGGCCGCCAAGACTTTCAGCAGTGGCTCGATCGTTCCCCGCACCTGGCATCGCGCGACATGGCCGACAACTTGAACGGAAGTCACTCCAGGGACCACGGAGAGATCGGGCACTTCACCTTCGAACGTGGCCTCGACAGTGAGAGCCGAAAGGTGGCGCATCTCAGCCAGGGTCCCCATCTCGACCAGTCGGCCCTGGCGCAGGATCCCGATGCGGTCGCACAGCGCTTCAACCTCGCTCAAGATGTGCGAGGACAAAAAGACTGTCTGGCCCCGCTCCCGTGCCTCTTCGACGCAGTAGCGAAACGCCTGCTCCATGAGCGGGTCGAGGCCGCTCGTCGGCTCATCGAGGACCAGGAGCGCCGGTCTTGTCATGAGAGCGGCGATCAGGATCAGCTTCTGCCTGTTGCCCTTGGAGTAGGCCCGGAACTTCTTGGAAGGATCCAGATCGAATCGCGCGATGAGCTCGTCCCGATAGGAGGCGTCCACTGTGCCCTGCACCTGGCCAAGCAGATGGAGCGTCTCGGCACCGGTAAGCGACGGCCACAAACTCGCCTCCCCTGCCACGTAAGCCAGCTGCCGGTGGGCCTCTTCGACCTGGCGCTGGCAGTCGAGCCCGAAGATCTCGGCGCGTCCGGCCGTCGGGCGGATCAAACCGAGCAAGAGGCGGATGGTCGTCGTCTTGCCCGCCCCGTTCGGGCCAAGGTAGCCCACGACCTCGCCTTCGAGCACCTCGAGGTCGAGATCTTCGAGCGCCTGGACGCTGCCGTAGTGCTTGGACAGGCCCTCGGTACGTACTGCCACAGTTCCCATCGGCGCGACCTCCTCGTCCTCTCAACTTACAGAAGCGCCGAAACAGTCTCTTCCGTCGTAGCCGGCACTGGAGGCGGCGTACGCTCGGCACGGTGATCGACCTTCACGTGCACTCCACTTGCTCGGACGGTTCGGAGACGCCCGAGAAGGTCGTGGAGCTGGCCGCGGCCGCAGGTTGCGCGGCGATCGCTCTGACAGATCACGACGGTCTCGCCGGTGTGACCCGAGCCAAAGCTCGCGCGGAGAGCCTCGGGGTCGGGTTCGTACCGGGCTGCGAGGTCTCGTGCGCTTTCTCGCCCGGGGCGATGCACATCCTCAGTTACTTCGCCGAGCCCGGCGAGAACCCGTTGCAAGCCGAGCTCGAACGGCTCCGCCAAGACCGGGCGAAACGCAACGAGCGGCTCGTGCAACGGCTGGAGGAGCTCGGCTTGCCCATCACCTTGGAAGAGGTGCAAGCAGTTGCTGGGGACTCGGTCATCGGCAGGCCTCACTTCGCCGCCGTCCTCGTGGCTAACGGCGCGGCAACGAGTATTGAGGACGCTTTCGACCGGCTGCTTGCCAAGGGAGCGCCGGGATACGTCCCCAAGGCACGCATCGACGCCGCCAGCTTCATAGCTGTGGCCAAAGCATCCGGAGCGGTGGCAGTGCTCGCTCATCCGCTCTCACTCGGCGTGCAGACGCCAGAATTAGAAGGCGTTCTCGGGGAGCTCGCCGCGGCCGGCCTAGGCGGGATGGAGTGCTACTACGGCCGCTATTCCCCTGAAGAACGCGCCGGGCTCGTTCAGATGGCGAGGCGACACGACCTCGTCGCGACCGGGGGCTCGGACTTCCACGGCTCCTTCAAGCCCGACATCTTCATCGGTACCGGGACAGGCGACCTCTTCGTGCCGGACGAGGCGCTCACCCAGCTTCAAGCCCGCAAGCCCGAAACGGCGGCTTGACTGGGTCTGTCCGGCAGTCGCACTCCCCGGCGCCCGCGCCCCGTCCCGGGGTCCTGCGTCCGGCCCGGCGGCCGCGGTCCGTCCCGGGGTGAAACACCCCCTTGCTAGGTTACGAACATACGTTCTGTACAAGCGAGGGAGGTAGGCGATGTGCGAGGCGAGGGAT
>JBEKBT010000061.1:0-17547 GCA_050015255.1 Acidimicrobiales bacterium
ATGCCGCTGCGGGACAACTTCCTCGCTGCGAAGAAAGTTGCGCTGGCGATGCAGTCGCTCATCTCCGGCCAGTTCCCCCGGGACTACCTCGGCATAGTCGGCTTCTCGGATCGTGCCCGCGAGATCCGCCCCGAGCAGCTGCCCGCCGTTTCTTGGGACTACGTGTATGGCACGAACATGCAGCACGCGCTCTTGCTCGCCCGGCGGCTGCTCGCGCGCCACCACGGCACGAGACAGATCGTGATGATCACCGACGGTGAGCCGACCGCGCACTTAGAGGGCGGGGAGGTCTTCTTCAATTACCCGCCCGTGCCGGCCACGGTCGATGCGACCCTGCAGGAGGTGCTTCGCTGCTCTCGCGAGGGGATACGGATCAACACATTTGCTCTCGACGCGACGGGGCATCTTCGCCAGTTCGTGGAGAAGATCACCCAACTCAACCGGGGCCGGGCCTTTTTCACGACTCCGGAGACACTTGGTGACTACGTCCTGGTCGACTTCATCGAGAATCGGCGACAGCTCGCCCGTAGGCGTTCTCGGGGGGCTTGGGGGCTTCCTCGATGAGCGGTGCGAGCCGCCAGGCACGAAGCAAATCCTGGGTTTGAGCGCCTTTCAAGGCGCGAGGTGCTGAAGGATCCGCGACCAGGTAGCCGCTTGCTGTCTCCGTCCTGACGGCCGATTTCAAACTCCCCCTTGCATCGGCGCGCATCAGGGTTCATGATAATCACCATCTTGTAACTACACGGTTGCGAGTTGTTAGGGGAGGGGGCGCCCACATGGCACTCCAAGCGTTGTTCGAAAGTGGCCTTGACCGGACCTGGCAGCGTCGCGCGAACTGCATGGGTGTCGATCCGGAGCTGTTCTTCCCAGAGCGGGGCGCATCAACCCGGGAAGCCAAGGAGGTTTGCCGTGGATGCGTCGTTCGCGAGGACTGCCTCGAATTCGCGATCGCGAACAGTGAGAAGTTCGGCATCTGGGGAGGCATGAGCGAAAGGGAACGTCGCAGGGTTCGCCGCGCTCGCGTCCTGGCGCAGGCTGCCAATACCGCCTCGTAAGTTTCGAACTCGGCTTCGAGCTCCGACGAGCTCCGAATCATTCGAGGTGCACAATCGTCTCGGCCGTCAAAGTTGCGGCCGACAGGCTTGATCTATGCCGCTCAGTTGCTCAGTGCGAGCGGACTGCGAGAAGCCGGCGATGGCGGGCGATCCGCCTGCGTTCGCGCTCTGAAGTCCCCCCCCAGACACCGTGATCGACGTGGTTGGCCATGGCGTACTCGAGGCACGGTTCTTTCACGGGGCAATCGGCACAGATTCTCCGCGCGACTTCCACCCCCACACCGTCACTTGGGAAAAAAGTGTCGGGAGGCATGTCGCGGCACTTTCCCCGCCCCATCCACGAAGTGTCCACGTCACCATTGTGACGGGTCCGAGCGCACAACGCTACGACTTTGGAGAAACTCGCAGCAAATCGTAAGATTTTTTTGGCGCACAGGGCATCCGGAAGGGGAACGCCGCCCGCTTTTGGCGGCAGGTGACCGGTAGATTGGCCTCGTGGGAAGCACGGGTGGTGATCAAAGCGAGAATGGCGCCGACCCGCTGAGCCAGCTGCTGATTTGGGGTGGGTCCGAGCTGGCCGGCGACGAGCCGAGTGGCGGTGAGGCCGAATCCGAGCCGGTCGCCTCCAGCCCGCCCGGAGCAGTCCAAGTGGCCGGCGACGAGCCGAGCTCGGGGCCTCCGGAAGTGGCCTCGGGGCCTCGGGACGGCGTCTCGGCAGCGCCGGAAGGGGCCTCGACACCGCCAGAAGCTCCGCAAGGGGCCTCGGGGCCTCCGGGAACGCCGGAAGGGGACTGGACGCCGCCGGCAACCACTTGGGAGGCGCCTGCTGCCGGCTGGGCGCCTCCCGGGGCCGGATGGGCCGCGTACGCCGAGAACCCCTACCAGCAGCAGGACTACCAGCAGCAGGACTACCAGCAGCAGGACTACCAGCAGCAGGACTACCAGCAGCAGGGCTATGCGCAGCAGGGCTATGGAACGGGGCAGCCGGGCCAACCCGTGTGGCCACAGCCCAACTGGCCACAGTCGCGGTGGCCCTATCAGTGGTCCTACCCCGAGCCGCCCAAGCCCAAGGCGCCGAAGCGGCCTCCTCGTTCCGCCCCCGGATGGCTCGGAGTGGCAGTCGTCGCCGCGCTCGTCGGGGCGCTGGCGGGCAGCAGCCTTGTCGCCGTGTTCGCCAACCGCGCCCCGCAGACGATCGTCCGGGAGTACTTCCCGACCAAAGCTGGCAAGGTCCAAGTCGGCGACGTCCAGTCGATTCTCGCTTCGGTCCTTCCCGCCGTCGTCTCCATCGACACGAGCAGCTTCCGGGTCATCGGCAACCTCGGCGGCTATGCGCAGGGTGCGGGCACCGGCATGATCATCGAGCCGAGCGGTGTCATCCTGACGAACAACCACGTCGTGGCCGGAGCCCAGAGCGTGACGGTCACCTTGTACGGCCAGACCAAGCGGTTTCCCGCGAAGATCATCGGCGTGGACGCCCAGAAGGACATCGCCCTCGTGCAAGTCGAAGGTGCTGGCGACTCGTTGCCGGTCGTCGACTTGGGGAACTCCGACGCGGCGCAACAGGGCGACGGAGTGCTCGCGATCGGCAACGCGCTCGCTCTGGCGGGCGGCCCGACGGTGACCGAGGGCATCGTGTCGGCACTGAACCGGTCGCTCACCGCTACGACCGACGCGGGCACGACCGAGAACCTGATCGGCTTGATACAGACCGACGCGCCCATCAACCCGGGCAACTCGGGGGGCCCGCTCGTGAACTCGTCGGGACAGGTCGTCGCGATGAACACCGCGGTGGCAACCAGCTCGGGAGGCAATGCACCGGCGCAGAATGTCGGCTTCGCGATCGCCGTCGACGAGATCCGCACGGTCGTGGCCCAGATCCTGCACCATCCCATCGAGCCCTGAGGGGCTCTTCGGCGCCTCCTCCACAACCTCGCCCTCGCGGGCGGCCCGGTACACTTCGCCCTGTTCCGCCAAGGAGAGACGATGAGCTTTATCAACCCAGAGGAACCTCAGCCGGCCGAGCCGCCTCGGGGGCACGTGCGGATGGTCTATCTCGGCCCTGTCGCGCCCCACTGGGAGGTGGAGTCCGAGTTCGGCGACCGCACCGTCATCGAGGAGTTTCGCCAGCGCGCCTTGGCGCGCCTCGTGCTGCTGCCGCCACATGACCCGCAGTTCCGGAGGAATCGGGAGCGAATCGTCCGTGACGCCGAGCGGGAGAACCTCATCTTGGAGTGGGACTTCGGCGTGCCCGAAGAAGAGGTGGTGCTCGCCTGAGCAGGTGGGTCTGAGGCCGGCCAGGCGCTCGGCGAGGGCACATCCGGTGATGCCCGTGCCAGGTGCCGCGCCTCGGGTCTTGTAGCCTGCCTGAGGCGTGTGGCTAGGTGCCGCTCTTCTCGAGGTCGATGCGAGCCAGCCACAAGCCGGGGGCGTCGATCTCGGCCGGGGTCGGGAGGTGCTCTTCGTCGATCCACAACCGTGCCAGGTCGAGCTCGCCGGAACGATCGAGCACGCCTTGCACGAAGGCGGCCCCGCGATCGACGTCTTCCTGGTCCAAGTGCAGGCCGAACAAGGACTCTGCGACGCGCTCGGCTTCACCACGGCCGACACGGCGCCGCCGCATCGCCTCGCCGATGGGCGCATGGCCTCCGATGAGGCGGGAGGCGACGATCGAGGTGACGTATTCGGCGTAGCCAGCGATAGCGGCCGTCAGGGTAGCCAACTGCGCGCGCACCCTTTCGAGCTCCGGAGACGGGCTGCTCTCGGCGTCGCCCAACAGGGACGGGTCGCCGATTATCTGCGAGAGCCCCGGGATGGTCCCAGGGTCGATGCCCTGCAGCAGTCCTTCGAGGTCGCGCGGATCGGGACGGACGAGCCTGACGTGAGCGACCACGAGCTCTTCGAGCCGCTTGGCGACGTGCGGGCGGGAGAGCACGGCGTGGTACGCCATCTCGTGCGCGCAAAGCCACAGCCGGAGATCGTCGATCGGCAGGCTCCACTCCTCGGCGAACCGGTCCAGATTGCATATCGCGACGAGGATCTCCTTCGAAGCGATGCGCGGCAACGGCAGGTCGTACTGTCCGAGAGACCGCCGTGCCAAGTGGCCGACGACCGAGCCGACCTGCATCGCCGCCATCGCAGGAGCCATGGCGGAGGTCCACCGGCCGATCATCTCGGCGAGGTCGACGTCCTCGTCCTCGTCGCCACCGCCCTCGACGCCTCTCGCTGGGCCGGCCCTCAGGGGATCTGCATCTCCGAGGAAAGGATCGACCGGCATCGCCTCCTCGTCGCCCAGGAGATCGCCGGTCTCGGGGCTCGAGGTGCTCGCGGTCCCAGGGCTCGAGGTGCTCGCGGTCCCAGGGCCGATCCCACCTGGGCCCGCAGTCTGACCGAAGCCGAGTGGCCCCGGCCCACCTGGGCGCGACGGGCCCGGGGCTTCGTGTGTGGAAGTCAACGCCGCGGCGAGGCGATCGAGCAACGGACGCCAGGCCTCCAGGCTGCGCCGAGCCCATTCGACCCGCGTCGTCGGGACCAGCCTGAGTCCGGAGCCGCCCGATGCGAGGACCATGCCGGTGACGTCGGCCACGTGCATCTCGGCGATCGCGCTCAGCTCCTCGAGGCGGATGCGGGCGATCGGGTCGGGGTTGGGGTCGGGCTCGTCGCCTGCGGCCACGCTGGTCGCCAGTTGAAAGGCGAGCTCCCATTGCAGCGGACCTTCGGTGCGGATGAGGCGGAGAAGGTCGCCCAACATGTTGCGGAGGAAGTCGCCACCACCCGGCGCCAGGGGATCACTCACGTGCACGATGCTAGGGCGCGACCTGCCCGAGCAGGGTCGAGCCTAGGCCGCCGCCATCAGACGGGCGTGAGCGTCCCAGAGATGACCGTTCGTGTCGACGTCGAGAGTTACCGATTGGTCCGGCGGTAGCAAGTAGAGCGCAGCCAGCATGTCCGACATCGTCTGTGTCGGCTCGCCGTCGACGGCCTCGATGAGGTCGCCCGGCTCCACCCCTGCCTTGGCGGCCGCGCCGCCGGGGCTCACTGTGACCACCCTGACAGCGGTCTCAGAGGGTGAGACCGAGGTCGTCTCACCGGTGATCCCGAGCCAACCGTGGACGACCCGCCCGTCGGAGATGAGGTCGTCCGAGACGATGTTGGCCAGCCAGCCTGGGGTGGCTATCACGGTGGTCCCGGAGACGCTCGTGACCATGCCCATCAAGTGCCCGGCCCCATCGACGATGACGCCGCCGGTCGCCGCTCCAGCCAGCGGTTCCATGGCTTCCAAGGATTCGAGGAGAGGCGGGCTCTCAACGCTCGACGTCAGTTTGACGTCGAGATCTGAGACAGTGCCCCAGCACGTGTGGGCTCCGGCGCTGTCGACCCAGACGAGGGCGACGAAAGAGCCGTAGCCGATCGGAGCACCCGACGCGAAGCGGACCGCCGTCAAGGCGTCGGTGGCGTGCACGCGCACGACGGCGAGCCCGGTCCCGGGGTCGACTCCGACCAGCGTTGCCGGGAGCTGTTGGCCGTCGATGAACAGCCCGATGTCGTCGGCGTCGGTGAGGAGCGAGGCAGGCACGAGCACGTAACCCTTGGAGCTCACTACGACCCCGACGCCGCTAGGCCTGTTGTCGATGAAGACCATGGGCATCTCCGGGGCGACCTGGTCTGCCAGCTTGTACAGGCCGGGCGCCATGGCGAGCGTCGTCGTGGAGACAAGGGTCGAACGTGGGTTCCGCATGGGGCCGGTGGCCCTGCCGCTGATAGTTATTCCCGGCGCCCTCGCCGAGGGCGATGAAAGCAGGTGCGTCAGGTGGCCGCCGATGAGCACGACTCCGGTCGCCAACAATGCACCGACGAGGCCGGCCGACCATGCCCCAGCTCTTGTGGGCGTGGCGGCCATCCAGCTGCGGCGTGCGGAAAGTGCATCTGCGCTGACCTGCAGGGCATGTTCACCGAGCTCGGAGGGATGACGCCAGAGACGATCGTCGGGCGGCAGGAGGGGAGCGGACCAGCCTTCGTCGTGAACGTCGTCGAAGTCGTCTGCCGGTTCGACCACGGTCCGAGGTTATTCCACACAGGCTCGCCTTGGGGTGTCGGGGTGCCGCCTTTGCGAGCCATCCCCACTCAGGTAGGTCGCATACCATGGCCGATGTGCTGGCCTCGGCGCAAGGTGACAACTGGCTCGAGTTGACCTCTGAGCCTCTGCCGACCGAGCGCGCGCTCTCGTGGGTGGAGAGGCCGTCTTGTGGCGCGGTGGCGTGTTTCGCCGGGACGGTGCGTGACCACGCCGAGGGGCGAACGGGCGTGAGAGCCATCGACTACGAGGCTTATACGCCCCACGTGCTGCCTCGCTTCGAGGCGATAGTCGTGGCCGCGCGGGAGCGTTGGCCGGAGATCGGGCGCGTCGTCGTGTGGCACAGAGTCGGCCACATAGAGCTCGGCGAGGTCTCGGTCGTCGTGGTCGTCTCGACGCCGCACCGGGCGGAGGCATTCGAGGCCTGCCGGTACCTGGTCGACACCTTGAAGGCGACTGCACCGATCTGGAAGCACGAGACCTGGGAAGGCGGGACGGGCTGGAGCCTGGCGGCTCGGCCCGTGGAACCTGCCCCGGGAGCCACCAGGCAGTGAGCGCTGAGCTCGCGGTCGACTTCGGCACGGCGCGCACCCTCGTTGCCGTGCATGGCCAAGGCGTCGTCGTCGACGAGCCGACGGTCGCCGCTGTCGAGCTCGGGCGGGGCCGTCTCGTGGCCTTCGGGACCGAGGCCGCGGGGCTGCGCGGCCGTTGCGCCGGAGAGGTGGCGATCGTCCGGCCTGTCTGCCACGGCCAGCTTGCCGATCTCGACTTGACCTGCACTGTGGCCAAGCAGTTGCTGCGCCTCGCAAGGGTCTGGTCGGTCGGCCAGCCGACTGTGCTGTGCTGCGCGTCGGGCACGGCGACAAGCGTCCAGCGACGGGCGCTGGAACGGGCCTTCACGCGGGCCGGAGCAGAACGTGTTCGTTTCGTGGAGTTGCCGGTCGCAGTGGCGCTCGGCTCCGGGTTGAGGATCGAAGAGCCGGTCGCCTCGATGGTCGTCGACGTCGGTGCCGGCATGACCGAGATCGGGGTGCTCGCCCTCGGCGGGCTCGTGACCCGCGCCTCGGTTCCCTGCGGAGGCAACGACTTCGACGAAGCCATAAGGCTCTTGTGTCTCCGCCAGCTCGATCTCGTCATCGACTCGGCCACGGCGGAGGGCATCAAGTGCGCGATCGGGAGCGCCTGGGTCGAAGACGACGACAAGGTCGAGGTTCATGGGCGGGACTCCTCCAACGGGATAGTGCGCTCGGTGGTCATCTCCCGGACCGAGGTCGCGGACGCGATAGCACCGCGGGTGGACCGGATACTGGCCGCGGCCGTGTCGTGCATCGCCTCTGCGCCGCCTGATCTCGCAAACGACCTTTTGAACAATGGGCTCTACCTTGCCGGAGGTGGCGCCCTGCTGACGGGCTTCCCCCAACGGCTCGCGACCGCCACCGGGATCCCGGTTCACCTCGTGGAGGATCCCGAGCGGTGCGCCATCTCAGGGGCGGTGCTGTGCACGGCCACGGCGGGCCGCACCGGCGAGCCCGTCAGTCTCCGTCGGCGTTGACCCCGAGCACGTCCTCGGCCGCCTGACGAACCTGCCAGTCACGGTCCTTCAGGCAGCACCTGAGGGCGGCGTCGCTCTGCGGGCTCTCGAAGGCGGCGAGGGCGACGACTGCCCGACGCCGGATCTGCGGCTTGTCGTCGAGACCGGCGAGGATGGCGGGCAGGCCCCGCGGATCGCCGATGGCCCCGAGAGCCGCCACAGCCGACTCCCGGCAGAGGGCATCGGTGTGAGCCGAAGCGATCCGGACGAGCGCAGGGACCGCCCGTGAGTCGCGCACCTCGCCCACGGCGTAGCACGCCGCCTCGACGACCATGTCGTCGGCATCGTCCAAAAGGCGGGCGAAGTCACCACCGGGCAGGGCGGCACCGAGCTCGCAGGCGCACCTGCGGGCTCGGGGATCGCCGTCTTGCAGGCCGGCCGCGGCGTCTTCCGGTGTCGCCCGACCCATTCGCACGAGGGCCCCAAGTGCCGCCGCGCGCACGTCCGGATCCGGATCGCCGAGGAACGAGCGGGCTGCGGCCTCGTCGCCGGTGTGACCGGCGGTCGCCGCCTCACCTCGCCGGCGGGCCCCCTCGATCGAGGCCTGGCCGGCCGAGGCGTGATGGAAGAGCTCTGTCACGAGCGGTCTCCGCGCGCCATGGCGCCGTGGCAGGCTACGGCTCTGTGGATTCGGCAAACGATGCATCGAGCCTAGAGGGCGGGCTCCCCAGGGGCGCGCCCGACGCCGAGGTCGAGGTCTATGGCGACGGGGTCGATGGTGGAGGGGAGAGCTGGGCCGGAGGGTCCCAGTTTCGCTGGGGGTGGCAACAGACATTCGTGTCGACGGTCGGCCTCGTCCTCGTGGCCGCGGTCATCGCCTGGTTCATCCAGCTGCCTTACTACGCGTTGACGCCCGGGGCGGCTTCCGCGGTGAGCAGCCTCATCAAGATCCCCGCCGCCCACCGGCACTCGCACCGGGGTTCGGTCCTGCTGGTCTATGTGGAGCTGACCCAGCTGCGTGCCCTCTACTACCCCTTCTTCTGGCTGGACCCGAACGCCACCATCTACCCGAGCGGCGAGATCCTCGGCAGCGAGAGCTCAGCGCAGTACGCGACAGAGGGCGAGATCGACATGTCTACGGCCCAGCAGGCCGCAACCGTCGTCGCCCTCCGAGAGCTCGGCTACAAGGTCCCCGTCGTAGAGCTCGGAGCGCTCGTCTACGGCATCCTGCTGGGGACTCCGGCCGCCGCCGCCCTGCAGGTGGGCGATGTCATCAGCAAGCTCAACGGGCGCAAGGTGCCCACCTACCTGAGCCTCGCCACGAGGCTGGAAGCGCTCGCCCCGGGTGCGACCGTGCACGTCACCGTGAGCGCCTATCCGGCCGGCAAGCCCAGGACGGTGACCTTCACGCTGGGTGTGTTCCGCACGACCGGCCCCGACGCCTACGACTGCTTCCCCGAGGGCGAGGGCACCAAGTACAAGATCTTGCCGTTCGTGACCGTCAAGGGTGGCAAGGCGCATCCGGTCGCGTGCATGGGCATCTACCCCCAGGGAAGCGGCCCGGAGTCGACAGACGGGACTGCCTTCAAAGTCGGCCCGCTGCCGGTGAAGGTGGACCTGTCCTCCGAAGGGATCGTCGGCCCGTCGGCCGGCCTCGCCTTCACGCTCGGCCTCATGGAAGAGCTCGACCGGGAGGACCTCACAGGCGGCCTGAAGATCGCCGCCACCGGGACGATGTCGATCGACGGGAGTGTGGGCGATGTCGGCGGCGTGGCCCAGAAGACGATCGCGGTGCGCGACGCGGGAGCGAGCGCGTTCCTGGTGCCACCGGAGGAGTACTCAGTCGCAAAGGCCCATGCGGGCAGTCATCTCAAGGTGTACGCCGTGAGCACGATCGGCCAGGCGGTCCATGACCTGGAGTTGCTCGGGGGCCGCATCGCACGCACCACCGCCTAGCAGGAGCAACGTCGTAGGCTGTTGCCAATGTCGGAGGATCCTCAGGTCGTTTCGAGCTCTTCAAGCGCGCCGGTCAGCCCAGACGAGATAGCGCGCAAGTCCTTTCCCACAGCACGCCGGGGCCTCGACGGCGAAGTCGTGCGCACGTTTCTCATCAAGGTGGCGGGCGAGCTCGGTGACTCGCTGGCGCGCGAAGCGATGCTGCGCGATCGCCTCGCCGAGGCCGAACGCCGGCTGGCGGACCCCGAGCTCGACGAGGCCACGTTGGCCCGAGCAATTGGCATAGAGACGGCCAAGATCCTCTCGACCGCGCACGAGGCGGCCCGCAACGTCGTAGCCACGGCCGAGGAGCGAGCGGCCGAGCTGCTCGGCGATGCCGAGCGAGTCCTCGACGAACGCGTCGCCGTCGCCGAGGCGGAGGCGCTGGCGATCCGGACCGCAGCCGAACAGGAAGCGGACGAGTACGCCGTCCAAGCCCAAGCCGAGGCCGACTCTTTGACCGACGAGGCGCATGCCGACGCCGTCGAGCTTCTCGATGCCACGAAGGAAGAGTGCCGGCGCATGGTGGCAGAGGCGCGCGATCTCAGGAACCGCACGCTCGCCGACCTCGTGGCGCGAAGGCGCGCTCTGCGCGTCCAGCTCGAAGAGCTCCGCAGCGGGAAGGACTCGTTGTTGCATGTCGTCGAAGCCGTGGCCGCGGCAGTCGACACGCTGCGCGAGCGCCTCGTTGCTGCCGAGGACGAAGCGCGTGTCGCAGCCGAGGAAGCCGGCGAGCGCTTCGAGCAGCAGCCCGGCCACGACGAGCTCATCGAGCTCGAGGCAGAGCTCGCGGCCGCCAGCGCGCTTGGAAACGACGGTCGCGGCGGCGAGGAGGTGCCGGGTGGCTTGGCCCCGGCTGCCGGGAACCAGCCGGAGGCGGCACCGAAAGCCGGGACCGGGGCGCCGCCAGCGGAAGGGGCCCCGAGCGAAGGCGTCCAGCATCGAAACGGGTCGAGCGCCAGCCGTCGGAGCGTCGACGAGCTCTTCGCCCGCATCCGTGCCAGCCGTGCCGCCGAAGAGGCAGCCCTGGTCGCGGCGGCCCGCGGACCTCTTGCAGCCGGGGGCGAGCCTCCCGCCGCGCCTGCCGAGGAGGCGCCCGACGGCCCCGAGCCCGCAGAGGCCACGGGCGCGTCGCCGGCGGAGGCCGGCGATGGCGGCGAGAGCAGCCAGACGTCTGCAGGTGAGCTGGACGTGACCGTCGAGGAAGTCGCCGTCGTCGAAGGCGAGGCCGAGGTCATCGGGGCCGCCGCAGTGCCCGTGACGGCCGACGCGCCAGCCGCGCCCGCAGCGTCCGGTGCGGTCTTCGATGCCGAGGCGCCCGATGCCGGGGCGCCCGATGCCGAGGCGCCCGATGCCGGGGCTCCTCAGGCAGGGGCGCCCAAGCCCGTGGTGGTGCTCGGCGGCGACGCCATCACCGAGCCGGACGTTGAGTCCTTGGCCAGGCGAGATCACCTTCTCGGGCCCGTCACGGCCAAGCTGGGGCGGGCGCTCAAGCGAGCGCTCCAGGACGACCAGAACGATCTTCTCAATGCGTTGCGCCAGACCTCCCGCAAACCCGTGCTGGACGAGCTCGTCCCGCCGGCGGTCCAGCGGGAAAGGTTCATCCAGGCGGCGAGCGACCCGCTGGCCCGAGCCTATGAGGCCGGTGCCGCCTTCCTCGTCTCCGGTGACGCTGTCGAAGGACCTTCTGTGAGCGCCCCGGCGCCGAGCGAGGCGGTCGTCTTCGAGGCTGGAACGGCGCTCGCCGCCGAGCTTGCAGACGACCTCTCGGGAGTGCTGCGCCAAAGGACCGAGGAGGCGCTCTCGGAACTCGACGGAACCTTGGAGGGCGCGGCAGACGCGGCCGGGATCGCCTATCGCGAGTGGAAAGGGTCCCGGGTCGAAGGGCTCGCCGGCGACTTCACGACCCGGGCCTTCGCGCTCGGCGAGCTCGCGGTGCTGGAGTCGGTCGGCGGCGGCGGGGCTCTGTTCGTGCGTTGGGCGGTCGAAGACGACGATGGCGGCGGTTCGTGCCCCGACTGCGACGACAATTCGCTCGCCGGCCCGCAGCTGCCCGGTGCCCTCTTCCCGACCGGGCATTCGCACCCGCCCGTGCACCCGGGCTGCCGTTGCCTTCTCGTGCCCGTTCGGTCGTAGGCTCCACTCGATGCGAGTTCCGAGCGATGTGTCGTCCCGGTCGCGCCCGGTGCGGCAATACCAGCTCTGGGTGCTGGGAGCGGTGGCATTCCTGATAATTGCGGTGATCCTCGTCCAGGGACTGGCGAACTTTTACACGAATTACCTCTGGTACCGCTCGGTCAGTTTCACCGCCGTCTGGCGTCTCATGACCGAGGTCAAGCTCGAACTTGCCGGAACGTTCGTAGGTCTGTTCTTCATCACATGCTGGATCAGCCTGCTGGTCGTCGACCGCATCGCCCCACGGGCGCTGCTCGTCTCGCCGGAGCTCGAGGTGGTCCGCCGTTATCAGCAGATCGTCGCCGGCCACACCGCCGCCGTGCGCACGGTCGTGTCCCTGATCTTCGCCCTGATCCTCGGCGTGTCGACGGACGACCAGTGGCAGCACTGGCTGATGTTCCGCAGCGGCAAGCCCTTCGGGTCCACCACCGACGCCCAGTTCCACAAAGCGGTCGGCTTCTACGTCTTCAAGCTGCCCTTCCTGTCCTTCCTGGTCGACTGGACCCTTGTGGCCCTCTTGATGCTCCTGATCATCACGAGCGTCAGCCACTATCTCAACGGCGGGCTCAGGTTCCAGGGCCCTGCGCCCCGGGTCGACCTTCGTGTGATCGCCCACCTGTCGGTGATCCTCGCCGCGATGGCCCTTGTCCGTTCGGCCGGGTACTTCTACGTGGACCGCTTCGACCTCGTGTTCGCGAAGGACGCCTATGTCAACGGTGCCGGCTACACCGACGTGCACGTGCGCCTGCCGGCGATCGAGCTGCTCGCGGTCGTGGCCCTGGCCGTGTTCGTGCTGATGGTGTTCAACGTCTACCAACGCAGCCTGGCGCTGCCCGCGATCGGCGTCGGCCTGTGGGTGCTGGTCGCCCTGACCGCAGGCGTCATCGTGCCGGCGCTCGTGCAGGCCCTCAAGGTCACACCCGCCCAGAGCACGTTGGAGGCTCCCTACATAAATCGGAACATCCAGGCGACCCGGGTGGCACTAGGCATCGCGAACGTCGACGAGCATTCCTTCGCGGGTGTCTCGAACCTGACGGGTGGAGTCGTCGCAGGCGCTTCGTCGACCTTGGACAACCTTCCTTTGTGGGAGCCATCGATCACGTCCCAGACCTACCAGAAGCTCCAGCAAAACGGCACCGGTTTTACCATCGCCGGTCTCTCACTTGACCGTTACCGAGTCGACAGCACCCTGACCCCGTTCGTGATCGGCGTGCGAGAGGTCAACGACGCAGACCTGCCGACCCAGTCATGGGTCAACACCCATCTCCAGTACACCCACGGCTACGGTGCCATCCTCTCGCCGGCCAACCAGCAGAACGGGGGCAACCCCGTCTTCAGCCCCGGCATCTCGGGAGTCCCGCCCCAGTCGAGCGATGGCGCCCCCACGCTCTCCCAGACAGGCTCGGCGGTGTACTTCGGGCTCGGCGAGACGGGTTACGTGGTCGCGGACACCTCCCAGAAGGAGGTCGACTACTCGAACTCGCTCGGGAACGTGATCTCGAGCCACTACTCGGGCTCCGGCGGCGTGCCGATCGGCTCGTTCTGGACAAAGGCTGCCTTCTCGCTCCGGTTCCACGACCTCAACCTGCTCATCTCCAGCGACATCGGGCAGAAATCACGGCTGATGTTCCTTCAGGACGTCCGTCTTCGGGTGGGCAAGGTGGCGCCGTTCCTCACGATCGACAACAACCCGTACCCGGTCATCGACAAAGGCCAGATCTACTGGATCGTCGACGCCTACACGACGACGAGCTACTACCCCTATGCCCAACAGGCCAACACCTCGGAGCTCCCTGGCGGGAGCGGACTCGTGAACGCGAGCTTCAACTACGTCCGGAACTCGGTCAAGGTGGTCGTCAACGCCTACACGGGCGACATGACGTTCTACGCAATGAGCAAGGACGAACCGATCCTGAACACCTGGGAGTCCATCTTCCCGGGCATGTTCAAGCCGCTCGGCGACATGGACTCGGTGCTGAGGCAGCACCTTCGCTACCCGGAAGCTCTCTTGATGGTGCAGGCTTCGATGTACGGCCGTTACCACCTGACCAACGCCTCGTCGTTCTACATCGCCAACAACGCCTGGGAGCTCGCCCCGACCTCGGGCACCGGTTCGCCGGATTCTCCGTTGCCCGCTGACGCTTACGGGAACACGCTGCGTTTCGTGCCCGAGTACGAGATCCTGCAGCTGCCCGGGGCCAGCCAGACGGGGTTCACGGCCATCGAGCCGCTCGACCCCTTGTCGCAGGGCGACCGCATCCAGACATTGGCGGCCCTCATGACAGCATCTTGCAGTAACGACACCTACGGGCAACTGAGCACCTACGAGACGCCGACGAGGAACGCCACGGCCGGTCCTGCGGTCGTCAACTCGAGGATCCAGTCCAACACGACGGTCTCTCAGTACGTGACGCTCCTCGGCCGGGCCGGATCGACGGTCTCGCTCGGGACCACGCTCATCATCCCGATCGACGACTCGGTGATCTACGTGCGGCCGTTGTATGTGAGCTCGTCCCAGAACGCCTACCCGCAGCTGACGCGTTACATCGTCGTCTACGGCAACCAGGTCGAGATGGGGACCACCCTCGGGAGCGCCTTGGCAGGTGTCTTCGGCACAGTGACGAGCACGATCGGAGGTGGCAACGGTCAGGTCCCAGCGACGGTCCGGGCACTGATCGCGAGTGCCAACAGCTACTACCAACAAGGGCTTGTCGCGCTCAAGAACGAAGATCTGGCGGCGTACTCGACGGACATGCAGACCGTCGGCAACCTCATCGCCCAGGCGGAGGCCGACCTGCGGAAAGCCGCCAAGGCGACAGCCCCGAAGCTCAGCAACGATCCCCTGATGAAAGCGGTCAAGGCCACGAGCTCGCCGGCCTAGCCCGCGCCCAGCTCCTTGGCGGCTGGGCGGTCGGGTGCCTGGTCCGGGCCCCAGCTCCTCAGGGGTTGTGCGGTCGCGGATCGGGCCTGAACCCGATCGGTCCATTGCTCCCAGGCTTCCTGGAGTGGACCGAGTGTCGGCGCAGGTCCGAGATCGGGCGGATGGCCACCTTTTCCCCGGCAATCTCGTCGACGAGCCTGTAGCGGAGTGCCTCGGTGGCATCGAGAGACCGCCCGGCACGGAAGTCGCCGGCAACCTCGGCCACCGGACGGCCGGTGGACGTGGCGACACGCTCGTGCAGGCGATCGAGACGCTTGGAGTGGTGATCGACCAAGGCGGCGAGCTCGCTCGCCCACCCGGAGATCTCGAGCTCGGGATTGGTGAGGCGGAACCTTGTGTGGGGCAGTGCCGTCCTTCTCGCGCCCGCAGTCAGCAGGCCAATGGCGGCGCCCTCGAGGCGGCCCGAGCAGACGATGTTGACCGGGACTCCGAGCAGGTCGATCACGTCGATGAGGGTCCAGGCGCACTCGAGCGAGGCGCCCTGGCTGTCCAGCTGCAGCTCGACGGCAGCGTCACCGAGGGCGTCGAGGGTCATGAGCTCGGCCGCCACCCGGCCGGCGAGGGCGTCGTCAAGGGTGCCCCGGCACAGCACGATCCGGCGCTCGAAGAGGCGTTCTTGCAACCAGGAGCCGTCGGGTTCGTGGCTCATTCGCTCTCCTCGGCCGATCCGAGGGCCCGCCGCCAGTCGAGGTGCTGGTCGAGGGCGGCGGCGTAGCGCTCGAGGGTCGAGAACCTCGCGTCGCTGTGCCCTGCCTCGAGGCGGGCAACGGCGGATTGGGAGGTGTGCATCAAGGCGGCGACCTCGGTCTGGCTGAGGCCGATGGCACGGCGCCGCGCCGTCAGGTCCTCGACCAGCTCCCGTCTCCGGCGAGCCATGTCCCCGAAACCTGGGAATGCCGGCTCATGTTTGCGCTCAGTCACGCTCGGTGCCAGCTCCTCATAGCGTTAGTGATATCTTATAAACGATATAACAACGCGGAGCCAGGGGGAAGTGACGTGTGGGGAGAAGGACTCTCGAGGCAGTCGATGATCCCGACGGTGCTCGACCAGACGAGTCGCGGGGACCGTGCCTATGACCTGTACTCGCTGCTGTTGCGGGAGAGGATCGTGTTTCTCGGCCAGGAGGTCGACGACCAGATCGCCAACTTGATCGTCGCCCAGATCCTCTATCTCGAGGCCGACGATCCCGAGAAGGACATCTCCCTCTACATCAACTCCCCGGGTGGCCTCGGCTACGCGGGCATGGCGATCTACGACGTCATGCAGCACGTGCGCCCTGAGGTCTCGACGATCTGCGTGGGCATGGGGATGTCGGCGGCGGCGATGATCCTCGCGGGTGGGGCCGCCGGCAAGCGCCTGGCGCTGCCGAACGCCAAGATCATGATCCACCAGGGCAGCGCCGGAGCACGGGGGGCGCCCAGGGACATGGAGATCCAGCTGCGCGAGGTGCTGGCGACGACGCGGCGCATGGCCGAGATCATCGCCTTCCACAGCGGGCGCAGCGTCGAGGAGGTGGAGCACGACATCGACCGGGACTACTTCATGACCGCCCGGGAGGCGCTCGCCTACGGCCTGATCGACGACATCATCACGCCGCGGCGTGGCGTTGCGGCGGGCGAGCTGGCCTTGGCGGGGGCGGTGGCGGGCGGGGCTTGAGGTCGTGTTCAGCGGCGCGTGCCCCTGACAGGAGCGGCGTGGCCGCAGTCGCCGGGGTCGTGCCTCAGTTGTCCTCGGCGACGCCTGGCGTGGACGGTGCCGACTCCGTCGCGATCGGTCTTGTCCCAGCTCTCAGCGACGGGCTAGGCGACGTCCGCTCTCGGTGCTGATCGGTGTGTAGTTCATCTCGAAGTGGTGATAGAGGGTCGACTCATCCGCCTGGGATAGCTCCTCGCCATGCAACTCGATGTGGGGCGCAGACCGGATCTGCTCCTTCGTGGCTGTGACCTGCAGATCGTCGGGACCGATCTGAACTCCGGCCAGTGGCACGAATGTCAGGTGGCGGCCGATGAAGCCTTCCTTGACAGTGCCGAACTGCGGCTCGTCGGTCTCGACATCGACATAGACGTCTTGCAATTTGCCGATCTTCTCGCCGTTGCAGTCGACGAGCATCTTGCCGTGCCATTCAGCGACGTTCCACTTGGCCTGGTCCTGATCTTCGGTCATGACGACCTCCTCGTCTTCCAGTCTCGGCTTGCCGGGGAGACGATCCCGGCAGTTGTCCGGCTGCACGCGTCTCGGGGACGCTGCGACGTCTCTCGTTCCATTGTGTGCCGCAGGTTCATCGGAACGCCAGGGCTGATGGTCCCTCCGGGACCTCCTGCTCCTCGACGGCCGGCACCTGTGAGGATTCGGAGCTCCGCCGGCTCGCGCTTACTGCCGGGGCACGCCGCACCCCGAAGTTGACCAGGCGACCTTGAGCGTTTCGGCGGCCCGCAGCGCGGCCGAGGCGCGGTCATGGCCCGCGGTGAGCTCAACCAGCTGGTCGGGGATCCTCGATTTCTCGGGCCTCGACCCTCGCCGATACGCCGCCGCGGACTTCTTCGTGACCGCGTGACGCCGACCCATCGAGGGCTCCACCGCGGAGGGGGGACCTTTGGCGTCGCCCCCCCGAGCGCCACCTCGAGGCGGAGATTCGCAGGTGAGGCAACGATCGGGGGCGGGCTCAAGGGATCCACGCAACAACCCGGCGGGTCGACAACCTTTGAGTTGATTCGACCGGGAGGTTTGAAGTGCGACGACCACGCCTGACGATGCAGCAACGACGACTGGTTCGAGA
>JBEKBT010000062.1:0-16892 GCA_050015255.1 Acidimicrobiales bacterium
CGGACTCGGCGGTGCGTTCCGACCGACGAGTACCCCAACCGCCCGCTGTCGCAAAGGTCGACGACGTGCTGCCGGGATGATCCAAGGATCGAGGCAGCTTGACCAGTGGTGACCAACTTCATATTTCTCTCAGCTACTGTTTCATCGATCCTTGTCACGGGTTGGATTATATCATCAAACACAAAAAACACAACATAGGGTTTGGCGCTCATAGCCATCGCCGGCAGGTCGACGAGAGCTCACCGACACACCGTCGGCGTCCGATCAGACAGCTTCTTGTCCGCTGCCTTCTACTGCGTCCTCCAACGTCGTGCTGTTGACCGAAGCCCTACCGTCCGCATCAGGCTCCCTATCCTCGTCGACCGGTCATCTCACCACCGCCTCGGACATAAGGGCGCCCCGACTGAGCTGTCAGGTTCGTCAACAGCCACCCTTGATGGGACCTCTGGACCCTCCCCCAATAGGTACGACACCATGGCTACAGTCCTCATCGAGGACGGTCTGCACGACGCCTCCGGTCGCCCAGTTGCGGGAGAAGCACGGTGACGCAATTCGATCTATAGGATTGAAGCACCTACTGCGGATTTCAGGCCATTCCGAGCGCCGTTCCGATCGAATCCGTACACCTCGTCCGATGTTTTCGTACACCCGGTGCCCACACCCCGGGCACTGCTCTTCTCGACGAGCAGGAGTGCGACTTCACGCACAAGAAGGCCAACCACTCTCGCGGAGTTGGTGTCGGGCCTCGTCGTCGCGGTCTCGCTCTTGGGACCCAGCTTGGGAAGGGCGGTCAGGCGAACGCTGGCGAACCACAGCGGTGTCTTACGGTAGGTCAGACGGTTATCCACACTCTTGCGAATAACCATGAACGGCTGCGGCCGCGGCCGCGGGATATTCGCGGGATGAAGTCTTACTGTCAAATGGGTCCGCTCCGTGGTCCTGAACCAAATCCGTCAAGCTCATCAAGTGAGCGGTCGGGGCTGCGGCCTATCTAGTAGCGATCCTGCCGGAGGGTGTGCCTGTCCCGCGTACTCCGCCTTGCCGGGGCGAGGTGCACGAGGGCGTTATAGGTCACAAGTGCGATCGCCAGGTGCATGACCATCAGCACGAGGACGGCCTTCGGCCGCTGGCCCTTGGCGAGGATGTACAGGTCGGGCAGCCACAGCACTGCCGTCACAAGGACGGCCATCCGGAAGAAGACCCAGCGGGGAGCCGAGGAGATCCGCGTTACCACGGGCCATGCGACGCAGGCGATCACGACGCCGACGACGGTCAGCCTGGCGTAGTCGGAGAAATGGAAGTGCACGTAGCCACTGGTCGAGGGGAAGATCCTCGTGCCGATCGCCACGAGGACGGCATCGGCTGACAAGGAGCCGGCGAGGGAAACGATCGTCGCAAGGAGAACACGTGCAGCCGTGGGCTGCTTGTGCTCCGGAGCAAAATCGACCCGGAAAGCTGCCAGTGCGGAGGTCAAGGTCGAGTCGCGACGCTGCCGCGATGGTTTCGTTGGAATGGACACTCGCCGATCTTAAGCGTCCCGCGAAGTGATGAACGGCAGAATCGCCAGCCTTTGAGCAGTCTTTGCCGAGTCTTTACCAATCACTGGGGACGAGCTGGCCGTCTGTGGTCGTAGGTTCGCTCACGAGCCCGCCGTGAGGAGAACGATGGCGACTCGCCCGAACTGCAGCACCAGGACGGCGGCCTCTCGCCCGGCAACGCCGCGAGGCCGGGAGAGCTCATGAGCTCGTTGCTGCACGGCATCGTCACTCTTCACGGGACGGTGGCCTACCTGATCGTCGGCGCCCTCTGTTTCGGGGAGGCCAGTGTCTTCGTCGGCTTCGTGCTGCCGGGCGAGACCGCCGTCGTGCTCGGAGGCGTGCTCGTCTCGTTCCACCACGTCAGCCTGGTGCGGATGATGGTACTGGTGGTCGCCTGCGCCATCGTGGGCGACTCGGTCGGCTACGAGGTTGGGCGTCGCTTCGGCCCGGCGCTGGTCCGTCGCCTGCCCGGAAGGGCCCGCCGCGGCGCAGAGGAGGGTCGCAAGTTCCTCGAGCGCCGGGGCGGCCCGGCGGTCTTCCTCGGTCGCTTCACCGCGGTGTTCCGGGCCGTGATCCCCGGAGCCGCCGGGCTATCCGCCATGCGGTACCGGACGTTCCTTTTGTGGAACGCGCTGGGGGGACTGTGCTGGGGTGTCGCCTTCACCCTGGCCGGCTACGGCGCGGGACGCTCCTACGAACGCGTCATCTCGGCAGCGGGCACGGCATCAACGTCGATCGTCGCAATTCTGGCCATCGCCGTGGCGGGATTCCTCGTCTGGCGCCGGGTGCGCAGGCGCCGTGACGGCCAAGAGGCGCCTTTGGAAGCCCCCGAGGCAGGCGCCGAGGACACGGCCCCTGCCGACGAGGATCTGGGAGCGCTCCCTCGGGCCCGCAGGTGACGGCCTGACGGGAATGTCCCGCCACGCCCCGATCCTCAACGGTGCAGGGGCAATGGAGCCTTGTAGGCGGTTTGTGCCTGCAGACCGGTGAGGACGTGATTGGCGACCAGCTGGTCGAGCACCTGAAGCTGACGCTGCTTGGCGAGGGCGAAGTGGAGGACCGGGTCGTAGTCGGACGGCGCCTGGGGGAGCCCGGCGAGCAGGGAGGCTTCGGCCCAGTTCAGCTCGTCGGAAGCGACGCCGAAGTAGCCCCGGGCCGCGCTCAGGTAGCCCCAGTAGCCGTTCCCGTAGTAGATGGCGTTCAGGTACATCTCGAGAATCCGCGGCTTCGAGTAGCTCAGTGAGAGCTTGAGGCCGAGCCCGACCTGCTCCAAGGTGCCGGCGAAAGAAGGACTCGACGGGTAGAGCTGCTTCGCCAGCTGCTGGGCGATGGTGCTGCCGCCGGGATCGCCACTGCTGTGGAGCGCCGTGAGGGTGGCCCGGGCGGCGCCGTCGAAGACGTCCAGCAGCACGTTGGAGTAGAAGTGCTCGTCTTCGACGGCGACCTCGGCCTCGGCAAGCTTGGTCGGAAGCGGCAGGTGACCCAGCTCGCCTCCATGTGCCCGCACGATCGCAGCGACCTTCACCGGGGCGCCGGCGACGCTCGGCAGGCTCAGCTCGTAGCCGAGACCGGCAAGGACGAGGGCGATCCCCAGCACGCCGAGGCCGGCCCGGACGAGCCGCCGCCTCCACTTTCGCCGCGGGGCTCTCGCGGCCTCGGCCTCAGCCATCTGCGGCCTCGAGCCGCACGACGGCGTCGACCCCTCCGCCAGGGGCGGCATCGAGCCAGGCCGTCCCACCCGAAATGCGGGCGAGCTGGGCGACAATCGCCAGCCCGAGCCCGGTCCCTCCGTGGGGCGCCCCCTCCCGCCTCCAGAACCGGTCGAAAGCCCGCGTCCTGTCGGCGGCGCTCATGCCCGGTCCGTCGTCGATGACATGGACCTCGACGCGCTCGCCCAGGCGGTGCGCGTCGAGGGACACCTTCCCGCCGGCCGGGGTCGCCTCGAGGGCGTTGGCGAGCAGGTTATCGAGGATCTGCTCCAGCTGACCCGGGCAGGCAAGGGCTCTGAGCGCCGATTCGTGCGGCCCGGCGGCCGGCAACTCGCAGGTGAGCGTCACCTGGCGCTCCTCGGCTAGGGCGCCCCAGGCCTCCGCTCGGTCGCGCAGGACGGATTCGACATCGACCACCTCTCGCGCCGGCCGCACGCCCCCCTCGCTGCGGGCGAGCGTAAGCAGCCCGTCGACGATCCGCGAGAGTCTGTCGGCCTCGGCGAGGGCGGGGGCGAACTCGGCCCCTTGCTCGGGCCCGAGGGTGTCCTCCAGGTTCTCGAGTCGCAGGCGCAGCGCCGTGAGCGGGGTGCGGAGCTGGTGGGAGGCGTCGGCAAGGAACGCTCGCTGAGTGTGGACGAGCTCCTCGAGGCGGTCCGCCATCTCGTTGACGGTCTCTCCTAGGGCCATCAGCTCAGCCGGGCCGCGCTCGACGGGTGCCCTCTCGGAGAGCCGGCCCGCCCCGACGGCGGCGACAGCACTCTCGATGCCCTCCAACGGGCGGGTGAGCGAGCGCGCCAGGAGAGCCCCGAGGGCGCTGGCCAAGGCGAGCACGCCGAGTCCGAAGAGCCCGAGGGCGATCCAGTTGTTGCGGATGCGGGCGTGCATGGGCGCGGCCGACTCGGCCACGAGGAGGACCACGTCGCTCCCGCGACCGGGGGACGAGCGGCTGCTCGCAGGAGACACCGAGACCGCCACGGGCAGCGCCACGTAGAGATAGTCGTCGTCGGGATCGTCCGAGCCCTCCTCGCCCGAGATGTGGCCGGAGGCCGCCGAGGCGACGATCACCTTCGTGCGGCCGTCGTTCAGCTCCTCGAGGACGCCCTTGCCGGCCGCTGCTAGGACGTGGCCGGCCGAAACAACCGCCACGACGGCGCCGTCGGCCCAGGCGAACTGGCTGACGGTGAGCTGAAGGCTCGACCCGCCACGATGGTCCAGCCCGGCGGCTACGAGCACGGCGAGCGAGGAGGCATCGCGCTGCACCTCGGATATGGAGGTGGTGCGGTCGTTCCGGGCCAGGCTGAGCCCGAGAGGAACCTCGAGGGCGACGACGAGGGCGAGCGCGAACAGGAGAAAACCCGCGAGCAGCCGCCTCCTCATTGAGGGACGGCGAGCCTGAAACCGACGCCCCGGCTCGTCTCGATCCACTTGGGGTCGCCGAGCTTCTTGCGAAGAGAGGCGATGTGGACATCGACCGTCTTCGAAGTGCCGTACCAGTGAGGATCCCAGACCTCGGCGAGGATCTCCCGCCGCGTGACCATGGCGCCGGGATCGAGCGCGAGCAGGGCCAAAAGGTCGTACTCCTTCGGAGTCAGCTGTACCTCTTCGCCCGCCAGCAGCACGCGGTGGGTGCGCCGGTCGATCTCGAGCTCGCCGATCACCTGCGGGCCGGGCGCCGCCGACGGCTGCGCCGCGCTCCGGCGGAGGACGGCGCGTATGCGGGCGACGAGCTCACGAAAGCCGAACGGCTTCACCACATAGTCGTCGGCGCCGAGCTCGAGGCCGACGACCCGGTCGGTCTCGTCGTCGCGGGCGGTCACGATGATGATCGGGACCGTCGAGCGGGCGCGCAGCTGCCGGCAGACCTCAAAACCGTGGGCGTCGGGAAGCCCGAGATCGAGGAGCACGAGGTCGGCCGGAGGCGCCGACAGCGCCGCCGCCGCGCTCTGCACGAGGGTCACCTCGAAGCCCTCCCGGCGAAGCCCGGTCGCCAATGGCTCGCCGATGGCACTGTCGTCTTCGACCACGAGAACCTGCACTGCTCGGTTAGCTTTCCACAGGCGATCAGGGTCCGGTTGTCGTGTCGTGTCGTGACAGCAACGCCGCCACGAGAAACAGGAGTCTTGCCGGTGCCTGTTGTTGACGCGGTAGTCCTGGTCGAATCTTTACCTGTTGCTGGGCTCGTCTTGCATCCCGCCTGCGTATGGTCAAAAGCGAGATGGCCTCGCTCACCTTCGACCCGACGCAGTCCGCGAAGCGGGACGGCTCGCGCCGCCGCCCGGCCGTCTCCCGACCCGGACCGGCTCCGCGCCCGGCCGTCGCCGAGGCCGCGACCGTCGTCGCCTGGCTCGGCTTCGGAGCCTGCATCGCCCTGGCGGTGACGGCCGAGACCTGGAAGCAGCTCGGGGCGGAGGGGGGCCTCGCCATGTTCCTCGGCAACCTGACGGGCTTGGCCGGGAGCTACCTGGCCCTTGTCATGGTGCTCCTCGTCAGCCGGGTCCCAGTGGTCGAACGGGTGCTCGGGCAGGACAAGCTGCTCGCCTCGCACCGCCGCCTGGCGCCTTGGCCCATCTCGCTCATCCTTGCCCATGCCGTGCTCCTGACACTTGCCTACGCAGAGGCCGCCCGGACGGGCGTGTGGCACCAGTTCGCCACCTTCCTCGCCTCGTACCCTGACATGATCTCCGCGACCGTCGCCCTCGGGTTGATGGTCGCCATCGCGGGCACGTCGGTCTACTCGATCCGCCGCCGCATGCGCCGGGAGAGATGGTGGGCGGTCCACCTGTTCATGTACCTAGCCCTGGCTCTCGCCTTCGCGCACGAGATCGCCCTCGGGCCGTCGTTCGTGGGCCACCCCCTGACACGCCTCGTCTGGTCCCTGGCCTGGGTGTCCACGGCGGGCGTCGTGCTCGTCTACCGCTTCGGGCTGCCTGCGTGGCGGAGCTTGCGTCACCGCCTCGAGGTCGTGGAGGTCCACCAGGAGGGGTCGGACACGGTCTCGGTCGTCTGCCGCGGCCGGCACCTGGACCGCCTCGCCGTGGCGGGCGGGCAGTTCTTCGAGTGGCGCTTCCTCACAAGGGGGATGTGGTGGCAGGCGCACCCGTTCTCGCTCTCGGCCCGGCCGCGACCGCCCTTTCTTCGCCTCACGGTGAAGGGCATCGGTGACTACTCCTCGGCCGTGGCCCAGCTGCGGCCGGGCACCCGTGTGGCGATCGAAGGTCCCTACGGGGCTTTCACCGCGCACGCCCGCCAGCGATCAAAGGTGGCGCTCATCGCCGGCGGCGTCGGCGTGACGGCGATCCGCTCCCTGCTCGAGGACCTTCCCCGCAACTGCGATCCGGTCGTGGTCCTCCGGGCGTCCCACGCCGACGACGTCGTGCTGGCGTCGGAGGTGACCGAGCTCGTCCGCCACCGCAAGGGCCGGGTCCACGAGCTCATCGGCTCTCGCTCCGAGGTGCGCCTCGACCGCCTCTTCGAGCTGGTGCCCGATATGTGGGACCGGGACGTCTACGTGTCGGGACCTGACGGCTTCGTCAACCGGGTCGTGGCGACCCTGGCGCGCCGCGGCGTCCCCGACGACGCCGTCCACTTCGAGGTCTACTCCCTGTGAACCGTCGTGACCGCTGTCTCGCGGGCCGCGAGATCCTGAGGAGGCTCGCGCCATGAGACGCGTGGGAACCGTCGTCGCCAGTGTCGCCGGCTTTGCGGGCATCGTCGCCCTCCACGCGGGCAACGCCCCTTCGCTCCCGGGCGCCACCGCTCCCCCGGCGCCGGTCAGCTCCGTTCCCGGCACGACGACTCCCACGACGACGGCAGTGCCGGTGACGGGCACGGCTGTCGGGACGAGCGAACAGTATGGCTACGGGGTGCTCGCCGTGAAGGTCACCGAACAGTCCGGACACATCACCGACGTCTCGGTGGCGAGCCTGCAGACCGCCGAGCAGTACTCCCAGAACCTCGCCCAGCAGGTCATACCGATGCTCCGCAGCGAGGTCCTCTCGGCCCAGAGCGCCCAGATCAACGCCATCTCGGGGGCCACCTACACCAGCCAGGCCTACGCCGCCTCGGTCCAGTCAGCGCTCGACGCGCTCGCAGCGAAGTGACGCCGCCGGGGTGATCGTCCACGTCGAGGCCGTCATGGGCACGATGTTCTCCTTCCACGTCTCACCGGGCGAGTGCCCGACCGGGGAGGCGGCGGCCATCGCCTCGGCCTGCACGAGGCTGCACGAGCTGGACGCCATCTTCAGCACCTGGAAGCCGAAGAGCCCGATAAGCAGGTTCCGGGCCGGGCTGCTCCGCCTCGACGATGCCCCGGGCGAGATGACCCGCGTGATGGCGCTGTGCGAGGAGGCGAGGGCCCTCTCGAGGGGCTGGTTCGATCCCTGGGCAATGCCCGGCGGCTTCGACCCGACGGGCCTCGTCAAGGGGTGGGCGGTGGCAGAGGCACTGGAGGTCCTCCGCGTCGCTGGCGTCAAAGCGGCCATGGTCAACGGTGGCGGCGACATCGCCGTCCTCGGGTCGCCCGCAAAGACCCCCGCCTGGAGGATCGGCATCCGCCACCCGTGGAGACCCGAGGCGCTCGCCTGTGTGCTCGAGATCGACGGCGCCGTGGCCACCTCGGGCTGTTACGAGCGGGGGCCGCACCTCATCAACCCGAAGGACGGGCGAATGATGTTCCAGACAGCCTCGGCGAGCGTCGTCGGGGCGAACCTGGCCATCTGTGACGCCCTCGCCACCGCCCTCGTGGTCGCCGACGAGGAGGGACCGGATCTCGCCCGCAACTTGGGGGGCTACGAGTCGTACCTCATACAAAGCGACGGCACCGAGCACGCCAGCGCAGGGATCCGGTTCGCGTCCGAGAGCGTGCGGTGAGCCAGACCCGGCTTCGCGCCTCGGCGCGACCGCCCTATGAGCCGGACGCGCCGGCGACAGCGCGCCCGGCCGGCAACGGGGTGCGCCGCACGGCGGCGCTCTTACGTGCCACGCGGCCCCGCCAATGGACCAAGAACCTCCTCGTCCTGGCGGCTCCGACGGCTGCCGGCTCCATCGGCCAACCCCGCGTGATCGGCCACAGCGTCGAGGCCTTCTTCATCTTCGTGGCCGCCTCGGCCTCGACCTACCTCTTGAACGACGTCGTCGACCGGCGCAAGGACCGCCTCCACCCGGTGAAGAAGAGCCGGCCCGTGGCCTCGGGAGAGCTGCCGGTGCGCCTGGCGCTTTGGGTCGCGGTCCTTCTGGCCACGGTCGCACTTAGCTCCGCTGCCTTGGCGTTCGGAGCCGCCCTCGTGGTGGTCGTCACCGCCTATCTGGTCGTGAGCATCTCCTACTCGCTGGCCTTGAAGCGGGTGCCCCTGGTGGAGCTCGCCTGCGTGGCGGCCGGGTTCGCCCTGCGGGCGGTGGCGGGAGGGGCCATGGCGCATCTGCCGATCTCCCCCTGGTTCCTCATGGTGGCATCCTTCGGCTCGCTGCTCGTCGTCGCCGGAAAGCGCAGCGTCGAGCAGTCCGTGATGAAGGACGAGGGGGGGCTCCACCGGCCGGCCCTCGCGGCCTACCCGGCGGCGTTCCTAAGAAGCGTCCGCATGCTCGCCATGTCGGTGACCGTGACGACCTACTGCCTTTGGGCCTTCGAGCGAGCCGGGCGCCTCGGGCCGGCTGAGCGCGCCGAGGACATCGTCTGGTTCGAGCTGTCCATCATCCCCTTCATACTCGCCGTCCTCGTCGTCGAGCTCGCCATCGAGCAGAACCGCGGGGGCGAGCCCGAGGAGCTCGCCCTGCGCGACCGCGGCCTGCAGGTGCTCGGCCTGGCCTGGCTGGCCTTGCTGATCTGCGGCATCTACGCATGAGCGCCTTGCGCAGGCCCGAGCTGCTCGCCGGTTGGGGCCGGGTGCCGTCGTCAGCCGCACGGGTGCTGCGGCCCGGCTCGGTGCCCGAGCTCGAGGATCTCCTGGCCCGCAGAGGCGGCTCCCTCCCGATGATCGCCCGGGGACTCGGGCGCTCCTACGGCGACGCCGCCCAGTGCGCCGGCGGGCTCGCCCTCGACTGCACCGGACTGAACAGAATCCTCGAGCTCGACCTCACCACGCCACAGGTGCGCGCCGAAGCCGGTGTCTCCCTCGACGAGCTCCTGCGGGTCCTCGTCCCGAAAGGGCTCTTCCCGCCCGTCACCCCCGGGACGAGGTTCGTCACTCTCGGAGGGGCGATCGCAAGCGACATCCACGGCAAGAACCACCACCTGGACGGCACGATCGCCCGCCACCTGGACCGCCTCCGGGTCGCCACCCCGGGCGGGCCCGTGGAGTGCTGCCCCGGGCAGCGGGGCGAGGTGTTCTCGGCCACATGTGGCGGCATGGGTCTCACCGGCATCGTCACCGAGGCCGTCCTTCGCCTGCTGCGGATCGAGACCTCGAGCATGCTCGTGGACACCGAACGGGCGGCCGACATCGACGCCTGCATGGCCCGCCTCTCCGAGGACGAGGGCCGCTACCGCTACTCGGTGGCCTGGGTCGACGGCCTTTCCCGGGGGCGCCACCTGGGGCGCTCCGTGCTCACCCGGGCGAACCACGCCGTTCTGGTGGACCTTCCCGCGGATGCACGGCACGACCCGTTGCGCCTCGAGCTGGGAAGGCCCCTGCAAGTGCCTGCCGCGCCGCCGATCTCGTTCCTCGGGCCGGTGACGGTCGCCGCCTTCAACGAGCTGTGGTACCGGCGCGCATCGCGGCACCGGGCCGGCGAGCTCGTCCCCCTGGCGCGCTTTTTCTACCCGCTCGACGGCGTCGCGGGATGGAACCTGCTCTACGGCCCGCGCGGCTTCACCCAGTACCAGTTCGTCGTGCCACTTGGCGAGGAGGCGACCGTGCGCACCGTCCTCGAGCGTCTCAGCCGGGCGCGAACCGCCTCTTTCCTGGCCGTCCTGAAGCGCTTCGGGGCCGAGGGCTCCGGCCATCTCTCCTTCCCGAGGATGGGTTGGACGCTCGCCCTGGACGTGCCCCTGGGATCTGGCGGCACCGCTGTGCTGCTCGACGGCCTCGACGAGCTCGTCGTCTCCGCAGGAGGCCGCGTGTACCTCTCCAAGGACGGGCGGTTGCGGCCCGAGATGATGGCGGCGATGTACCCGCGTCTCGCCGACTGGCTGGAGGTCCGGGCGAGGCTCGATCCCGAGGGGATCCTCAGCTCCGACCTGGCGCGCCGCCTCGGTCTCGACGGGGCGAGGCGCCCCGCCGCCGCGAAGGTCGAAGCGTGATCGACGCCACGGGCATGCCGCAGACCGCCGTTGTCATCGGGGGCTCCTCGCAGATCGCCCGCGACACCCTGCTGCTGCTTGCCGACCGGCGACTGCGCTCGGTGGTCCTCGCCGGCCGGGGCGAGGCGGCGCTCGAATCCACGGCCGCCGCGCTGCGCGCCCGCGGGGTCGAGGAGGTGATGACGCGGTACTTGGACGTGACCGACACGGATCGCCTGGACGCCTTCGCGAAGGCCACCGCTTGCGAGCTCGACACGATCGACCTCCTCCTCGTCGCCGCCGGGGACCTCTGCGCGTCCGACCTCGACGCCCTCGACGCCAAGACGGTGAGCCGGGCGATCGTGACGAACTTCGCCGGGCCGGCCGCCGCCGTCGCCGCCTTCCTCGGCACGCTGCGCGCCCAGGGGGCGGGCCGCATCGTCATCCTCTCCTCTGTGGCGGGCGTCCGCGTGCGCAAAGCCAACCTCGTCTACGGCGCCGCCAAGGCGGGGATCGACGGCTTCGGCCTCGGCCTCGCCGACGCCTTGGAGGGCACCGGCGTCGAGGTGACGGTGGTGCGCCCAGGCTTTGTCCGCACGAAGATGACCGCCGGGCTCAAGCCGGCCCCGTTAGCCGTGGAGAGCTCGGCCGTGGCCGAGGCCATCGTGGAGGGCCTGGAGACCGGAGCCTCGGTGATCTGGGTGCCCCCGCTCCTGCGAGCAGTCTTTGCACTCATGCGCCTTTTCCCCCGAGCGCTCTGGCGCAAGATCCCCGACTAGCCGGGCGCACCCGCGCCCGAGGCGGAGCGACCCTCGGGCCGGCGCAGTTCAGCGGGCCGACATCGTGATGAAGTCGCGTGCCCACCAGGTGACGAAGTAGCGGGTAGGCGGTCCCGCCATGTCGGCGAGGGGGAGGAGGTCCGTGGCGTTCGCCGGAGAGGCGAGCCCGGTCGGCGTCGTCGGGGCGAAGGTGGCGAAGTTCACCCAGTCAGTGTTGATGTCGAGCTCCATGGCCCGCACGGCTCCGGCACGCACGAGGAGGTTGGCGAGGTCGGTGATGTTGAGGAAGGGCCCGCCCACATAGACGAGGGCACCGTCGCGGGTCACGCCGATGCCCGAGCGCGACACGTAGACCTGATTGCCGAGCGTGTTGCCCCACGTGCTCGTGTCGTAGGCGTTGAGCCCCGGCACGGGCTGGCCGTTGTCTACGAGCAGCTGCAAATTCTGCCGGACGGCGACGACGTCCGGCGTCATCGTGACATCGCTCCCCCAGGCGCCGACTGTGGCCGAACCGTTGCGGTAGATGACGAAGGAGGCGGCGCCGCTGCGCAGGGGAATGACCGTCTCTCCCTGGGTGTAGTAGCCACCGTTGGCGTCGGGCATGCGGAACCCGGCGTTGAACGCCGCCACCAAAGAGCGCGCTGCACCCGGCTCGATCGGGGCCGTGTACTTGTACGGCCCGCCTCCTGGGATGTAGCTCCCCGAATACAGCGTCGCCGACAGGAGTTTCGTGTCCAGCCAGGCGACGCCGTCGACGACGCTCGTGTGATCGGCATCGGGGCGAAGGAACGTCTCGTAGACGGCCGGGATGCCCATCACGAGACGGCCGACCGGCTTCCAGGCGCCCTCTCCCGGCAGGGAAGGCCGGGCGAAGCTGGCGAGCGGTGCCGGTGTCGGAAGGTGTGCAGCCACCTCGCCGTGCGCGCCGGTCGTGGCAAGGTGAATATGCTGTCGCGTCGGCAAAGCGGCTGCCAATGGTCGCCCCCCGACGGGCGGTGGATGATGGGAGTACCACCAGTTCTCCACCGCGTTAACGACCGAGCCTCCCCCGTTGTCGCGCAGCCACTCAGCAAAACGCGAAGGGACCGAGAGACCGAGCGCCGGGCTTGTGAGCGCCCCGGCGAGAGAGACGCTCACCGGGGTGAGCAATGCCAACAGGGCCACGCTGCCGGCCGCCACTGGGTGGCGACCGGGCCAGGTCCGCCGTGAGGCGCGCCGCAGCCGGCGGCGCCTCCTTCGCGCCCCGACGTAAGCACGATGGCTCTGCCAGGACGGCCAATGAAGAGACTTTGTAAGGCCTTCCTGCGCCCGTCCCAGGCCGGGGGCGGCGACCGGGGCACCGGGGCGCCGAGAACGAGGCCCGCGAACCGCCGCCTTCTCGCGGTAAGCACTGCCCCGCCTCGTCTTCACCGGTTGGTGCTGTGACTCAGAAGTCGTCCACTCGGCCGTCACGGCCTCGAGCATGCCGGATAAATGGCCCAGGTGAACGGCGAATGTGGGCCTTCTTTGCCCGATCTTTGCCGAATCTTTTCCCAACGGTGCTGCCCGGAGAAGACACGTCGGGGAGGTAACACGCGACCAGGCTTCTCCTGCCCCGCATGATCCGTGCGGCACCGAACCGGGGCGGACCGTGGCCCGTCGAGGGTCGTCGAGGTGCGAGCATGCCCAAGCCGGTTGGCTACCGTACAAGGATTGATGCTCGCTGAGTTCGGTGGCGACGAAGTGCCGTATTTCGTGGAACCGAACGTCGCTAGGACCGATCTCCTTGCGGAGCCGGGTCCAGCTCCCGGTCGCGATGTCGGGAGAGCTGGGCTCGGATGCTGCGTGGGTTAGCTGGCAGCGCGACGCCGGCCGCTCGGCCGAGGACGCTCGACGAGGCGCAGGTCGGCTCCGAGCGCTTCGGCAATTTTCCCGAGCGTGGCGCTCGTCGGGCTCACAACCCCGCGCTCGATGCGGCTGATCTGCGCTTGAGGGAGCCCAGCCTTCTCAGCCAACTCCACCTGGGTGAGATTGTGCTTCTCCCGTAGTTCAATCACCTGGCAGGCGATCCCATAAGCCTGGTCGAACACGGCCCGCGCCGCGCGGACCTCGGGGCTGTTCGCCCGCTTCGAGCGCTGTAGGTAGTCATCAAGGGTGCGTGCCATGCCACAACTCCTTCGAGATGCCCAGTATGTGCTTTACGACATACCGTCGTCAACCCCACCCTAGGAATCGCGACCACCTCCTCGGTTCTGCCTCTTGCGTTCGCGGGCTTGTCGCTCCTTGAATTCGGCGAGACGCCTGCGGGCGAGGGTGACCTCGCGCAGTTGGCGCTTGTCGCTCCGATCGCCTGCTTTGTCGTAACCGTTCAGGAGCAGCACGACCTTCGTACCGTAGGCATGACAGAAGACAGGGAGCAGGACCTTCTCGCGCTTGGCTGCCTGGCGACTAGATGACGCGCCGGTGAACATGTGCTCGATCTCGGCTGAGGTATGGCGGATGCGGAACTCGAAGAGCCCTTCCCCGAGCTGCTTGCCCCTTTCTGTCTGACAGACGCCGCCCCCGCGGCGCCTCAGCACGTGCTCGAGGCCGGAGACGAGCGCGGCCAGCTCAAGGTCGGCTAGATCGGAGTCCATCCACTCTTCGACTGGACTCCGGGCGTCATCATCCTCGAAGAAGTCGATGGTGAACTCGCCGACGCTCACTGGCGGGACCATAGTCGCAGTTACTTGGCCGCCCGCCGTCGCGGCCTTTGGAAAGACCTGCTATCCACTTAGGTTCCTCTTAACTTCCGCTCTGCGATCCTGAGAGTCAGCAACATCAACCCACACTCAAAGGAGATAGAAGTGAAGCGGATATTCAAGATTGGTACAGGAACAGTTGTGGCGGCCTCGATGCTGGCAACGGTCTTGGCTTTCGCAGGACCAGGCGCGGCGTCGGCGACCACAGCGCGACGACAGCCGTCGAGCGCGCTGGCAGCGACTGCATTGAGCTCCAGTTCCTCGAGGAGCTACCCGCTCCCAAGGACAGCCACCTGGTATCGCGCCGGCGGCGCCGGATCAGTCAAGATCGCGACCGTCAACTCGGGCACGATCAGAGTCGTAATCGTCAGCTCCGCCAAGGGCTACCGGGCCTCGGTCGACTCGTCGTCCGGCTCCTCGGTGGACGTGTACTTCCGTCACGGCACCCATACGGTGAAGTTCGAGGCCGAGATCAACGACGGTGGCGGCCTGACTGTATTGGTGACGACACGCTGACCGGCCTGTCCCCTAATGGCCGGGTCCCGACTGGACGGGGCCCGGCCATCGGTCGCGCAAGGCCGCGCATACTGTGACGGTGGTGATAACGGTCCTGATAGTCGAGGACGATGCGAGCATTCGAGCCGGGCTCAAACGGTCCCTCGTCGAGATGGGATACGACGTGAGGACCGCCGCGACAGGTCTTGGGGGGTTGTCGACCATCGTCGATGAGAAGCCTGACGTCGTTCTGTTGGACCTCGGCCTACCCGACATCGACGGCGTCGACCTGCTCCGCATGCTCAGGGCCGTGAGCACAGTCCCCGTCGTGGTCGTCACGGCCCGAGATGACGAAGGCGAGATCATTCAGACCCTCGACGCGGGAGCCGACGACTACGTCGTGAAGCCCTTTTCCACCCGGCAGCTCGAGGCGCGTCTGCGGGCGGTCTTGCGGCGGGCAAGGGAGGACTCCGAAACGGTGGCGATCACAGTCGGAGCCCTTCGGATCGACGCGACCACTCGTGAGGCCACGCTCGCAGGTCGGGACCTGCTTCTGAGCCGCAAGGAGTTCGACTTGTTGCACTACCTGGCAGCTCACCTCGGTCGCGTCGTCACCAAGAGGCAGCTCCTTGCCGATGTCTGGGACCAACCCTACGGAGGCAGTGACAAGACCGTCGACGTCCACATCTCATGGCTGCGCCGCAAGCTCGGCGAGTCGGCGACACAGTCGCGGTACCTGCGTACGATCCACGGAGTCGGTGTGCGCCTGGTCGACCCCGACAGTGGAGACGGCGACGAAGGCCTGGAAGTGACCTGAGGATGGCCTCACGACGGGGTCGAGCGAGAATCCGGCGGCGGATGGCCCTCATGGCAGCGGTCGTGACCGGCACGGTCGTGCTCATCTTCTGTATACCTTTGGCGTTTTTCGTGCGTTCGGTGGCCTACGACCGGGCTATCGACGGGGCGAACTTGGAAGCGAGCTCTCTCGCCGCCGAGCTTTACACTGTGAAGGACCAGCCGACGATGGTCCGGCTCACGAAATCGGCCAACGAGGCCGCCGAGACGCCCGTGACCGTCTACCTCGCCGACGGCGATGTGCTCGGGGCAGTGTCCGGATCCCCGGCCACCGTCCCAGCCATCGTCCGGGCGGGTCTCACAGCGACCCTTCCGAGCCCCGCGGGCGGTAGGTATGTCTGGGTGCCCGTGCGTCACCCGAGCGCCTCAATCGCCGTCGTCGTGAGCATCCCCTCTAGCCTGCTCACAAAGGGAGTGGCCCAAGAGTGGTTCCTCCTTTTCGGTGGTGGTTTACTCCTCGTACTGATCGCGATCGCCCTTGCCGACTGGTTGGGTCGGACCATCGTCGGTCCGATCTCGGATCTTGAGGAGGTCACGCGCCGACTTAGCAATGGGGATCTGCAGCGCCGGGTCGTACCTGCCGGCCCGTACGAGGTCGCCGAGGTCGGTCGCGCCGTCAACGAGCTTGCCGACCAGATCGACAACTTGTTGGTGAACGCCCGGATGACCGGAGCGGACCTCGGGCACCGACTGCGCACGCCGCTGACGGCGCTTCGGCTGGACCTCGAAGCGCTGACTGACGACGCTACGAGAAGCACCCTGAGCAAGGACCTCGAAGGGCTCGAAGCGGCCGTCAATCACCTGATCCGCGAGACTCGTGAACCTCCTCGGCCCCCAGGTCACGCGGACCTCACTGGCACCATCCGAGACCGCATGGCTTTTTGGGCCGTTCTGGCAAGGTCTCAGCAGCGCGCCTTCAGCGTTGAAATGCCGCCGCGTCGAGTCGAGGTCCCTCTCGACAGAGATGACCTCGAAGCCACGATCGACGCTCTCGTCTCGAACGTTTTCGCCCATACGCCCGAAGGGACGGGCTTTCACGTAGCGCTTCAGCAAACTCCTCCGGGCTCGGGGTCCTCGACACTTGTCGTCGAAAACGATGGTCCGCCACCATCGGCGACGACAGCGCCTAGGCCGCCTCGAAATGCAGGAACAGGACTCGGCCTCGACATAGTTCGGCGTACGGCCGAGCGCGCCGGTGGCACCGTCCACGTCGGACGCTCTCAAAGCGGCGGGTTCCGCGTTGAAGTCACGTTCCCAGAGGCAATGGCGACATGAATGAACATGTGAGCGGCCGGTGACTAAAGCTCCCCCAATCAACCGGCGGGCTCAAGGGATCCGCGCAACAGCTCGGCGAGTCGACGACTGTGAGTTGACTCGACCGGGAGGTTTCCTTGGCACCGCACCTGACGCTGCAGCAACGTGAGCACGCGCGAAGGCTCCGACGAGAAGGGAGGACGATCCGCGAGATCGCAGCGGAGATCGGGTACTCGCGCTCGACCGTGAAGTATGTCGTGCGCGCTCTCGGCAAGCGGGAGTCCAGCCATATCGTGTGGTCGCCGGGCCAGTCGCGCTTGTCGCTC
>JBEKBT010000063.1:0-16818 GCA_050015255.1 Acidimicrobiales bacterium
TGCGACAGAGACCCCTGCTGCTGCGCCGTTCCTCTCACATCGCCAAGTCAACCCGATACGGCATGAAATCGCGAGCACCGTTCAGCCCTGCGAACAGGGACTTTCCGACCACCCAACTAGGGAGCGTGCTCGGACGCGGGGTGTGGAACGCGTTCGCCAGCAACCTCGGAGCCGTGCCGGTCCCGGTCGTACAGACCTGGTTCCTGGTGGCAATCGTGCTGGGGATCCTCGTAGCGGCCAATCTGCTCGCGGTGGCACCGGCCCTGGCGGCGCGACGATCGAGTCCGCAACAGCTTCTTAGGGCCCAGTGACGGAGATGGTGGCGGCCGAGTAGATGGCTCCGGTCCGGAGGCTCATCGAGCAGCCGCGAGTGGAAAGTTGTGGAGACTCATCCCCTTAACCTGTGGAGACTCCCCCACCGGTGCGACGCAGACGCGGTGCAGAAATTCGCTCTCGGACAGGAGACGGAGTCCAGCCCGTAGCGTCCAGGAAACTCGAGAGCCGGAGGACTGACGCGTCGAGAAAGTGGCGGGCTCAGCGGATGACGAGAACCGGCAGGTGTGACAGATGCAGCAGCTTGTGCGTAGTGCTGCCGAGGAAGAATCCCTCGAGATCGGTGAGCCCGCGCGAGCCCGTGACGATGGCGGTCGCTCCCACCTCTCGCGCCTCGTCGCATATCTCGACTGCCACCTTTCCGTGCTGGGCCGCCCGAACCTCGCCGGTCGCCTTCACCCCCCGGGACTGGAGCTCGGCGACGGCGTCGTTCACGAGCTTGTGAACCTCGTCGTGCCCTTCGAGCGGAACCGACCCCGCCCGGCCAACAAAGCCCAGCTCGAGTACATGCAGCACTCGCACCTCTGATCCGAATTTGGCAGCAACCTCGCTGGCCGCGTCGAGCACCCGCTCTGCGTATTCGGACTCGTCGAGGGGAACCAACAGCTTCTCGAACATGAGCACTCCTCTCCCCAACCCCCTGTGCCTGAGAGCCAGGCATCTCACTCCATCATGGCCGCCGGCAGCTCCTCAGGCCAGGGCCTACCGCCAACAACTGTTACTCTGGCTGCCGATATACTTGTTGACGGTATATCGGCTCACGGAGTAAAGTAGGGCCGTGCTTCGAATTCTGCTGGGTGTCGCGGGTCCGACGGCCGGTGAGTCGTCGAGCGAAATACGATGACCCCGGTGGCGAGGTCCGACAGGCCGCCGGTGAAGTCCGACAAGCCGGCTCCGGAACAGGAAATCCCGTTCGAGCCGCTCGCGACGTTCGGTCGTTACGCAGGGCCGGCGACCTTGATTCTCTCCAGCTTGGCGGAAGGGACAAAGCACGGCTACGCCCTGGCAAAGGACATCGAGGCGTTCGCCAGGGTTCGGCTCGCGCCGGGCACGCTCTACGAAGCTCTTGGCCGGCTCGAGAGCCAGGGACTCATCGAGGCGCTCGAGAGCCACGACAGGCGCAGGCCCTACCGATTGACTCCCACAGGAGCGGCGACACTTCGGGCTCATCTGGGGAACCAGCGCCGCGTCGCCGACCTGGGACTTCGCCGACTCGCGCGCAACTGGGACACGACATGAAAGGGCCAGCCGAAGCACTGGAACAGCTGTCGTGAAGTTCTCCCAGGGCTGCCACACGGGGCCTTTCTTCCCCGAACGGGAGCCGCCCTTCCTCGAACAGGAGCCGCCCTCGTAGGCGTTCCTGGCGAAGCACCTCACTAGTCAGTAAGCGGAGCCGCTGGGCTACCGATCGGCGTTTGCTCGGGCTCGACCTTTTCGTGTGACCATCCGCCAAGACTTTGTTTGTGGTCGGACCGCGTGGCTCCGCAATTCCAGGATCCGCGCCACTGCCGCGATGACCACGAACAACCCTCCGATGACCGCCGCAAGGAGAAGGGCCACTCCTTCTGGCAGATGGCCATGAACACCAAAGAACGAGACGCTCGCGCGCTGCTGGTTCTCGAGAATGAAAACGCTCAGCAGCACCAGCACCAGCAGTCCGATGACAACTGCCGCCCAGAAGCCGCTGGCGCGCGTAGGCGTGAGAGGAGGCGCCTGAGAAGGATTGCGCGCCAGGACAGGCGCCGCCGCGGGTTCCTCGGCGACCGGTTCCGGAGTCGAGCTCGACGAGCCCGCGTCGCCAAGTGGGCCCTGTGACGAGTCGGAGTCGGTCATGACATCACCTCGTGCATTGTTCCATACCCTCGGCACCGGGCCTTGGCGCGGTGCCGGTGGCTAGGTGCTACTCGACGGTGGAGAGGTGTCACTCGAACCGGGTCAGCTCAAAGGCGCTGACGGCTCATCCGGTGACGCTTCTTCCTTCCATGGCGGCGATCACGGCGGGCCACCCCTGGCGGACGCTCGCGTACGTGGGCCGCCACAGTGCCGCGACGAGGAACCGGCGGTTGGAGACTCGCTGGGACCGGGCCATGGCACTGGTCCGGCTCCCACCGAGACTGGCGATCAGCCGACCCGCTGAGACCAACCGCGCCCGCCCGACAGCGGCGGCCAGCGCCTTCAACTGCTCTCGGCGAGTGAGCGGTTCGTCCTCGACGACGTTATAGACGCCACTTTGGACCTGTAGGGCAGCGACGACGGCAGACGCAGCATCGTCGACGTGGATGTTCGAGGAGTAAGCGCTCTCGGGACCGACGACCAGGCCAATGCCCATTCGGGCCGCGCGCACCCTCGCCACGGTGTGGCCGCTGTCCGGGCCGTAAGAAGAACCAAAACGCAGGATGACGGCGGTTCTGGCGTCATCGGCGAAGCCGAGGGCGCTACGTTCGGCAACCTGACTGGAGGCGGTTATCGAGGTCTGCTGGATGGGCCAGTCCTCGTCGATCCAGGCGTCACCGCCGTCCCCGTAGCCGAAGACAACAGATTCCTGGACAAACCGGGAGACGCCGCCGGCTTGGGCGGCGCGCACCAGGTTGCGCGCTCCCTCGGTACGAACCGCCTCGTTCTCCAGCCATGCCCAAGGCAGACCGGACTTGGCGAGCGAGGGGATGTGCGTCGCGAGATTCACCACAACCTCGTAGCCCGCTACTGCCACTCCTAAGGCGTCCGGTTCGAAAAGGCTCACCGAGACCACCGCCCCGCCGCCCTCCCCCGCCGCCTGCTGGTCACTGCTCCCAGTTTCGGGGTCACGTCCTCTTTCGCGTCACCCCGAAAAGAAAACTGGGCAGACGCCGCGATCACGAGCCCGCGAGGCGCCGCTGAGCGGCCGTCGGGCCCGAAACGGGCGGCACGAAGGTGATGATCCGCGGCAGCAACTTCGCCGGCGCCGTCTCGGTGCGGGAGCTGTCACCGTCCCGGTCAATGGGCCGACGCAACTGCATGAGGTGCCGGACGAGCCTCGGGTTCATCGGGGTCTCTACAATCGGAAGAAAGTGCACTCCGAGCTCAGCCGTCGACCAGACAGTCCGAGCTCAGCCGTGGAACCAGATGAGGAGCCACCAGCCAATGCGTTCTGTCACTGCTTACGCCACGACGGGTCCCAAGGCGCCCTTCCGGCGAACCACCATCGAGCGACGCGACCTGGGCCCGACGGACGTCCTGATCAAGATCGCCTATGCGGGCATCTGCCACTCTGACATCCACACCGCCCGCGATGAATGGGGCTCGACCATCTTCCCCCTCGTGCCGGGCCACGAGATCGCCGGCACCGTGGAGGAGACAGGCACCGAGGTCACCAAGCACGCCGTCGGCGACCGCGTCGGCGTCGGCTGCATGGTTGACTCCTGCCGCGAGTGCGAGAACTGCCTTGCCGGCGACCAGCAGTACTGCCTCAACGGCCCTGTCTGGACCTACAACGCCATCGGCAAGGACGGCCGGCCCACGGAGGGTGGCTACTCCTCTCACATCGTCGTGGACCAGGACTTCGTGCTCCGCATACCCGAGGGCATCGAGCTCGACGTGTCCGCGCCGCTGCTCTGCGCGGGCATCACCTTGTACTCCCCGCTCAAGCACTGGGGCGCCGGCCCGCACAGGCCGGTCGCGATCGTCGGCCTGGGCGGGCTCGGCCACATGGGCGTGAAGATCGCCCACGCCCTGGGCGCCGAGGTCACCGTGCTCTCGCAAACGCTGTCGAAGATGGAAGACGGCAAGAGGCTCGGCGCCGACCACTACTACGCCACGAGCGACGCGGACACTTTCAAAGAGCTCCAGAACCGTTTCGACCTCATCGTCTGCACGGTGTCGGCCACTCTGCCGCTCGACTCCTACCTGTCGCTGCTGCGGCTCGACGGCGTCCTGGTCAACGTCGGCGCACCCCCGGCTCCCCTTTCGATGCGCTGCGGCTCGCTGAGGGACAACCGGCGCAGCTTTGCCGGCTCGACGATCGGTGGCATCCGGGAGACCCAGGAGATGCTCGACTTCTGCGCCGAGCACGGACTGGGTGCCGAGATCGAGGTCATCGGCGGAGAGGAGATCGATCGCGCTTACGACCGGGTCGTCGCCAGTGACGTCCGCTACCGGTTCGTGATCGACACAGCCACCTTCTGAGCCTGCGAAGCGACGATGACGAGCGAGCCGACAACGGCCGCCACGCCGGCCGCCGGGCAGGCGCCGATCGCCACCCGCACAGGCCTTGCCATGGTGGTGGTCATGACGGGGGTGCTCATCACCGCCGTCGACACGACGATCGTTGTCCTCGCCCTCCCCGAGATCCAGCGGGGCCTGCACGTGGCGCTCTCGTCGGTCATCTGGGTCGTCATCGGCTACCTGCTCGTCATCACCCTGCTCGCGACCCAGGTCGGGCGGCTCGGCGACATGTTCGGCCGGGTGCGCATGTACGAGGCGGGCTTCCTCGTCTTCATCCTGGGCTCGCTCGCCTGCGCGCTCGCCTGGAACGAGGCCTCCATCATCGGCTTCCGGATCCTGCAGGGAATCGGCGGAGCGTTCATAACCGCCAACAGCGGTGCGGTGATCGCCGAGCTCTACCCGCCGGAGCGGCGCGGCCGTGCCTATGGCTACAACTCGGTCGGCTGGAGCCTCGGGGCGGTCCTCGGCATCGTGGTGGGAGGTCTCATCGTCACCTACGTCTCGTGGCGGTGGATCTTCTGGATCAACGTGCCGATCGGAGCCGCAGCGCTGTTCCTGGCGACCAGGGTGCTGCACGAGCGCGGCCGCCGGGCACGCCACCACTTCGACCTTGCCGGCATGGTGACCCTGGGCCTCGGGCTGTTCGGCGTGCTCTGGGCCATGACCACACTCGCAACGTCCTCGTTCACCGCCTCGGTTACCGGCTACCTGGTCGGTGGCGTGGTGTTCATCTGTGCCTTCGTCGTCATCGAGCAGCACCAGGCAGAGCCCATGCTGCAGCTCTCGCTGTTCAAGATCCCGACGCTCGCCTCGTCACTTCTCGCGGCCATGTTCCAGGGGCTCGCCAACTACGCCGTGCTCTTCCTCGTCATCATGTACCTCCAGGGCCCCCGTGGGCTCTCCCCCATCCACGCCTCTCTGCTGCTCGTGCCCGGCTACGTCGTGGGCTCGGCGGTGGGACCGTTCGCCGGACGCATGGCGGACAAGGTCGGGCCGGTGCTTCCTGCCACGATGGGCCTCGGCGTCCAGGTGATCGCCCTGTTCATCTATGCGCAGCTCTCGCTCGAGAGCGGGCTCTGGCTCGTCGTCGTCGCGAGCGTCGTCAACGGTTCCGGGGCGAGCGCCTTCTTCCCTGCCAACAACTCTGCGGTGATGAAGGCTTCGCCACCAGCGAGATTCGGGGTCGCCTCCGGGATGCTGCGGACCTTTGCCAACATCGGGATGGTCTTCTCGTTCTCCGTGGCGATCCTCGTCGCCTCCCGCTCGATACCCAAGCACCTGGCCTTCGCCATCTTCGTCGGCACGACGAGCCTCCACGGTCACCTGGCGGCCGCCTTTGCCTCAGGACTTCACGCAGCTTTCTACGCCTCTATGTCGTTCATGGCCCTCGCGGCTTTGCTCTCGGCGACAAGAAACAGCCGCCTCCTCGGCCGGTCGTCGCCGGGCCGGTAACCGCCGGGCCCGGGTCGCGCTACCTCCTCAGGTCGTCGTGTCAACTAATTGACGCCCAGGGCGTCTTTAATAGGTTGATGGCAGAAAGTGGCGGCAAGGCCGGCGAGATCCCGGGCGAGGCCTCGGCCTCGGGCCAGGACTCGGGCGACGCCGAGGATTTCGACGAGTTCTTCCTCCGCGACCTGCCCGAAGCAGACGTCGCGCTGGCACTTGGCGTGTCGGCCGGCACCGTCAAGACCCATCTCCATAGAGCGCTCGCAACACTTCGCGCCAGCATCGGCGCCGACTTTGAGGAGGGCTACGTCCATGAGCTCCAAGCGTGAAACGACCGAGTGTCCCTACGTACCGACCCCACCCGCAGAGCTTCTCGACCAGGCCAAGCGCCGTAGCGCCGCGAGACGCCGCCTTCTCGGAGGAGGTGGCTTGCTGACCGTGCTCGTGGCGCTGGTCCTCATCGCGGTTCTGATCCCCACCAGCAGTGCAAGACCGCAGCAACCGAGCCGGCATCCCGGTCGGATCGTCGTCTCCGATCGTATCGGCGACGCCTATGAGCTCACCGCCGACGAGCCGCCCGCGCCAGCGGCACCGCCGAGGGTGGCAAAGGCGGTCGAGAACGCCGAGGTCGGTTTCTCCCTCGACCTGCTCGACAACCTGGCGGCCTCGAGCGACTCGAACGGCTCCGACAACGTGCTCGTCTCGCCGTCCAGCCTGGCGACGGCCCTCGCCATGTTGGAGCTGGGCGCGGTGGGTTCCACCGAGCAGGGCATCGCGGCAACGCTGCAGACCGCAGGACTGTCGCCAAGCGATCAGGCGGCGGGGTGGAACAGCCTTGCAACCCTGCTCGCTTCCGAGACGACGACTACCGGGACGCACCTCAGACGTGCGCCCGAGCTCAACGTCGCCAACGCTCTCTTCCTGCAGGAGCACTTCGCCGTGCTGCCGGCTTTCGTGCGGGCGCTGTCGAGCGAGTTCCAGACCGGGCTCTGGCAGGTCGACTTCGCGAAAGACCTGGCAGGGGCCACCAATGCCATCAACCAGTGGACGAGCGATAACACAAAGGGTCTGATAAAGCAGCTCTTCAGCCCTGGCGGCCTCACGCCGACCACGGTTCTCGTGCTTGCCGACGCCGTCTACTTCCGCGCTGAGTGGGCCCGCAGGTTCGAGAGCGCGACGAGCGACCAGTCCTTCTATCTGGCCACGGGGGCAGCCGAGAGCGTCCCGTTCATGACCTCGGGCTCAACGACGACGCTGACCGTGCCCGTCTCGACGACCGGCCGGTACACCGCCGTCGAGCTTCCCTACTCCGGCAAGAAGCTGAGCGCGCTCGTCGTGATGCCGACCGCGTCCTCGCTCTCGGCGTTCGTCTCCACGCTCACTCCCGCCTCGCTCGCTCAGATCGTGAGGGGCATGTCGCGGGAGGGCATCCGGCTCTCGATGCCCACTTTCACCGAGCGTTCCGACTATCAGCTGAACCAGACCTTGTCGTCCATGGGCATGTCCGAGGCTTTCGGGACCGGAGCCGACTTCAGCAACATCGCCCCGCAGCCGCCGCTCGCGGTCCACTCCGTCGAGCAGCACGCCTACCTTCAGGTGACCCCGCAGGGCACCACGGCAGCGGCCGCGACCGGAGTCGGCGTCGTCGCCACCGCGACACGTGCCGGCGAACCACTGGTCGTCGTCATCGACCACCCCTTCCTCTTCGTGGTGCGGGACAACGCCTCCGGCGCCATCTTGTTCGAGTCGATGGTCGAGAACCCGGCCCCTTGAGCTCGAGGTGCTCGCCGAGCGCGAGCCGCCCCCGGGACCCGAGGTGCCGGGGGCGGTCACGGAGTGCCTCTCGCGAGGGACGGCAGCTCCGTTTGCAGTCTATGGACTGATAACGCGTCTTGCACCCGCAACTTTGCGAACTCACGGCGAACTTCGCGCCGCGGACTTCACCGTGGCGGCCCGGCCCCCTCCCACCGCGAGCAAGCGCAGCAGTGGGCGCAACTGCTCAACGCGTCAGAGCCTGCGCCTTCCCGCGTGGCGAAACACGAGGTAGAGCACGCCACCGATGACCGCCAAGACGAGCACCGTCTTGATGAAGAACGCGATCAGCCCGACGATGGCGTGGAACGCCACATAGGCCACGAGCACGGCAATGACACCAGCCGCGACAACAGTCAACTTGTGGCCCGGTCGTAGTCCGCGCTCTTGCCTGCTTGTTGGCTCGATCATGAATCCTCCTGCCACACGGTACTCCCGCCCAGGGGGCGACGGCAGTCGGCGCCCTCTCGCGCCTTCAAGGACCCGCCCTCGCGTCCTGTTCGCGCCTCTCATGAACGGGCTGTGACCGATCAAGAGGCCTGTTGCCAGACTACCAATTCCGCGTCCTGAGCCCCGCGAAGCCCCCGATATAGTTGCTTGTGATCGAGCGTGTAAAGAGCCTGGAGAGCCCAAATGGGCCTGAAAAAGCGCACAAAGGCGTTTGACCCGGGTGGGCGTTGGCGCGTTCCAGGTCGGATCACAGGTCTCATCCTGATCGTTGCCCTCGGAGCGGCCGGGGCCCTGATCGGCCTGCAGCGAGCCCACTCGAACTCGGCCCAGGCCGGACAACGGCCGGACACGCAGAAGGCCCATCCCACGACCACTCTCCCGCCACCACCTTTGACCATCACGTCGGTCTCGCCGGCACCTGGTAGCGCCGACGCTGCTTTCGACACGAGCGTGACCGTCGAGTTCTCCCAGCCACTCGCCACCGACAGCCCGTTACCGACCCTTTCGCCGTCGCCGCCGGGGAACTGGGTGAGGACAGCGCCGGCGGCAGTCCGTTTCGTCCCGGACGGATACTTCCCTCCCGACACGACAGTGCAGCTCAGCGTGCCGGGCGGCCCTGGGGGCGTCCGCAGCAGTCTGGGTCAGGGCCTCTCCAACACGCTCCGGAAGAGGTTCGTGATCGAGGGCGGTTCCGAGCTACGACTCCAGCAGCTGCTGGCCGAGCTCGGCTACCTTCCGCTCGAGTTCGTCCCGGCCGCGTCGACGCCTGTCCCCGCTGTCCCCGCCACCACCGCCGACACGTCTCCGACCCGCGTCGCCACCTTGCCGGTGAACATCTCCGAGCCGGTTCAGCCTGCCACCACTACGACCACGACAACGCCCGCTGCGGCGATCGACTCCGAGCCCTCGAATCCCGCCCTGATCCCACTGCAAGCCGTGTCCGGCAGCTTCGTCTGGCGCTTCAGCAATGTGCCGGCGTCGCTGAGAGCGCTCTGGGCGCCCGGGCAGGCCACCGTGATGGTGACAGGCGCCATCATGGCCTTCGAGAGCGACCACGGGCTGGCCGCAGACGGGATGGCCGGGCCCGATGTGTGGTCCGCGCTTCTCCAGGCGGTCGCGCAACGTCAGGTGGCCACCCAGCCGTACGACTACGTCATCGTCAACGAGGGCTCTCCAGAGACGGCGACGGTCTGGCGCGACGGTCGCTACATCTTCACGACGCTCGTCAACAGCGGCATCTCGGAGGCTCCAACAGCGATCGGCACCTACCCCGTCTATGCCCGCTACGTGGTCACCACAATGTCCGGCAAGAACCCCGATGGGACGCCTTACAGCGACCCCGGCATCCCCTGGGTGAGCTATTTCCACGGCGGCGACGCTCTCCATGGCTTCCTACGGGCAAGCTACGGCTTCCCGCAAAGCCTTGGCTGCGTCGAGATGACCTACGCCGATGCGCAGATCATGTGGTCGCTCACCCCGCTCGGCACACTCGTGACCGTCATCTGATCCGCGCCGGCGGCGCTGCTATGGGCCAATCGCGGCCGCGATCCCCCACCTCGCCTGCCATTGCTCGCCCGCTCGGAGCTCGATGACGCCAACGCCGCTACGAAGCGCGTTCGGCGGGCACGTCATGGGCTCGATGGCCAGCGCTCTGCGGCGATCGCTGGGCTCGTCGAGCGAGTCACCCGTGTAGCACATGACGTAGCCGAAAGCTGCGTCCGCCCAGATCTCCGATCGCCTCCCTGGCAGGACCACGCACGCGTGCCAGCGGCCGTCCCTCCCCACTGCGAGCTCCGTGTAGCAGTCGTCTAGCTCGAGCCCTCCAAGTGGGCGACCGCCGAGATCGAAGGCCGTGCCGGGCACAGGCTCCTCGCCGGCGGGCAGGCCGCGCTCGTCGAGCACCAGTCGCCGGCGTGCCAAAAGGCTGACCTTGGCTTCGTCGACGCCGCTCGGCCCCGCGAGCAGGTAGGGGTGGAACCCGACACCGAAGGGCGCGACGTCCCGCCCGGTGTTCGTCGCCGCGCAAGTGACCTCGAGGCCGTCTTCACCGAGCCGGTACTCGAGCTCGAGCCGGACCCGGAACGGGTAGGCCGGCTGTGGATGGATCACGCAGGAGAGCTCCGCCCGATCGGCGGAGCGACCCTCCAGCGTCCACGGCAGCCACCGCACCAAGCCGTGGATGGCATTGCACCGGTTCGGCTCGTCGAGCGCCGCCTTGCCGACGACGTCTCCGAAACGATACGAGCCGTCCTCGAGCCGGTTGGGCCAGGGGGCGAGCACCTGCCCCCGGCCAGCAGAGTCGATCTCACCTGCGGGGAACTCCCAGATGACCGGCTGGGAGTGAAGCCTGAAGGAACGAAGGCTCGCGCCGACCTCAGTTATGACGGCGCTCATGTCGCCATGGGAGAGAGCGATCTGCTCGCCTGAGGGCGCGATCACAGCGGTATGGTACCTGCCGAGCCCTCACGGCCGTCTAGGCGGCGGCGGTGCCTGACCGGCTCGGTTCTTGGCCAACGAGCGATTCTCAAAGGAGCGAGCGGCCATGAGGGTTCTCGTGACCAACGACGACGGATTTGACGCGCCCGGGCTCGCAGTCTTGGCTCGGGCGTTCGCCGAGGCCGGCCACGAAGTGGTCGTGGTCGCGCCTCTCACGGAAGCGAGCGGTTCAGGGGCGGGAATCGGCCCCGTGCACCTCAAAGGTGGCCGTATCCGGGTAGAGGCCGTCGCCCCGGCGGGGCTCGAGGGGATCAAGGCCCTCGCCGCCGACGCCCTTCCGGCACTGATCGTGATCGCGGCTTGCCTCGGTGGGTTCGGACCGCCCCCGGCCCTTGTCGCATCGGGCATCAATCCCGGTCGCAATGTCGGACGAGCCGTGCTGCACTCGGGAACGGTGGGCGCGGCACTCACTTCTGTCCATTTCGGCCTGAAAGGGCTCGCCACGAGCATCCGCGTACCGTCGCCGCACGATGCCGCCTCCGGATCTCCCTTGCACTACGAAAGTGCAGCTGCCCTCGCGGTCGCGTTGGCTGCCCACCTGGAGACAGCCCCGGCACGTACGGTAGTCAACTTGAACGTGCCCAACCTGCCGTTGGGCGCCATCCTCGGCGTTCGTCGTGCTCACCTCGCGACCACCGGGCCGATCTTCTCAGCCGAGGTCGAGGGAAAGGAATCGCACGTCCAACTCGACCTCCTTGGCCAAAGGCCAACCGAGCGCGAGCGGGACCGTGACGACCAGACTGACGACACCCTGACAGAGCTCGGCTGGGCCACGGTGACCCCCCTTGCCATCGTCGCCGAAGACCAGCGACCAGAGGTCGGCGAACTGGTCGCCGCCATGGTGCGGTCCGCCTCCCACCTTGTTGGCACCTAACTGACAATACTCCGGAAACCCTTTTCGTAAAACGACTAGGGTGCCACCAGCTCGCTCACCTGGGTCCCACCTGACCCGTCGAACCCTCTCTTCCCACTCGAACCGGCAGGCGGAGGAGGCCTCCTGCGGAGGCTCGCTTCATCTCAATTGCCGATAGAAGCCATCTCGAAGAGCTTTTCCGCTTGCACTCGAGAGAACTCCGTCGGTACTGTTTCGGGCACACCAACTGTCAACGACGAGAGGTGCCGACGCGCCCGGTTGTTCCGGGTCGGGGCGAGGCGAGTGTAACCCCGCAGGCACAACTCGATAACTCGGCGCCTGCGAGTCGAGCCGTCATTGAGGCACCTCTCGTCCCGGCCTGCGCTCCGTGAGGAGCGAAAAGGAGACGCTACAACCGACAAGACAGGGCGGAGATCCGTCTGCACCTCGTACGGATGTACCAACGTCCAGATCTGGCAAGCCCTTCCGGCACCTGGTCGCGAGCCGCATGCAAAAGACGACCTGCCCGCATCAACGCATCCCACCTGGAACCCACCGGGGGTTTCCGACACTCCAAGGAGGAGCAAGATGCGCAAGCACCCCCTGATCGCGCTCATCGCGTTCACGTTTGTTGCCGTATCGCTTTTCGTCGGCGTAGCCGGCGCTAGCAATATCAACTCCATACCCGCACGGGCTACTTCCCATCTGAACAAAGGGAATCAGCCTGTGTCTGCCGTGAACATACGGTGGCTGGCTGAGGTCGTGCGCGAGCACGCTTCCGCCGCCGCTCAGCTCGCGGCTCAAGCCGCGAACGAGCGGAGTTCGCCTGCCTGGCAGGACCGTGCCGCCAATTCCGTAGCTGTCCATGACATGGCACGGCCGCCAGGAGCCCTGCTCCCGTCAGCCTGGCGGGTTGCGAACGAGCGTGCAGCGGCAGCTCGCAGCGCCGCCATCGCCTATGCGGCGGCACAGGCAGCCGCGGCGGCACAAGCACAAGCGGCACAAGCAGCCGCAGCGGCACAGGCAGCCGCAGCGGCACAGGCAGCCGCGGCAGCTCAGGCGGCGCAGAAGGCCGCAGCGGCACAGGCAGCCGCGGCAGCTCAAGCGGCGCAGAAGGCCGCAGCGACACAGGCAGCCGCGGCAGCTCAGGCGGCGCAGAAAGCCGCAGCGGCACAGGCGGCGCAAAGGGCACAGGCGGCACAGAAAGCACAATTGGCACAGAAGGCACAATCAGCACAGAACCCACAGCCGGCACAAAAAGCGCAGCCGTCACAAGAGGCTCAGACGTCATCCGGCGGGGGCGACCTCGGCGGTGTCTGGCTGTCTCTTCGGTTGTGCGAGTCCGGTGGCAACTACGCGGAAGACACTGGTAACGGGTATTACGGCGCGTATCAGTTCGCATTGTCGACGTGGTGGGGTCTCGGCTACTCGGGTTTGCCGAGCGACGCTTCCCCTGCCGTTCAGGATCAAGCGGCCCAAAGGCTACAAGCCGAGGCAGGCTGGGGACAGTGGCCGGCCTGCAGCGCAGCGCTGGGCCTGTAGAGCAGCCCAGGCAAGGCTCGCCCGCGGACAACATAAACTATTGTCAGCTTGCTGCACAGTAGCCTCCGTGCAGCAGGGGCGGGTCGGCAGTATGTATTGGCAATGGTTCTGCGAAAACATCACAGTCTTGTGACAGTGACAACGCTGTTTGCACTCCGGAAACGTCGTGGCATCTCGTGCGAGCCCGGCGGCGGGTCGACCGCCGCCGGGCTCTCGTTTTCACACACGTCCTGGCCTTGGCCGTGCCTGCGGCGGGTTGAAGTCCTCCCCTAAGCTCAGCCCAGGAGGTCTCACGATGCGGTTCAGCATCTGGCTGACGATGGAACAGACATGGGACGAACTCCTGGGCTCGGCAGCGCACGCGGAGCGTACCGGGTGGGACGGAATCTGGGTGGCCGACCATTTCATGCCCAACGGGGAGCGAAGCAACAGGCCCCGGCTCGAAGCGTGGACGACGATCGCGGGAGTCGCGGCTTGCGTCGAGCGCGTCCGTATCGGCGTGCTCGTAACTGGCAACACCTACCGGCATCCCGCTGTGCTTGCGAAGATGGCCGCCACGGTCGACCACATCTCCGAAGGGCGGCTCGTGCTCGGGCTCGGAGCAGGATGGCAAGTGAACGAGCACGAGGCTTACGGCATCGAGCTTCCCCCGGTTGCCGAGCGCTTGGCACGCCTCGACGAGGCTTGCCAAGTGATCCGCCTCCTCCTCAGCCAGGAGCGCAGCGACTTCAACGGGCGCTTCTACAGGCTCGTCGACGCCCCCTGTGAGCCGAAACCGGTCCAGCGGCCGCTCCCGCTGCTCGTGGGCGGCAGCGGTGAGAAGGTGACGATGAGGATCGCCGCCCGCTACGCCGATGAGTGGAATTGCTGGGGACTGCCGGACCTGATGGCGCACAAGAGCGAGGTTCTCGCGCACCACTGCCAGGAGGTCGGCCGCGATCCGGCCTCGATCAAGCGCTCGGCCCAGGCCCTCGTCTTCATGAGCGACGACCCAGATCAGCTGGCCTACTGGAGATCCGAAGGCTCGAGCATGCCCCGCATCATCGGCACCCCCTCGCAAATCGTCGAGGTGATGGTCCGCTATGTCGAGATCGGCCTCGACGAGTTCGTCGTCTCAGACCAGACGCTCGGCCGGGACACGAGCGAGAAGCGCGACAACATGGACAGGTTCCTAGATGAGGTCGCCAACGACCTGCAGGTCCGATCCGGCTCCTGAGTGAAGCGAAGCTCACCTCGGATGGGTCATCTCGTTGCGGCACCCGACAAGTTCCGCGGCACCGCCGACGCCTCGCAGGCGGCTGCTGCGGCCGCACGTGGGGCGCGCCGCGCCGGCTGGACAGCGTCGGAGGTGCCTCTCGCCGATGGGGGTGACGGGCTGCTGTCAGCCTTCCCCGGCGAGTCAAGGCGCGACGAGGTGACCGGTCCGCTAGGCAGACCCGTTCTCGCCGAGTGGAAGCTCGTCCCTGCCAGCTCCGATCACGACGGTCCGACTGCGGTGATCGAGATGGCGAACGCCTCGGGCCTTGCGATCGCAGGAGGCGAAGCGCACAACGACCCGATCGAGGCCTCCACGGTCGGGACGGGTCAGCTCGTCCTGCTGGCGATCTCGTCGGGCGCGAGGCGTGTCATCGTCGGCTGCGGGGGCTCGGCCACGACTGACGGCGGCGCGGGCGCTCTCGCAGCCATCGGTTCACCTGAGGTGCTGAGGGGTGTCGAGCTCGTCGCCGCCTGCGACGTAACGACCATGTTCCTCGATGCCGCGCGGGTCTTTGCCCCACAAAAAGGCGCCACGCCCGAACAGGTCGAGCAGCTGACGGCTCGGCTCGCCCGGCTCGCCGACAGCTATCGAGCTGAGTTCGGCGTCGAGGTCACCACGCTCCCGGGTGCCGGCGCCGCGGGGGGCCTCGCAGGAGGCCTCGCCGCGCTCGGAGCCAAGATCGTCTCCGGCTTCGAGCTCGTCGCCGACTTCGTCGGCCTGGACAGGCAGCTTGCGGCCGCCGACCTCGTGATGACCGGAGAGGGCTGCCTCGATCGCCAGTCTTTTTCAGGCAAGGTCGTCGGCGGCGTGATCTCGCATGTCGCCGGTCGCGTGCCGATCCTGTGCATCGTTGGCGCTACAGCCTTGGACATCGACCCGGTCGGGTTCGAGCTCGTCAGCCTTGTCGTACGCGCCGGGCCCGAGAGAGCCCGATCGGAGGTGCTCGAGCTCATCGAGGAAGTGGTCGCGGAGCACATCGCGGGCCGGCGATGGTGACCGTCGCCCCCACGTCCGCTCCCTAGCGGATCCCGACGCCAAGGCGAATGACGTCGTCGAAGAAACCGGGATAGGTCTTGGCGACGCAGCCCGGATCGGAGATCTCGAGTCTGGGCACGGCCGCGCCTATGGCGGTGAAGGCCATGGCGATGCGATGGTCCTGGTGAGTGTCGACCCGGCCGCCGTGCAACAGAGCGCCTCCGTGCACGACAAGGCCGTCGGGCAGCTCCTCGACACGAGCCCCCAAGCGCCTCAGCTCCGTCGTCACGGCATGGATCCGATCGCTCTCGTGCCCGCGGACGATCGCGGCGCCGCGGATCACGGTGTCTCCTCGCGCCAGGGCGCCGAGGGTCGCGACCGTCGGAAGCTGATCCGGCATCGAGGCGAGGTCGACCTCGACGCCGGCGAGCTCGCCTGGTCGCTCGACTGTCGTGCCCGCCGGACTGCGGGAGAATGTGGCACCCATGGCCGCCAGGACCTCCAGGAGGCGCCCATCGGGCTGTGCGGTCTCGAAGGCGTTGCTGACCGTTACCGACCCTCCCGTCGCGACGGCGAGGGCGTAAAGGTGGGCCGCCGCGCTTGCGTCGTGCTCGACGGACTCCGTCCTTGCCAGATAAGGGGCCCCGGCGCTCACCTTGAAGCAGGCTGGCGGCTCCTCGGCGACCAGTGCCCCCCAGCGTGTCATGGCACCGGTTGTGAGGCGCACGTAGCCGAGATCGTCAAGGCCGCTCACCTCCAAGACGAGGTCATCGTCCGCATAAGGGCCGATGAGGAGGAGCGCAGTGGCGAACTGTGAGCTGGCCGAGGCATCGACCCCGAGCCTGCCGCCGGCAAGGCCGTGTCCCGTTATCCGAAGCGGTGGCCTGCCTTGGTCGGTCAGGACGTCCGCCCCGGCGGCCCGAAGCGCCTTGAGGAGCGGTGCGATGGGACGCTGGCGCAAAGGCTCCTGCGCGTCGAGGACGACGGTCCCTTTCGCCAAGAGCGCCACCGCCGCCAGGAAACGCAGCGTCGTGCCGGAAAGTCCTGCGTCCACATATGCCCCATCCGCCACGGGATGGCCCGAGGTTCCGCTCACTTTGGTCTCGGCACCGAGACTCTCGATCCGGGCACCGAGCGCGCGCAGCCCCGCCGTCATCGCCACGGTGTCATCGCTCGCGAGCAACCGCCTGAGCGCGCTCTCGCCCTCCGCCAAGGCGGCGATCACGAGCAAACGGTTAGTCAAGCTCTTGCTCGATGGCGCCTCGATGCTGCCTGCCACGGGCCCGGTCGGGACTATCTCGAGCACCGGCCTCGCGAGCCAGCCGGGCGGGGCGGATCCGGTCATTGGTAGTCAGGGGCGCGGTGCGCGCATTGCGAACCCGTTTCCCCATTCCCCTTTCAATCCGTGCGTGCGGTTTTCCCGCACACGGCTTAACGACGGTCGTCTGGACAT
>JBEKBT010000064.1:0-16715 GCA_050015255.1 Acidimicrobiales bacterium
CGACTACGAATCTCTCCGCGTCGACATGCAGACCCTCTTCGGTCATCTCGGCATCACCACGACCGACCTGCCCGCCGCGGCATAGACAACTATTTGTCGATCACGCTGCGCAAGGCTCTAGGCGGGCTCGGCACCGACCCGCAGTGGCAGGGGAGAGGTCTTGGCTCGGCCGTACTGGGCCCGGTGCTCGACATCTGCGACCGGGAGGGCCTGCCGGCCTATCTCGAGTCATCCAAGGAGAGCAACGTCGCTTTTTACAGGCGGCACGGTTTCGAAGTGGTCGACGAGGTGAGCGCTCCCGACGGCTCCGTGCGACTCTGGCTCATGTGGCGAGAGCCCCTGAGGGCACGCTCAGAGCGGGACGACACCTGAGCCTCCGGCGGCGCTCCTCGAGTGCTCGTTGTCGGGAAACAGAGGGGTCAATCCCTCGGGAGTCCTCGACGGGTCGCAGATGATCTCTGTCAGCAGCTCGAGCACGGCTCGCGCCGGTGCGGAGGGCAGGCCGGTCGCCCTTTGCACGACTCCTACGACACGTCGATGGATCTCGGTCAGCTTCACGAGTGCAAACCGGTCGCGCAGATAACTCGGCACTGCCGTCGCCGGCAGGATGGAGGGCCCCCAGCCTTCGAAGGTGAGCGATGCGATGAGGCGGGTGCCGTCGACCTCGGCCCGGACGAGGAGCGTGGTGCCGCTGGCCTCGAGGGCGGCGTCGATATCGGCCCGGAAGGCCGTGCCGGTGAGCGGCAGCAGCAAGGGGATCCCCTTCAGCGCAGCGAGGCCGACCTCGTCCGCGCCCGCAAGAGGATGGTCGATCGGCACCACCAGGACGAGATCCTCCTCGAACAGCGGGGCTACCGCGAGATCGGTTCCCGCCATGGGAAGGTTCAGCACGGCGATGTCGACCTGCCCCGTCGCCAGCTGGGTGTCGAGCCTGGTGGTCGGGGATTCGATGAAGACCAGACGCAGGTGCGGGTATCGCTGGGGAGTTATCCGCAGCAGCTGGGGGACGAGCCAGCGGGCCGTCGTGCCGATGATCCCGATGCGAACGGTCCCGGCGACCTCGCGAGTGATTGCCACCACATCGGACAACATGGCGTCGAGCTCGGCTTGCACACGCCTCGAGCGAGCAACGACGATCTCGCCTGCCTCGGTCAACTGGCCGGTCGAACGATCGACGAGCTCGCAGCCGAGCTCGCGCTCGAGCTTTTTCACGTGCGCGGAGATGTTGGACTGCACCGTTTGCAGGGCGTCAGCTGCGGCCGAGAACGAGCCATGGTCGGCGATCCCGACGATTGCGCTCAGCTGGCGGAGTTCCATCTCAAGGAACGATAACTCTTATCGACAAGAGCTGTTTGACCGATGCTGTGAAATCGTGCACTATGTACTCAGACCTCAGTAGCGGAATCCCCCCTCCAGCGACTGATGAGTCTTGAGAAGGGGCCGGTATCCCCCCCACCGGCCCTTTCTCCGCGTCTGGGCTACGGTTGCGCGCCGAATACTAGCAACGAGCGCGCCCAGCGCTTCCGACCGCGGCCCGGGCGGCAAGCAGCGCGGGCCGTCACCCTCATCGTCATGAGATCGGTTGTCCGAACAATTGAGTAGTCCGGTTGTCCGAACAAGTGAGTAGTCCGGTTGTCCGAACTATGGTAGGATGCAGTATGTGAACATCGCCGAGCTTTCCCTTGTGCTGTTGGGGATCTCGGTGCTGGCGGGTGTGCTCGGCTCGCTGCTCGGCCTCGGCGGTGGCTTTGTCATCGTGCCCGTGCTGACATTGGTATTTCACCTCGACATTCGCCTGGCGATCGGGACCTCGATCGTCGCGGTGGCGGCTACGTCGTCTGCCGGAGCCGCGAGGAACGTGTCCGAGAGCATCACGAATCTGCGGGTGGCGACCTTCTTGGCGATGGCGACCACGATCGGGGCGGTGACCGGAGCACTCCTGTCCGGCGTGTTCGACGCCCGTTTCCTCTTCGGGCTCTTCGGGGTCGTCCTCGGCCTCTCCGGGCTCCAGATGCTCCGCAAGCGTCCCGGCCGGCCCGCCGAAGAGCCCGGCCCGGCGTCCGGCGGTACCATCCGGGCGCCGTTGGACTGGGTCACGGCGGCCGGCGGCACCGTCCCGAGCGTGGCGGCGATGGGCGTGTCCCGCAACGTTGTGGCGCCAGCAGGCGGTGGTGGCGGCCTCGCCGACCGCTTGGCGCTCCATTCGGCCTACTACGACAGGGCCGAAGGCTCGGAAGTGCCCTATGTCGTCGCCCACACCGGGCTCGGGCTGGCGCTCATGTACATGGCGGGGACCGTGAGCGGTCTGCTCGGGATCGGCTCGGGCGTGCTCAAGGTGCCCGCGATGGACCTGGCGATGCACATCCCGATGAAGGTCTCGACGGCGACGAGCAACCTGCTGATCGGGCTGACGGCGGCGGCCAGCGCCGTGGTCTATTTTGCCCGCGGTGACATCGATCCGCTCATCGCAGGCCCGGTCGCGATCGGCGTGCTCTTGGGGGCGACACAGGGTTCGAAGCTGTTGTTGGGAATCCGCTCGGACCGTCTGCGGGTGCTTTTCGTGATCGTGCTGTTGGTCGTGGCCGCCCAGATGCTCTGGAAGGGGATCGGTTGATGGCTCCCGGGGCCCGTGGATACGGGGCCCTCACACCGCCCTCGCCGCACGGGGTGCGTGCGGCCGTGGGACGGGTGCTGCGCGTGGGCGTCATCGCGAGCGCGGCGCTCCTCGTCGGGGGATACCTGGTTGGGATCGTCTCAGACCCGGCGACCTTCGGCTCCGTCGCGCTGGAACGGGCCCACCTCAGCGCAAGGGCGAGCTTCCCGCACTCGCTCGCGGCGGTATGGGGCGGGATCGGGCGCGGCAGCGGCGAGGCGATCATCGTCGCTGGAGTGCTGCTCCTCATCCTGACGCCTGTCGCCGGGCTCGTCACAAGCGCCGTGGCGTTCGCACGACGGCGCGACTTCCTGTTCAGCGCCATCTCGGCAGCGGTGCTCACGGTCATCTTGGGATCGTTCCTGATCGGTTGGCTGACGCCGTGAGGTCCCCCAGGCAGCAACGGCCGCCCCGCCAGGACGAGGGCAAAGGGTCTGCGGGACCGGTAGCGGTGATGGCGCTCGACTCGAGCGACCCGCTGCCGCTTTGGGCCCAGCTTGCCGGTGAGCTCCGGCGCCGGCTGTCGTCAGGCGACTTCGACGAGCGCTTCCCGACAGAAGTCGAGCTCGCCGGGGCCTTCGGCGTCAGCAGGGCGACGGTTCGCGAGGCCATTCGCCGTCTTCGCGGAGAGGGGTTGCTCGACGCCCGCCGTGGCAGCGGGACCTTTGTGGTCCACCGCCAGCTGGACGAGCCGATCCTTGGCACCTTGGGGCTCGCGCAGGCGATCACCGCCGCGGGTCTGGTCGAAGCGAGCAAAGTGCTCCGTGTCGAGGAGGGGCCGGCCGGCGAGAGCGCGGCCCGGGCGCTCGGGATCGGCAACCACGAGACTGTGCTGTGGGTCGAGCGGCTCAGGTACGCGGACGGCGAGCCACTCGCGCTCGATCTTTCCGCTCTTGGGTTGGACGCATCACAGCGCCGGGCCTTCAGGGGCGGAGACCTCACTCAGGGCTCGCTGTACGGCCTCTTGGAGGCGCGCTGCGGTCTGAGGATCAGCGGCGGCAGCGAGCAGCTCCGCGCCGTCACTTGCGCTCCGGTGGAGCGCAAGTGGTTGCGGCCCGGCCGGGGCGAAGGCGTCTTCGAGGTCGAGCGCGTCGCCTATACGACCGATCGAGCCGTCGAGTGGCGTCGGAGCCTGGTTCGCGGGAGGAGCTACGTGCTGAGCGCCACCTGGGGCATGCTGCCCGCGACACGGCCCTGAGTCAGCTGCGCCCGGCGGCGCCGCTCAGGGGCTCGGCCAGCCTGTGGAGGACGGGTCGCCCCCGGCCCACCCCGCGGGCACGGTCGCCTCGGTCGTAAAGCCGCTGGCCGTACAGCTTGCCGCCGCCGTCGGCCCGAACCAGAAGTCATATGTGCCCGGGGCGTTCTCGCCGAGGACGGCGACGGCCGATCCCGGCGCGAGCACGAAGGCCCCGAGGCAGTGCCGGTCGACCGGGTTGAAAGCGGTGTAGACGGACACCCCGGTGATGCTGGCGACGCTCACCACCCCCGCCGAGGTCGGCGGGCCGCTTGTCTCAGGAACGCCGCCGTTCTCCTCCGAGCCCGAGATGTTCCCGAGCCCGGTCTGGACCTGGCCGGCTTGGAGCGCGGTCTGGAGGTTCGTCTCCAGGGCGACGTCGGTGTCGGGCAGCACCGAGAGCGGGGCGAACGCGGCGTTGTTCAGTGCCGCACTCACCCCGCAACCGGCGAGTGCCGCCGAGAAGGCGAAAGCGGCAAGGCCGGCGAGGCACACCCGCATTCCCGCGGGCAGGCGCATCGCGAAGCTCAGGTGGGAAAGCCCCCCTTGGCGAGCGGACGGCACCGGTTCAGTCATCGCTCTCCCAGGGCTTGTGCCTGTGGCGTTCGCGCACCGGGCGTTGGTCCTTGCGGGCCGAGTCGGGCAAGGCCCATTCCCGGCGCCAGGCGGAGACCTGCGGACCCCGAAACGGCGGTGTCGTCCCGGCCGCGGCCCGGCGGCGGGCGGACCACCAGTCGGACTCCGCCTCGTCGGCGAGAGCGGCAACAGCCTTCTCGATGCGAGCGGCGAACTTTCTTGCGTCCTCGTCTTCGTCGGGCATGAGGGCATCGCCGAGGCGTATCTCGGTCGCTCCCGGGCGAAAGCGCGAGCTGCTCTTGGCGAGCACCGCCCGGGTTCCCCTGATGTGCACCGGGATGACCGGGACTCCACAGCGCTTTGCCAAATAGGAGGCGCCGCCTTTGAACTCGCGGGCCCAGCCGTCGGGCGTGCGGCCACCTTCGGGGAAGATGATGAGGCTCCAGCCGTCGTCTATGAGATGGGCGGCGAGATCTGCGGACCGGCGATTGACCTTGGTGCGCTCCATCGGGATGGCGCCCAGGCCGAAGGACCAGACGGCGGCCTTCCAGTGGCGGTCGAAGAAGTAGTCGGCCGCCGCCGCCACGATCGTGTGGTGCCTCAGGCGGGGGGGCAGGATGGAAAGCAGCAGGGCCGTGTCGAGGTGGCTGGCGTGGTTGGCGGCGAGGATCATCGGGCCCTGCACGGGATCGAGGTGTTCGAGCCCGATGACACGAGGGGAGAGCGCGAGGCGCAGCACCGGCCGCGAGATGTCGTCGAGGACGATGGCGCGCGCCAGGCGGACCGGGTAGCGACGGGCCCAGGCCGTGTCGTAGTCGACACCGAGCTTGCGCTGCGGCAAAGGGGCGGCGACGCCGTCCGGGCGCGTGGGCTGCTCGGTCACAAAACGCAGCCCCCCGTTGCCCAGCTCCGCCGCCCCGCGGACGCGCTCTGTCACGTGACGTCCGCCAGCAGCAAAGGGGGCACGTGGAGGTGGGTGATTGTCGGATCCCTTCCGACTATGTCTTCGGCAAGCTCGAGGGCGTCATTTAGCGTGGATGCGGGGGAGAAGCCCATCCGGCGCACGGCCGCCCGGTCACCCCCGACGACGATCACACGGCCGAGGTGCTGAAGGGCGTGCGCGCACCAGTACCACATATAGAGCGGATGAACGCCGTGGTAGGCGTAGCTGGTCCGGTACAGGTGCACGTACCAGGGATCGGTGGCGAAGGACTCCTCGTACTTCGCCTCTATCTCGAACAGGTCGGTGGTCTCGGCGAGCACCTGCTCGAAGAAGTCGATGTAGCTCGGGTGATGGACCGGGTTGAACTCCCACGGCGTCGGGTGCGACATGATGAGGACGCCGCCCTCGCGCACGAGCGGCTTGTTGCGGTAGAGGTTGAAGAAGTAGCCGAGCCCCAAGCAGGCGACGAGGATCGGGTTCATCGTCGAATTGACGTTGTAGGGGCTGATGTACGGCAGCCCCATCGTGAGCACGTCGGTCTGTCCCGAGACCTCCACCAGCTGCTGGCGGTGGATGTTGGCGAGCGTGGAGTGGTGCACGGCCTCGACCTCGCCCGCCTGCGCCGAGGTGAGGTCGTGCGGGGCGTACATGGAGTGGAAGATCTTGCGGCGCAGCTCTGCTGGCGTTCGCTGCAGGGCGCTCGAGGCGGCGAGGAAGCTCGCCCTGTCGCGAAGCGACCATTCCCACTCGCGCTTTTGCAGGAAACCGAGCTGTTCCGGGAAGGTGTTGGTGTTCAGTGTCGTCTCGATCTGGAAGATCTGGATGCCCAACCCGGCGATGAGCCGGCCCATGCGCCAGTTCGAGTTGCGCAGCTCGGAGTTGTGCTCGTCCATCAACGAGCGGCTGTTCTGGAGGGTGCGCACGTTGTGGTGGTGCTTCAAGCTCCGGTAGGAGGCGAGTCCCGTCGCGACGGACTTGTGCCCGCCGTCCATGGGGACGAGGTTGATGTTGACATACACGAGGAGATCGCTCTCGGCCGCCCGCCGGTTGATCTCGACGTCCTCCCCGTGGTCGGTGAAACCGAGGTGGACCAGGTTCGAGGGATCCTCGGCGTCGTGTTGCATCAGCAGCCCATGGGGTGCGAACGCCTCGAAGACGCGGTCGCCGAGCGCGTGGCGCAACTCGGGATCGGTCATGCGGCGGTGAAGGGCGAGGGCCGCGATCAAGACGACGTCGTCGACGCCGGCGTCCGCCGCGAGGTCGAGGACCGCTTCGATGACGCGCTGGCGCACGTCGGGAGCGCGCATGGGCGGGAGGGGGAGGGAGATGTCGTCGAAGGCGATCGTGAGCCGCATGCCCGGGAACAGCAGCGTGCGCAACGGGGCCGAGTCCCCGAGCGGGTGCTCGAGGGCGTGGCGGATGGCCTGGTCGGGGTCCGAGAGCGGCTCGAGGGGCTCTGGCCCGTAGACGACCCGCGTCCCGACCGGGAGCTTCTCCAGTCGGAAGCCCTCGCCGTGCCACATCAACGTCGCTGGCGTCGACCGGTCGACCTCGAGGACGAAGCCAGGCCTCGGGCTCACTTTGCCTCCTTGGTTGTCACGCCCACCTGCTTGCCTCCGGCACCTCGGCTCCCGGGCACGTCCCCGGCGGAGCCCCCCTTGCGCAGGTCGAACACGATCTTCACGGCGCCCCGACGCCCGGCGTGGGCGGCATGGGCAACAGCGTCCTCATAGCTCTCGAGCGGGTAGCGCGCCGAGACGAGCCGTTCGAGGCGCGCTCCTCGCACGAGCTCCAGCGCGAGCTGGAAGGTCGACCGTGGCCCTTCGGGCCTGTCCTCGCTTCCATAAGCGTAGGCGCCGCGCAGCTCGATCTCGCGCTGCCAAAGGGGAGCCAGGTCCAGCTTCACGACGCCCGGCATGCCGACGAGGACGACCCTGCCCCCGGGGCGCACGACCTCGAGGCACTGCTCTAAGGAGTCCGAGCTTCCCACGCAGTCCACGACGAGATCGACCCCGCCCGTCAGCCGCTCGATGCCGCCGTCGCCCGACTCGAGAGCGAGCGACCCCGACAGGCGCCGAGCGGCTCGCTTGTGTTCACCCGGCCTGACCACCTGGTCTGCTCCGAGCTCGCGGGCGAGCTTGCGCTGGTTGGGATGCTTGGCCACAGCGACGAGCGCTCCCGGCAGGCAGAGCGCTCGCAGGGCCGCGATCACACAGAGCCCGAGCGTCCCCGCACCGAGGACGATGACCCGCTCTCCGCCGGTGATGTCGGCCGCGCAAGCCGCGTGCACGGCGCAAGCGGCGGGTTCGACCATGACAGCAGCCTCGTCCGACAGGTCGTCGGGGACCTCGTGGAGCTGGCTCTCGTGGGCGACGAGCCCGGTGGACCAGCCGCCGCCGGTGTCGCGGCAGTACCCGGTCTGGAGCCCGGGACGCAGGTGCCCAAAGGCGATCCGTTCGCAGGAGCCCTTGTGGCCGGCGGCACAGCCGGGGCACGGCGGGTCGATCCCGCGTGCCTCGCAGCCGAGCACCGGCTCGATCACAGCCCGCCTCCCGTCGAGGGCGCCGCCCTCGACGTCGCCGACGACCTCGTGGCCGGGGACGAAGGGAAAGCTGACGATGTGCTCGAAGTACCGGGTGCTGCGGCCATCCAAAGTGGCCAGGTCCGAGCCGCAGATGCCGGCAAGTCGGGGCCGCACCCGGACCCAATCAGGGCCGGGCATCTCGAACTGGTCGATCTCGACGAGCTCGAGCGGTCCGACCCGGACTCCCTTGCCGGAGCCGGCGAGTGCCGAAACGACCCGGGCCGCCGCGAATCGCGGCATGTTGCGCTCGAAGCGGAGGGCCTTCATCGTGCCTTCCGGCTGGCCGATGTCGTGAGCCAGGTGGCCGGCCTGGTCTGCACGCCCGGACCGCGGGTCGCGATCGCAAGTATGCGCCTCGGTCCCCCCTCTGCCCGCTCCCAGTTCTCGATGAACCAACCCCGCCGGCGGGCGATCGCCGCCAGCTTGGCTTCGGGGTTCACTACGACGGGAAAGCCGGCGGCCTCGAGCATGGGGAGGTCGCTCGTGGAATCCGCGTACGCCACGGTGTCGCCCAGGGTGAGCCCATGGGCGCGTGCGAACTCGTCGAGCAGCAGCGCACGCGCCTCACCGGTCGGAGGTGAGTCCGTGAGCTCGCCGGTGAGCTTGCCGTCACGCTCGGCCATATGGGCACAGACGATCTCGTCGAACAACGGCCGGAGGGGCTCGACGACGAAGTCCAGCGCGCCCGTGATCAGCAAGGTCGTGTGGCCAAGGGCGCGGTGACGCCGGACCCTGGCGATGGCGTCGGGAAAGGCCCGCAACCCGAGGAGATCCGTGAACAGCTCGTAGCTGTCGAAACGGAGCCGGTCTACAGGGGCTCCCTCGTAGCGGCGGTAGAAGGCCCGGAGGAAGTCGCTCCGGTCGCGGCGGTCGAGCCTGAGCAGCCTCGGCCCCTCTGCCAAGAGGCCGGCCACGAGGCGGACCCGCTCCGCTCGTTCGAGGTGACGTGTCGCCAGCCAGGCGTAGCTCTCGACGACGTTCGAGGCGATCAGGGTGTTCTCGAGGTCAAAGGCGGCGCAACGGGGCTCATCGGACAAGATGGCCCTCAAGGAGCGCTCTTCGCGGGTCGCCATCGACCGTCTGGCGTTCGGGGAGGTGCGGACCCTGGCGTGCTCGACGACCGAGGGCAGGTGGACTTCTTCTATGTAATGGCGCCAGTCGATGACGGCCGGGTCGAAGCAGAAGGCGGCCTGGTCGACCGGATCGAGGCTCTCGAACAGGCGCACGGTCCTGTCCATGCGAAAGCGCGCCTCGGTCTCGCTGTAGGCGCCGTACAGCTCGACATAGCTGAGCGCCCTCTCTGCCTGGGAGCGGCGCTCCTCGAGACGGGCGGCGCCCTCTGCCCGCTCGCCGCGAAGAGGCAGGGCGTTGACGAACCGCTCGGCAGCACCGAGGGCCTGAGTCGCCCGCCGGAGCTGCCCCTGCACGCGACCGCGGCCTGGGAAGGACCATGTCGGGACGACGATCGGCTGACCGCGGTTGTCATAGAGCGGTCGCTCGGTGAACCATTTCTCGACGAGGTCGACCAGCTGGCCGTAGTGAAGGGGGTTCCGGGCGCCCGAGGCGATCTGGTAGACCGTCGGCCCCGCGGGGTCGGGGCCCTTGGCCGCCACCGCGATCAGCGCCGCCACAACGAGGTCGACGGGGATGACGTCCACGATTCCCTCCGGGACCCCGGGGAACTGCCGGAGCAGGCCCTTCGCGTAGGAGATGATCACGGGTTCGGCCATGCGGAAGCCCCGGATCCATCCCGCACGCGGTTGTGCGAGTGCAGACTCGACGATCGAAGGCCGGACGAAGGTCACCGGCAGCTCGCCCCTGACGTCGAGCAACGCGTTCTCTCCGAGGGACTTCGTGAAGGCATAGGCGTCGGGCCATCCGAGCGCCCGGGCACGCCCGCGGCCGAGCGCCACCATGCGGTCATGGACCCAGTCCGAGCGCAGATGCTCGGTCTTTTCCGCCAGTAGGGCCGTGCCGGCCGCCCCGAGCTCGGATCGCGCCGCGCGGTGAAAGGCGGCCAATCGTTCGGGGCTGCGGCTGGCGGCGTCCTCGTCGGCGCGAGCACGCCGCGCGGCCTGCACCTCGGCGCGCCAGTCGATCTTGGAGACGAACTTGGAGGAGGTGATGAGCTCCTCGGCAGCGTCACCTTTGTGCCCGCTGTTCACATAAGCCGTGGAAACGGCGATGAGATGGGGCAAGCTCGCAGCGACGCCTTCCTTCCCGGCCCGCTCGGCGGCGAGCTCTCTCAAGGTGTCGGCCACCCGCAGAGGGCCGAGCAGGTTCACCTCGACGGCGCCGTCCAAGGGCGCGTCGAAGGTCACCGCCGCCGCAGCGTGAATCACGATGTCGCAGGAGCCGAGCAAGCCTCGCCCGACCTCGTCGAGGGCGAGCCCGTCTCGTCCCACGTCCGCGGCAATCGTGCGAACGCGCCGGGCGATCACCTCCTCGAAGCTCCCGCCGAGCTCGGTGCGCAGGCGGTCGAAGCAGTCGTTGCGGAGAATCTCGCGCCTGGTGCGCTCCGCGGGTCCCTGGTGTTGGCCGGGGCGCACGAGCAGGACGACCTCGCATCCGGGGACGCTCCGGAGCAGGCGCTCGACGAGCGCCGTACCGAGGAAGCCCGTCCCCCCGGTAACAGCGATCCGCCGGCCGGCGAGATCGTCGGGTATCACGAGTGTGTTTCTAGCACCGAGGTGCCAAAGAGCTTGACCATTTCAACTCCACAAGTGGCACAGGGCCTGGCAGGACGTGCTGGCTGGGCCGGTATCGGCTTCGGTCGCAGTCACTACTTGGTCGGCTCGGCGCGGGCTGGATCGCGCTTTTTCGGTGCGGGCCGGCGTACCGGTTTCGGCGGTGTGTAGCGCTTGTTCGGCTTCGGCGGTGACCGTTTCCCGAGCGCCTCGGCTTGGCTGCGAGCGCTCTTGGTCGCCCTGGGCTTGCTCGAGGCGCCGCCTGCTGGGCGGCGAGCCCCGCCCTGCTGGGACTTGTAGCCCCGGACCAGGAGCCAGATCCCGAAGCCGAGGAAGGCGAGGCCGACGAGGAAGAGCGCTCTCACGTTGACCAGCCAGATGGCGGCGGCAAGCGAGGCGAAGCCGAGGAGAGCGCGTCGCTTGAGGAGCAACCCGAGGAGAAGGAAGACGGCGACGACCACGCCCTCTAAGAGGAAGTCGTGCACGACGGCGAGCGTCTTGAAGTCGGTCTTCGAGGGTTTCAAGCGGTGCGTCAGGTACGGAGCGACGATGATCGCGGTCAGGGCCATCTCGACTATGAGGGCAATGACGCCGAAACGCGTCTCGCGGGCATCGAGGTTGTTCACGGCGGCCTTCTTGGCGGCCGACCTCTCGGCTGGGGAGAGGCTGGCATCCTCGGAAGTCACCGGGCCACCGGGTCGCCTGTTCGAGGGGGCGGTCCGAAAGAGGCGCTGGGCGGAGAAGTTGCGACGCACCCAGTCGTTCCAGCCGCTCGCGCCGCGCGTTGTCGATGTCCCCTCGGCCCCGAGATCGCCGGGCCGGTCTTCGTCCTGATCCACCACGGTATCCAGGGTACCGGGCGCGTCCGCTACCGGTTCGGGCGCGGCCGCGCTCAACTGGCCTGCGAAACTTGCGAGCCGAGCGCTAGGCTCCCCTCCGTGTGTGCCAGCCCTCTCGTCTCGCGGACCGTTCGCGGATCGGTGACCAGAGGTCAGATCGGCCGGCAGCTCGAGGTCCGGCGCCGGAGGGCTTGGGGTTGCGCCGAGGCGGGCAACTCACCGTCCGGAGAGGTCCTGTGACCGTGTCGGCCAAGACACCGGCTTGGTTGAGCCCGCACTTGGAGCGGCACCCGCTCTTGCGGCGCATCACCGGCTACAGCGCCGGTTCGGTCGTCGCCATCGTGCTCAGCGAGGCTGCCTTCGCGGCCGCGCTGGGGTGGGGGCACACGGGCACCACCGTGGCCTCCGCCGTCGGGTTCATCGGCGGCGCGGTCCCCAACTACATCCTCAACCGGCGCTGGGCGTGGCGCGACCGCAGAGGTCGCAACCGTCGCACCGAGATCATCTTGTACATGGCGGTGGCCTTGGCCACCTTCGTCGTCTCGGCGCTGGTGACCCATTGGGCGGAGTCGTTCGCGCGCCAGCTGACCATCGATCGCGGCTGGCAGGTCGCGCTCACAACCGCCGCGTTCTTGGTGGTCTCCGGCGTGTTCTTCGTGCTGAAGTTCGTGATCTACGAGACAGTCGTGTTCACGAGGGCGCCTGAGGCACGGGAAATCCCGAGTCTTGGCGAATCTGGCCTCGTTGAATGCGACGCCGTCGACGACTAGGGGCGGGCGCGGCGCACGGAGGAGACGACCGCAGTCATGGGGCGCTGATATTCTTCGGCTCCGCAACCGCAAAGACGGTGACGTGGTTGCTGGGGCGCTTGGCTCAGGTGGTTAGAGCGCAGCCTTCACACGGCTGAGGTCACAGGTTCGAGTCCTGTAGCGCCCACCAGGAAATGTGCCTGAAACAGCAGCTCACGGGCCATTTCAGGTTTAGCCAGCACTACTCACCAGTGACCTTCAATTCGCCCTTCGTGCCACTCGGTGTGGCACGCGTGTGGCACGAGCGACCGGTCCTTGACGATGGCGAAGGACCCGCAGGTGCGACACCCGGGGCGCTCGATCTTCGTCTCGACGTGGACGGCCAACGGCTCGCCGGGTTCGTCGTCGATGCCGAGCACGGTGACGGCAGGCAAGCCCACCAGCAGCTCGCACATGCGCGTAGGGTCGGTCTCCACAAGGGCTCTCCAGGATCGAGTGGCTCAGGAACCTCCCGAGCCCCTGTGTCACACCTGTGGATCACCCCGCCGGGCCCGCCCGCGTGGGTGTTGGCGACTTGAGCGATCACTCGACCACTCGGCGTCCTCGCCGTCGTGTATCACAGACTCCCGAGGGTGCAATCCCGAACGACCGGCATGTGGTGGGGAATCGCGATCGAAGCGCCTGACCCTGACGCGTTGGCGAGCTTCTATTCGGAGCTGTTGGGCTGGCCCATCAGCCACCAGGAGCCAGGAACGGCGATACTGGCGGCGCCCGACGGTTCCATCTTCATCGTGTTCCAAGCGGCGATGGATTACCAGGCCCCCGTATGGCCGCCAAGAGAGGGCGCCCAGCGACCCATGATGCACTTCGACTTCCAGGTCGGCGACCTCGAATCCGCCGTCGCTGACGCCGTCGCCCTCGGAGCAACGGTTGCCCAGCACCAACCACAAGAGAATGTTCGTGTGCTGCTCGACCCGGCCAGCCACCCTTTCTGCCTCTGCCGGGACGACGGCTGACCGCTCAACTCGCTGTAGGGCCGGCGGGCACGCCATAGCCTCAGGACAACGGGGCGCCAGGACTGATCAAGGCGATCGAGTCGGTCTTTTCCTCTTCGATCCGCATCCGCTGTTGGCTCCACCGCATGGCCAGTCTGCGCTCGAAGATCCCCGAAGAGGCTGCACCGGAGTTCATGGTCGAGGTGCGTGCGATCCGTGACGCCTCAAACCTCGAGGCGGCGTGTGCCCAGGTCCATCGTGTGCGCACCCGTTTCGCCCGTGAGCTCCCCTCCGCGATTGCCTGTTTGGAGGACGATCTCGAGGCGCTGCTGGTCGATCCACCGCCTGCCGGTTCGTCACCGCCTCGCCTGTCGGACGACGAACCTCATCGAGCGGAGCTTCGAGGAAGAACGGCGGCGATCGAAGGTGATCCCGCGCTTTTCAGGCGCGCTCAGACCAGATCGGCCCGAGTCCACTACCTCACGGTCATCGCGTCAGAGCAGGTAGATCGCTATCTATGCGTGTCCGGTACTGACCGCTCGATACCGGGATTGACCCTCCCGTGCCACTCGCTGTGGCACGGGAGTGGCACGCCCGCTTGGCGGGCAACGCGCTAAGCCGGCGGTACATGGCAGTCCGAACGCGGCCGCCGAAGCAGGTTCCCGAACGTCGTTCCGCGTCGACACGGTGCAGCCGAGTCTGTCGCCACGAGTACGCAGATGAAGCGTTCGGTCGCGCCGGTCACGCCTGTAGCCTGCTCAACCTTCTGGCGCCTATGGCTCAACCGCGAGAGACCACGGCCAGTTCAGCCCGGTAGCGGGCCCGGTGATGGTCCTGGCTGGCACCGGTGAGCCCGACCTGGCCAACTGCGCCTTCGTTAACTCGACCACCTCATCGGCACCCGCGTTAGGCACCCACAGGTCACCCGTGCTATCGAACGCTACGTCGCCTGGATTTAGCAACCCGTATGGATCTGACCGGGAGGGTCTTGGGTCGATCGTGACCCGTGGCGTCGGGAACCCAGACGTGGCGAGCTGGGCTTTGGCGAACTCGACGACCGTGCCTCCGTCGTAATTGGCCGTCCACATGTCTCCGGCGAGGTCAAAGGTGGGCCGGCACGGCTCGTTCAGGCTCTGCGAGGAGATGGTGACCCGTGGGGCCGGTGATCCCGACCTGGCGAGCTGTGCCTTGGTCCACTCGTACACGAAGATGGCGGGGCTGCCTTCCCACAGGTCACCGGAGGGGTCAAATGCGATACTGCACTTGTTGGCGCCGAGGGTGACCACGGGCTTCAAGGAGCCCGATTGGGCCAGCTGGGCCTTGCTGAACTCGACCACCGTATTGTTGCCGCCTACCCACAGGTCGCCCGAGGGGGAAAAGGCGTCGCCATCCGGGGCGACAACCGAGATCGTGACGGTGGGGATCGGGGAACCCTTGGCGAGATCGGCTTGGCTGTACTCGGTCACCGTGTTGCTGGACGTGTTCGCCACCCAGAGGTCGCCGTAGCGGTCAAAGGCGACGCTGCCAGGGTTGTCGATCCCAGCAGTGATCACGAGTTCCGGGCGTGCATCACCGGTCGCGCCTGGCCGGTAGGCGGTGACGGAGCCCTTTCCATGTCCCCCAGACGCGTTACTTGACCCGCCGTTGGCCACAAAGATCGTCCCAGGCGCGGGGCCCGCAGCGTTTCGCTCTATCGAGGTGCGCGCGGCTGCAGCGGGCGGAGCGCTCAGGGCCGTGCTCGCCAGCAGTGGCAGGGAGATCGCCCCCAAGGCAAGGAACGAACAAACAATGACCAGCCGGCTTTTACGCACAGCGCCACCCCCATCAACGGCCTCTGCCCTTTGCCCCGATACGTGCCGGGACGAGCAATTGTTTCACAGCCCCTCACAGCGCACAACGGTCGAGTGTTGACGCTGTTCTGCCGAAACAAGGGATGATTCGTCAAATGGGCCCCTTCTTCCTCGAGGCCAACGTTCTGCGCGGATCTGTTCAGGCAGTAGGAGAGCTAGCGCCGCACCAACTCGAAACATGCGGAGTCCGCTTCCAACGCCGGACGTCCAAAGCGGACGCCTCAGAGGCCTGACGGGACATACATAACGCCACGGATTGTGCGATACGGTTGGCGATCGGTCGCCAAGACCTCCAGCCAGCACCAACCGGAGATCGCTCCGACCGTCGAAAGGTGACGCGCCAGAACGACGTCCATCTCGCGGTTCCAGGTACCGGAGACGGCGCACCGAGTCGGCAGGGCGCCGGAGGCAGCGCCTCGACGGTTCCCGCAGTGCGGCGCAACGCCCGGCCGGGACGGATCGGTCTCGGCCCGTGCCACGTGGCGGCCAAGATCATGACCGCCGTCGGGTTACTCGGCAGCGGCCTGATCCTCATCTACCGGGCTTCTATGTGTTGTTCGCCAGGCCTGTGAAACTCGGTGGTGCTCGGCGATGGGCCTGCTTTGCTAATGCTATGACCGACGTTCGAACATCGCGCCTGCAGTTGCACGCGATCGATGTCGAAGAGGGAGAACGCATCGTCGCTCGAAGTGCGGGACCCGCCGATGCTTGGGCGGACGATTTCCCCTTCGAGGGCGACGTTGGCGCAGTGGGGAGCTTCCTTCGCGCCACCGCCGAGCGCGGAGAGCAACGGCCGTTCGGCTACTACCGGATCACCCGCCTGGCGGACGGGAGGGCCGTCGGAGGGATCGGCTTCAAGAGTCAACCAGACGGCGGCTGCGTCGAGATCGGCTACGGCCTGGCTCCGTCGGCCCGCGGCCACGGCTACGCCGCAGAGGCCGTCGTCGCGCTGCTGGCCATGGCCGCCGAACACGGACTGTCCAGGGTGATCGCCGACACGACTCTGGACAACATCGCTTCGCAACGGACCCTCATCCGGGCCGGATTCCGCCTAGTGGGCACCGACGGCGAGCTCCACCATTACGAGGCGCTCCTCGACATCGGGCATCGACCCGTGTAGATCGGTGCCGAACGGTCCATCCCGAGCGTGTGGCGACGCTTGCGCGTCAGCGAGCCGGGGGCGAATATTCGGCGTTCTGGCGGTCTTTCGTGTGACCGGCGGACCAAAGGAAGGTCGTGGTCTGGGCTACTATCCCGTGGTCCGCATCTCCGGGTACATGTCGAGCCGCGCTTCCAGCGCTCTCAGGTAGGCCCGGTCAGCCTCGGTGAGGCTCGCATCCTCGCGTTCCTCGATCGCTCCAAGGAACTCCACCGCCCTCAAGCTGCGCGCCCTGTCCGCGGCGCGCTCAGACGGCACCCACATGGTGAGCCGCCGCGTGAGATCGCTAGGCTCCGCCGGGCAGCGGACAGTAAGCGAACACGCGGAGGGCAGATGGAACAGCGGCGACTGGGCGCATCGGGACTTACTGTCTCTCTCGCAGGGCTCGGGTGCAACAACTTCGGGGGGCGCCTCGACCAGGCTCAGACCACCGAGGTCGTGAGCGC
>JBEKBT010000065.1:0-16670 GCA_050015255.1 Acidimicrobiales bacterium
ATCCCTCGCCTCGCACATCGCCTACCTCCCTCGCTTGTACAGAACGTATGTTCGTAACCTAGCAAGGGGGTGTTTCACCCCGGGACGGACCGCGGCCGCCGGGCCGGACGCAGGACCCCGGGCCGGGGCGCGGGCGCCGGGGAGTGCGACTGCCGGACAGACCCGGGGCATTAGTCTCCGGCGCAATGGAACTTCAGGACGCGTTGGAATTCATCACGCACAATCACCGCGCGGTGTTGGCCACCACTCGCCGTGACGGCAGCTCGCAGCTTTCTCTTGTAGCAGCCGGCGTCGACCGCAACACGGTCGTGGTCTCCACCCGCGAGACGGCGAAGAAGACCAAGAACCTGCAGCGCCGGCCTTGGGCCTCGCTCATTGTGTTCACCGACGCCTTCTACGGCAACTGGGTCCAGGTGGACGGCGCCGTCGAGGTCGTGCCACTCCCCGAGGCCATGGGAGGCCTTATCGCGTACTACCGACAGATCGCGGGCGAGCATCCGGACTGGGACGAGTACCGAGCAGCCATGGAGCGTGAACGACGTGTCCTGTTGCGGATGACCGTCGAGCGCGCCGGGCCAGACACAGCCGGGTGAGCTCGGGGAACTTCAGGCCTCCGGTAAGAGCTTGCGGTAGCGACCTCGGTAACGAACAAGCGGTTGGCCTGCATCTTCGACGATCTCTAGCGCCTCGATGCGACCTCGGACGAGCATCTGGAAGCCCAGCTCCTCAGATCCGCCGAAGCGGCAACCGAGGGTGTGGCGAGTGCCGCTGATGACCGGCCCGAACTCGGCGTCCATCGTGTCGATCTCCTCGAAAGGGTCGACGGGGTAGGCGCCGGCGAAGATCCCAGCGAGTCGTTGATCGGCCGCGTCGAGCACATGGACGACGAAGCTCCCTCGCTCGGCGAGCACGTCAAAGAGATCCGAGAGCGGATCGAGGAGCCCAAGCACCTCGGCAGGGTCGCCCTCGGCGACGAGTAGCGACGAGACGGTCAGCCCGGCGCGACGCTCTCCTGATCCAGCCGTCCAGACGGTCACCGGTGCGACGAGACGACCCCGAAAGCGCCGATCCAGGCGGCGCTCCTCCAAAGGTGTCGCAAAGGGGTCATTAGGGCCTAGGCCTGTGTGGCGGGTCTCCAAGGCGTCGGGTAAGCCCTGGGGCGGGTCCGGAGAGTTAGCCATAGTCACGACGTAGCTGGGAGGTAGATGTCGGCCCGCCATCTTCTGATAGGACCGAAAGCACTCAGCGCACCGACTGCCCGAAGCGCCCACACGAGCACCTGCTCATGGGGTTCGTCGGAAGGAACGCGCAAGACGAGCCCTCGACGAGGGTGATCCTGCTCGACGAGCCAAGCCTCCGGAATGGGGAGGGCGAGCGAAAGCAGCTCGGCGGCGGCGCGATGGCCAGTGACGTGACTGATACCGAGGCTCGGCTGGCTGAGTTCACGGCGAGTGTGGTTCGGAGGGATCCAGGTACACATCGTGATGCCGCTGCTGCCGCCACTGAACAAGGTGAAGAACCGGAGCGAGGTCGGCCTGTCGTCATCATCGGTGGTGTTGGGTATCAGGTTGATCCATCCGTCCCCGGCGGCGGCCAGCCGCGCCATGTACCCGACGATTTGCGTCGGCTCGTCGAGGTTGAACTCCACTCGCTCGATCCGTCGTTGCTTGCGAGCCACGCGAGGAGTATCGCAGCTGGCAGTCCCCCAGAGCGCGGGTCCCGACCGAGATAGCCCAGGCGTCGGGCGAACCGGCCATGCATCGCTGGTATCCGCCGCTCACCTCACGGCTGGAAAACTCAGCCTGCCTCGCTCGACGCAGAAGCACGGCGCCATCGGAGAAGAGTCTCCGCTCCCATGCTGCCTGCAGGAGGAATGATCACCAGCACCGGCAACATGAAACGCCAGTCGAATACGCCAGTGGCAGCGGTTCCCAGCAATAACGAAACGCCCCCGAGGGCGAGGCCTAGGGCACGCACCCCGATCATGTGCAGCTTGTCTCGGCGCTTCACTGTCGCTAAGAAGCTCCACAAGGCAACCAGGAGCGCCACTGCCAAGACTGGCCCAGGTGTGTAAAGGAACCTTTGCAAACGGCGAAGGAGCGACGCGACCGGTCGCACAATTGTCACTCGCGCTTGGGCCAGCCTCGGCCCTGTAGCGCCGACCGGGAAGCCGACGTTCGCCGGAACGACATTATAAGCATGGGTAGTAACCACGGGAAACAGATAAATGACCGCAGGAATGCCCCTGTCCTGGGAATCACGCAGCGGGGAGAAATAGTCGACGAACTCAGACGCGACCGAAGGAAAATACTCACCGGGCTGCGTCAGTATCACTCGTTCTGCAAAACCAAAGGTGACCGAAGACACGAACCACGGCTGTCCGTGAGGAGAAGGGAAGTGTTGCCGTAACGGGGACTGTGGGGACCACATATAGAAGAGGGGCGAAAGGTGAGAGGGGGCGGACTCACACAACGGCTTCTCCTGCTCGGTCAGGTGCAGGGTCCTGCAATCAGCAACTGACGCCACACGTCCGTACAGAAGCATGCCGCTGGCCCTTTCAAGGCCGAACTCCCCGGTCACCGCTTGCATCCACGATGCGTAGGCAACGAGGGGAACAACCAGAGAGGCCAGAAGTACTGGAACACGCAGACGCCGTGGCTTCCCACTCCCAGTGCCCCAAGCTATCAGGAGCAAAGCTGGGAACGCAGCCAATAGCACTACTCGGGTTAGGGCCGCGAAGGCGAAGGTGATGCCAGCTAGAGCGCACGCGGTGCGGCTTCGACCGGTTGCCAACAACAGGCTGAACACCAGGAGAACAACGGCAAGGCTATCTGCGATAACCATTTGCTCGACGACCACTTCATACAAATCGAGCAAGATCGGAGCCGCAGCGATGGCTGCGAGCCAAGGACGAACTCCTTGCCGGAGGCAGAGAACATATACGAATATTCCTGCCAAGATCCCCAAGGCATGTTGCACAATAGATACAGACAGCAGGCTACCTGTAGAATGCAAACACCACAGAAGAAGTGCATAGACAACAGGGTGAAAGGAATCAGGAGCAAGGGATCGAGAGTTCTCAAGATAGAAGAAGGAATCGCCGTTGTACAAGAGTGCAGGTCGCTCTCCTACGATGGCGAGCGAACGGACAATGAATCCGGCCAGAAGAAGCACGGTGAAGAGCCAATGACGTCGAAGAACATGCGGAGAACGCTCGACGAGTGAGCCAGCTTTCTGGGAGCGCTTCACTGACCCGGCAGGCTAACGCGAGTTCGTTTTGAGAGCCAGTCAGATAGCGTCGACGCTGGACTTGCAACAACTGAGGTGAGGAGTCCCGGCACGTTCTCTGTGGAGAGGCTGTGTTGGCGGGAGGGAGCCGCGCGGCAAAGCCACTTGGGGCCGAATGGATCAGGCTATCGGAAGGCCCGTTTCCTGCCGGTTCACGAGAACTAGAGGTGCTGAGCTGAGGAGCAGGACGCAGTGCCCGCCCTCGGGGCCTGGTTCGTGAAGGTCAGTCCTCTGCCGGCACCGCCATGTGAGTGGAGGCGGAACGATCGGAAAGAAGAAGCGTCGTTTCTCCGTCGTCTTCGTAGAGGAGGTCTTGTTCCACCAGTTCGAGGATCGTTTCGGTGACCGGCTCCAGGTAGCTGCGTATCCTTTCGAGGGCGAAGTGCGGCAACTGGTCGAGGAAGCAGAAAGCGACTAGCCCCGTCCCATCTGCGCCTGGCGCGACGGCCACAAGCTCTAAAGCCGTGCAGCACCGCTCGAGGGTGTCCTCGCGGTCGCCGTGTCGCAGCAGCTCGGTGACGAAGTCGGCGAGCTCATTGAAGACCACCTGCGGCGTCAGGTCCTCGTCGTATATGTCCAGGAGATCGAGGTAGTGGTTCTCGAACTCGGGCACGTTCTCGCGCAGTATACGTATTGCGCGGTCGTCGATCGGTGGGCGCACGGTCGTTCCTTCCCGTCGTGGGGTTTTTCACGGCGGCGATGGAGCGCCACGAGCAAGCCGGCAAGCAGCTGCCGTCAGAGTAACCAGAGGACTGTCGAGAAGGCAAGAGGTGAGCGCGAGAGGGAAGAGGTGAGCGCGCGAGGGCAAGAGGTGAGCGCGAGACAGGCAAGGAGCGCGAGAAGGCAAGAGGTGAGCGCGAAGCCTCACAAGGTGATCAAGGCTGTTTTCGCTCGAACTTCTTGCGTACTGCGTCGCGGCGCTCCTGCAGGTCCCGGTAGGTGAATTGTTCCGTCTCCGGGGGAAGGCCTATCGAAGCGCGCAAGCCGGCGAGATCGATCGGGACAGCCCGGGGATCGACCCCGATGTCGGCAGCGATGCGTTCCCCGTATCGCTCGGCGAAGTAGGTGACAACGAGAGCTACCTCTCCAAGAAGGTCGATCGAAGGTGCCAGCGTCGCGACCGCCCCGTCGAGAAACAGCATGTCCTTCACGAACAACATCAGCTCCTTGGGCAGCCGCGCGCCGTGGGCCAGCAGCTGCTTGGTGAGGTCGCGTAGTTGAACGGTGAGCTCATCGGCCGACAACGTGACCACGTCAGGAGAGGGCTGGTCGAGGCCGAGCTCCCTTATGACCTGTTCGACGTCCGCGTCAGGGGGTAGCGCACCGAGCTCTTTCAACGCCTGCACCTGGATGGGGATGTTGCTCGTCGAGCCGCCGATCAGCAGTTGCAACAGCGCGAGCCGTTGGCGCTCGCCGAGACGTCCGGTGATGCCGAAATCGAGTAGTGCGACGCCGCCGTCGGGGCGAACCACCAGGTTCCCGCCGTGCAGGTCGCCGTGGAACACGCCGTAGATGAAGGCCCCTTCGAAGAATGAGATCATGGCCGCTCGCAAGACGGCCGTGGTGTCGATCCCGCTGGAGCGCATGCCCTCGACGTCGTCCCACGCGAAGCCGTCGAGCCGTTCCATCACGAGCATGCGGCGTGTCACAAGACGCGGATGTGGGCGCGGCACGATCATGGAACGCTGGTCGGTCTCTGCCAGGACGTGGCCGACGTCGAGCATATTGGCGGCCTCGAGCCGAAAGTCGAGCTCCTCGACGATCGTCTCGGCGAACAACTCGATGAGCGCCGGAGGGTTGGCAAGCGTCGCAACCGGGATCCGCCCGACAAGAAACGGGGCGAAGAAGCTCATCGCGGCGAGGTCCCTTCGCACGAGCTCGGCGACGTCGGGCCGCTGTACCTTGACTACGACGCGCTCGCCGGTACGGAGGCGCGCGCCATGGACCTGCGCGATCGAGGCGGCGGCAATCGGCTCCCGGTCGAACTCGGCGAAGGTCGCCTCGAGCGGACCGGCCAGCTCCGCCTCCAGGATCCGCCGCACGACATCGAACGACTCGGGAGGCACGCGATCACGCAGAAGGCGGAACTGGGAGACGATCTCCTCAGGAAAGATCCCTTCTCCCGACGAGAGAACCTGCCCGAGCTTGATGTAGGTGGGCCCGAGCTTGCCGAACGCGATCCGCAACCGCTGCGACAAACCGGCCCTCGACCGAGTCTGACCGCGGCCCCGATCGACGATGTACCAGGCCCCGACTGCCCTGGCGAGCGCCCAGCCCACCTTCACCATGCGGTGTGCTGGAGGAACGTACCGGCGCCGGACGAGACGCGGAACTTCTGCCCGGGTTCGTGCCCGAATGGCCTCGATGCCGTCGCGCCAGTGGAGCTCGGCCGGATCGACCAGCCAGGGCGGATCGTCACTGAAGCCGGCGAACTCGCAATCGGGTGGCCGCGAGCTCGCCGCACCGGCGGGATTCTCGGAGATCGAAAACTCCTCGCGGTCCGGCGCTCAAACAGGGACGGGGGCGAGCACGATGCAACCATTGTGCCCGCCGAAACCGAAGCTGTTCGACAAGATGGGTCCCGGTTCCCACTTCCGGGCGGCGTTTCGGACGATGTCGAGGTGAATCTCGGGGTCCTGTTGCTCGAGGCCGACCGTCGGGGGGATGAGCCGGCGCTCGATCGACAACGCGCAGGCGACGGCCTCGAGAGCTCCTGCCGCCCCGAGCGAGTGGCCGGTCACGCCCTTTATGGAAGTGACTGGGGGCCCAGGCCTTCCGAAGACCTTCTCGATGGCCTCGGCCTCGGCGAGGTCGTTGAGCGGCGTCGAGGTCCCATGCGCGTTGACGTGGGCGACGTCCGCAGCTGTCAACCCTGCGTCCTCGAGCGCCAGCTCCATGCAGCCGATCGCGCCGGCACCTCCTGGAGCAGGCGCCGTGATGTGGTGCGCGTCCGCGGTGGAAGCGCCTCCGAGGAGTTCTGCGTAGATGCGGGCCCCACGTGCTCTTGCGCGCTCGAGCTCCTCGAGCACGAGCACGGCCCCGCCTTCGGCGATGACGAAGCCATCCCGGCGAACGTCGAACGGCCGCGACTGCCCACTTGTCGACAGTGCCGTCATGTTGCCGAATGCGGCGAGCGCCACAGGGGTCATCGCCGCCTCGGCACCACCGGCAAGAACCGCCTCGCAGCGTCCTCCGGCGATCAGGCGATGGGCGGCGAGGATCGAGTGCGTGCCGGAGGCGCAAGCCGTAGAGATGGTCTCGCACGGTCCCCGCCAACCAAGGCGCAGCGAGACTGTCGCGGCGCCGGCATTGGCCATCATCATCGGCACGAGAAATGGCGATACCCGGCGTGCGCCCTTGTCCAGCAACACCCCGATCTGAGTCTCCATTGTGCTGAGCCCTCCGACGCCGGTGCCGATCTGGACGCCCGCGAGCGCCGGGTCGACATCGACCGGACCGGCATCGGCAAGCGCCATGTCGGCGGCGGCAACCGCATATTGAGCGAAGGGGTCGACACGGCGAGCCTCTTTGGCGTCGAACCAGAGGGAGGGGTCAAAGCCCCGCACCCGGTGCTCGCCTTCGGGCGCAGGCCCGTTCAGACCGGCGAAGAAGGCGTCCTTGCCGATCCCGCAACACGACACCACGCCGAGTCCCGTGACCGCGACCCTGCGGCGAGCGCTCCGGTCGGGTCCTTGCTCAGCGTTGTCCATCAAAGCTTCGAAGTGACGAGCTCGTAAGCCTGGCCGATGGTCTCGACGCCCTCGAGCTCGCTCTCGTCGACGGTGATGCTGAAGACCTCTTCAAGCTCCATCACGAGCTCGACCAGATCGAGGCTGTCGGCGTCGAGATCGTTCGCGAAGTTCGCGTCAAGGGTCACTTTCTCACTGGGCACGTTCAAGATCTCGGCCGCACAGGCCCTGAACTTGTCGAACGTCGCTTCGTTGTCCATAGGTGAGCTGCTTTCTCTCGGGGTTGGCTTTGACTTGCGTCTTCTTGTCGGTCGAGTCGCTTGCGTCGGTCGGGTCGAGCTCTGTCAGTGGCCCATTCCGAGACCACCGTCCACGGCCAGTACGGCTCCGGTCACGTAGCTAGCGCCGTCTGAGGCCAGGAACTCGACGGCGGAGGCGATCTCGTCGGGAGCGGCCTGCCGCCCAAGCGGCACCATTGACATCAGTGTCGCGACGCGATCTTCTCCTAGCACAGCGATCATATCCGTGGCGACGAACCCGGGGGCCACCACGTTGACCGTGATGTTGCGGGAGGACACCTCTCGCGCCAGCGAGCGGGCGAAGCCCACCAACGCCGCCTTGGAGGCCCCGTAGTTCACCTGACCTGGTGAGCCCATGAAAGCGACGACTGAGGAGATGAGGACGATGCGGCCTCGCCTCGCCCTGATCATCGGCCCGAGGGCTCTTTTCGCGGTCCGGTAGACCGCGGTGAGATTCGTCTGGATGACGTTGTCCCAGCGCTCTTCAGACATGCGCAGGAGCAGGGTGTCGTCGGTGATCCCAGCGGCGCAGACGAGGACCTCAACCGGTCCTAGCGTCTGCTCGATCTCGTCGAAGGCTCCTTCGACATCAATTGGCGACGTGACGTCACAGTTGACCGCCAAGAGTCGGTGGGTGCCCGCAGGCCCGTCGAGTTGCTCGGGTCGTCTTGTCCGCCACGTGACGGCGACGAGGTCGCCGCCTGCTTGGAACCGCTGGGCACAAGCCAAGCCGATGCCACGGGAGCCCCCCGTCACGAGGACGACGCGTCCGGTGCCGGCTTCGCTCGACCAGGGCTTATCCTGCCCGTTGGTCACCCACGCGCTCCGGTTGGCGCCTCTGGTGGCGGCTGCATCGGGGCCCCACCCCATCGCACCACGGCGCTCGCCCAGGTCATCCCGGCTCCGAAGCCGGAGAACAAGACGAGGTCCCCGTCCTTGAGCCGCCCGGCGTTCGCGGCCTCCGCAAGGGCGATCCCACACGATGCAGCCGAGGTGTTGCCGGTGTGGTCCAGGCAGATCGCGACACGTGCCGGGTCGATGCCGAGCCTCTGGCCCATGGCCTCGATGATCCGGATGTTCGCCTGGTGAGGGACGAACAGGGCTATGTCCTCGGCCGTGACGTCGGCTTGCTTCATAACCCTCTCTGCGGACTCAACCGTCGCGCGCACGGCTTTGCGGAAGACCTCGCGACCTTGCATCACTATGTAACCGCCCCTGTCGCAGTAGAGGATCGGAGTCAAGGACCCGTCCAGCCCGAGGTCGTGCGCGAGAATGAGCGGCTCGCCCTCGGTTGCTTCGACGACGACCGCGCCGGAACCGTCGCCGAAGAGCACCGCGGTGGAGCGGTCGTTCTGGTCGGTGATCTGGGACAAGGTGTCCGATCCAACGACGAGTGCCCGCTCATGCCCGGCGTCGAGCAGCGCAACGGCTGTCACGAGCCCGTACACGAAGCCGGCGCAGGCGGCATTCAAGTCGAAGGCCGCACCACGGCACCCGAGCTGATAGTGGACCCACGACGAGGTGGCGGGCACGGTCTGGTCAGGAGTCGTGGTGGCGAGCACGAGGAGGTCGATCTCCTGGCCGCGGCGACCAGCTCGCTTGAGGGCGCGCCGGGCGGACTCGATGGCGAGCGCAGAGGTCGTCCCGCCGTGGCGGCGCTCCTTGATGCCGGTGCGTTCGACGATCCACGCGTCGTTCGTGTCGAGATGGGCTTCGTAGTAGGCGTTGGTGACGACCGTGTCCGGCAGCGCCATCCCCCAGCCGGTGATCTGTGCGCCTCTCATGCGGTCCTCTCGTCTCGCAAAGGCCGCTCGGTGCGGGGGGCCGTCTCGTTGCGTACGGCCGTCTCGTTCCGTACAGCGGTCTTGTCCTGTACAGCGGTCTTGTCCTGTACAGCGGCCGTCTCGTTCCGTACGGCCGTGTCGCTTTGGACGGGGGCCCGCAGCCACGCGATCGGCTCACCACGTGTCACCCGTTCACCGGCCAGGACGAGCACACCCTCGAGTATGCCCGAGAACGCGGACCGCACCTCGGTCGTGCCGACGAGGCCGAGAAGACCACCGACCTCGATGAGCAATGGGTCCCCCGATCGCCCGGCTTCTCCCGGAAGGTAGTCCTTCAGGCCGGCCGCAGGCTCGAAGAGCCCGACCGCAGGCGAAACGACGAGCCGCTCGGTCATCTCGAAGCGTTCGCCCGTCGGTGCCGTGGCGACGGTGGCGCCGGCGAGGATTTTCACGAGACGAACGAGGTCGTCCGGAGTGGAGACCGACACTCCGATCGTGTCGGCTGTAGGAGCTACTCGTCGCAGGAGACCGGTGAGCACGCCGCCAGGTCCCAGCTCTACGAACGTCTGCATGCCTTCGCCCAGGAGCGTGTCGAGGCTCTGGCGCCAGCGGACCGGGCTGCACAGCTGAGCGGACAGCAGCTGCGGCCACTCCGCGGGGTCGTCGTGGGGGCGAGCGTCAACGTTGGCCACGACGACCGGGTCGAGCGTATGGAAGCTGGTCGCCGCGAGCGCCTTGCGGAGCCGATCCCGGGCGCTCGACATGAGGGGCGTGTGGAAGGCGCCACCAACCGGCATCGACAGCACCCGCTTGGCGCCGAGCTCCTTGACGATCGCGCTGAGCTCGTCGAGGGCCTCGGAGCTGCCGGCGACTATCACCTGGCCCGGAGCGTTGAAATTGGCTATCCACGCCTCCCCGTCGACTCGCCGGCAGGCCGTCTCGACGCTCTCGTCGTCGAGGCCGAGCACTGCGATCATTGTCCCCGGCGCGCCTTCGGCGGCCTCCTGCATCGCGGCGCCTCGTTCTGAGACCAGGCGGAGGCCGTCTTCGAAATCGAGCGAACCCGCTGCGACGAGTGCGGTGTACTCCCCGAGGCTGTGCCCGGCAGCAGCGGACGGCTCGATGCCGAGGCGCTCGGCAGCGTCGAGGATGATTAGGCTCTGGACGAAAGTCGCTATCTGAGCGTTGTCGGTCCTGGTCAAGGAGTCCTGGTCGGCCTCGAGAAGGAGGTGGGCGAGATCGCGTCCAGTGACCTCTGAGGCGAGCGCCACGAGCTCGAACGACGGATGGTTCACCCAAGCGGTGCCCATGCCAGGTCGCTGCGAACCTTGACCGGGAAACGTGAACGCCAGCAACCTTCGCCCCTTTCCCCCTCCAGTTCGGCCCTGCCGGAACCTCAGTCCCACAAGTCTGACCTCAACGGTCCGCGATCGGTTACATACCCGTCAGGCGAGGGCGAGGTCAGGCGAGGGCGAGGTCAGGCGACGGCGAAGTCAGGCGACGAGGAGCCTCGCTCGGATCGGCCAGTGGTCCGAGCGCCCGACGGGGACTGACTCGCCCGAGACCACCTTGACCCCTCTTGTCACCAGGATGTGGTCGATCTGGCTGTGCACGTGCCAGGTGGGATAGGTGCGGGCCCGCACGGCCCTGCGCCAGCCGGGTAGCGCGAGGGACACTGGCGGGCCCCAGAAGTTCATGTCGCCGGCAAGAACGGCCGGCTGGCTCGGGGCCGGGAGCCTGCCGCGGAGCCTTTCCAACAGGAGCGGCGACCCATGCATGAAATGAGCCAGGTGAGTTCCGACCACTGTCACGGGGGACCCGGCGACATTGATCTCGGCGAACAGTGCCGCGCGTAGTCTCCCGTGGTCCTTTGCCAGCCGGCCGAGCTCCACGGCCTCGACCCGCTCCATCGCGAGGCGCGACAGCACGGCGATGCCCCAGCTGCCCAAGCGTTCCCCGGCCTGCGGCCGCTGGCGGCGCACGCGGCTCAAGGTCTGGGCATCGGTTACCCAGAGCGGGCTGGCACTGCTTCGGTGTCGTGCCGAGGGGCCCCAACGCCCACCGGTGGGCGTTGGGGGCTCGAACAGGATGGCGCCTGAGAGTGGTGCCTCGTGGACTTCGTAGCCGAGCGAGCTCGCGACCATCGACGCGAGTCCTTCGCTGTTCTCGGGAATCCAGTTCTCCTGCAGGAACAGCACGTCGGCATTGAGCTCGCTACAGGCCGCCACGACGTCGAAGGGCCTGCCCCAACCGTCGACGCCGGCGTGGACGTTGAAGGACGCCACAACCAGTTCCGGCATCGGCCGCCCTGCTCAGGTGCCCTGGAACAGGGCGCGCAGGTCGAGCGAGGACACGTGCTCGTGGCTTGCGAGAGAGACATAGGTCCGCGCGAGCGCGTCCTTGCCGACACCGAGGACCGTAGTAAGGAGACCGAGCGACTCGGCGAGCTCGGCGGTCGGGACCCCGGCGACGACGTGGTGCCACATCGATTCCTCGAGCACGTTGAACGCAGTTTGGACTTCACCGATCCCAAAACCGGCGTTGAAACGGTCGTGGGCGATCTGTTCCGCGTACTTGATGACCCGGTCGAGCCTGCGACTGCTCAGGCAGTAGAGAACGATGTCGAAGAGGGTCTCCAAGCGGCACCGCAGCTCCGCGACGCCCGCGGCCCCGTAGTGTCCGAGATGGGAACGCTCGACCGCCCCGGCAGCCTCGTCGAGGACCTCGCTCCTGGCCTCGCTGAGCACGGCAATGAGTTCCATGGCACTTTCCGATCAATCAGCTCACGCGGCCGCCTTGGTCGCTAGCCTCCCCGCCATGAGACTAAGCGCAAGGAACCAGCTGGACGGTGTCGTGGTCCGCGTCGACCACGGTGGGGTCATGTCTACCGTGTTCATCCGACTTTCCGGGGGTCAAGAGGTGGTGGCGGCGATCACCAAGGATTCCGCCGAGAATCTCGAGCTCGCCGAAGGCGACGCCGTCACGGCCGTCATCAAGGCCACCGAGGTCATGGTCGGCAAGAACTGACCACCTGGATCGGGTCCCTAGGCAACCGCCTTTCGGAATACCCGTGTCGCCCAGGCGACGACGAGCGCGCAGAGCGGCACGAGGACGGCGAAGGCTTGCCAGACGGCCGGAGTGCCGAAGGTGCCGGTGGCGAGAGAACGCGAGGCCTGCACTGCGTAATAGAGCGGATTGAAGTGCGCGAGGACACGCATCCACAAAGGCCCGATCGAGATCGGGAGGAGCACTCCGGCCAAGAGCAGGATCGGGAGGTTTATCCCGTTGATGATCGCCGCGAAGCTGTTGATCTCTTTGGTCACGAGGGCGGTCGCCGTTGAGAAGGCGGCCATGAGGGAGGCAAGCACTCCGAGCAGGACCGCAAGCGCCGCCAGCCCGAGCCAATGAATTTGGAACCCGACCCCGACGCCGATCGCGACTACGACGCCATCGAAGACGAGCATCATCGTGAGGCCCGACAGGATCGGGCCGACGAGGATCGCGAGTCGGCTCGCGGGCGTCACTCGGAAGCGCTCTATCACCCCGGCTTGCAGCTCGAATATCGTGCTGAAGCCCATGCTGCTTCCGCTCGCGAACGCCAACAGGCACAAGATCCCTGGCAGGAAGATCTCGAGCACGCCGCCCTGCACCCCCAGATCGGGCGCGACGTGCTTGAGCAGCGGCGTGAACAGAGCCAGATAGAGGATGGGCGTCGAGAAACCCACGAAGAGCCAGATGGGATTGCGCAGCATCTGCAACGTGTAGCGCCTGAAGAGGAGACCGATGTCTCGGAAGGTCTTCACGCTGCGGCCTCGGAGCCATTCGCGCCGGCGTCGCGAAGTGAACGTCCAGTGTGGTGCAAGAAGACGTCGTCAAGGGTGGGCTCCGAGAGGCTGATGGACTTCAGCACGATCCGCTCGGCGTCGAGCAAACGGAGCAGCCCGGGAAGCGCCGCGCTGCCGTCCTCGACATAGAGATGAAGCCGGTCGCCCTCCGTGGTGGTCTCATGCACGTACGGCTCGGCGGAGATGAGCACCTGTGCCCGTGCCAGCGCACCGTCTTCGTCGTGCACGCTCAGCGAGACGGAATCACCTGAAACCTGTCGTTTCAGTTCGCGAGGCGTGCCCTCGGTCACGATCTCGCCATGATCCATGATCATGAGGCGATCGCAGAGCGCGTCCGCTTCTTCGAGGTAGTGGGTAGTGAGAAAGATCGTCGTGCCCCGCGCGCGCAGCGAGCGGACGTGGTCCCAGAGATTCGCCCGGTTCTGTGGATCCAGCCCCGTACTCGGCTCGTCGAGGAAGAGCACGTCAGGCTCGTGCACGATCCCGAGAGCGACATCGAGCCGGCGACGCTGCCCGCCCGAATAGGTCTTTACGCGCCGGTCTGCGAATTCGCCCAAGTCGAGGATCTCCATGAGCAGCTGAGCTCGCGAGGTCACAGAGGCGAGGTCTCCGCCGTAGAGCCGGCCCTGGAGGATCAGGTTCTCGCGACCCGTGGCGAGGCGGTCGGTACCACCCAGCTGGCTCACGTAACCGATACGCGTCCGGACCTGCTTGGGTCGGCGTGCGACGTCGATTCCAGCCACTACCGCCATCCCACTGTCTATCGGGAGCAGCGTGGTGAGCATGCGGAGCGTCGTCGTCTTGCCTGCTCCGTTCGGGCCGAGGAAACCGAATATCTCTCCCCGTCCGACCTCGAAGCTGACTCCTCGGACCGCTTCGACAGCCCCACGTCTCGAGCGAAAGCTCTTGCGGAGCTCGTTGGTCGAAATGATCGTTTCCAATTGTTCGCTTCTCCCTTGTCGTCCGTCAGTCCTCGTCAACGCTGTCGCGAGCCATCGCCACCAAGAGGGGACAAGTGAATCTCGCCAGCGTGCTCGTGCACATCGCGCCACCACCCGAGGCCTTCGAGAGCGCCGGTCTCGATCTCGCGAAGGAGCTCGCGGACATAGCCGAGCTCGGCCTCTCGCAGTACCTTGTGAAACTCGGCCTCGACCCAAAACAGCCGAGGGAGACCCCGCCTCTCGACAAGCTCGCGCAACGAGCTCATCTGGGCCATCTCGGACTCGAGGCGCTCAGCCCGTTCCTTCAACAGCTCGACGACGTCGCCAGGAGGAAGGGCGAAGAGAAACGAGAGCGCAGTCTCGAACCCGGGATAGTCGTTCACCGGGGTCGAGACGAGCTCGGTTAGCCAGTCGTGCATCTCGATCCGCCCGGCGTCAGTGAGGCCGTAGACGGTGCGCTCGGGAAGGCGCCCTGACCGCTCGGTTCCCTTGGCAGCGATCAGCCCGCGTTTCTCGAGGGATTCGACCACTGCGTACAGCGAGCCGTAGTTGAGCCGGATGCTGTCGTCCTGTTGTCGATGGCGAAGCGTCGTCGCCACCTCATAAGGGTGCATCGGTCGCTCGGAAAGGCAGACCAGCACGGCCAGAGCCAAGCGGTTGTTGCGATTGGGCCGCGCCCTCAGATCCTCCATTTCGACTACTTTAATCAGAGTAGCAGTGCTGGAGGACTCTGAGAGCGGAATCAGCTGCCGGCGGCCATCCGCTCCTTGATCTCCGCCAGTGCCGTCAGCCCCGCCCGCAAGCCGTGGAGCTCGGCTGGCGACAGCCTCTCGACCAGCTCAGCATCGACCGCCGCGATCCCGGCGCCGACCGCGACAGCGGCCGCGCGACCCCGCTCAGTGAGCTCGATCGTCATCCGGCGGCGGTCCTCCGGATCTGTCTCGCGTGCCAGGTAGCCGCGGATCACCAGCGTGTCGATCAGCTGACTGGCCGCCTGCTTGGTGACCTCCAGCCCGTGGATCATGTCGGCGGCCGACCAGCCGCCGTGGGCCATTCCGCCGATCACGAAGGGACCACTCCGGGGCAGGTCGTCGAAACCAGCCGCCAGAAGCTGGGCGATGATGGCCTGGGTATAGCAGCCACGGGCAGCTCGCATCAGCGCGGGAATGACCTCGGCGTGCTCGTCTGACGGGGAGGTAATGACCGGAGGTTACGGGCGGCTGGCCAGTTAGTCAAGATGGTTGACAGTCAAGCCATTCGGGCTCCCTGCTGGACCTATATTCCAAGGCATGGTTCGACGTTTGCACCGCAATATTGCCGGAGGTTTCGCGGTCCTTGCCGCAGGCTCGGTCATCGCGTTGCCCTCAAGTCTTCGCCTGCCAGTCAGAGAAGCATCCTCGGTGGTGGCCGAGGCGGATGCCATCAACTTGAAGGCGACGGACTTGTCCGCGAGCATGCACTGGCTGAGCGCCCCGCCCGGCAAGTCTTCGAAGGCGTCGACTGCGTTGGCCGACCAGGCTGTCGCCTGCTTGCAGAAAGTCGGCCCGGTGAGCCCCGACCCGTTCGGCACGAGGACCCTGATTGGAGGAGTGGTCCTGGCGGACGTCTCGTCGCCGACGTATTACGAGAAGGGTTCGTCGATCGAGCTGCCCAGCGCGAGCTCGGAGGTTGTCTTCCTGACGACCACGTCGGCGGCCGCCGCCGACCTCTCGACGTTCGGCCGTGGTTCCGCGCTTGCTTGTCTCACGGCCCAGCTGATCGGCAACAGCACTCTCGGAGGAGCCGGGAAGGTCAAGGGCAGCGCCAGCTACTTGGCTGCGCCGCACTACGGCGGGCGCAGCGGCGGGCTCCACATCAGGTTCATCGAGACCGCTGGAAACCTTGGCAAGTCCAAGCTCTACGATGACGAGTACTGCTACGTGCAGGGGCCAGCCGAGATCTCGCTGTCGTTCATCGGCCTCGGCGCACCGTTCAACGCGACCTGGGCAACTTCGGCTATCTCAAAGGTAATGGCTCGGGCACAGTCGGAGATTGGGAAGAGCTAGCCGGAAGAGCTAGCCAAAATAGCCGAGACCTTCGCTGCATTAGCCGTTTGGGTAACTCCAGTCTCTGCACGGGCTGTAGTAACCAGCTCGAGGCGGGAAAAATTGCCCCCAAGCTGTTACTTCGTGGGGAATACTGAAGTGGGTGCACGGCCCATTGCTTCCCTCGCAAGGCAACAGGGGTCGTGCACCCACTTGTCAACCGGACTCTCACTCTGCCAGCTGACCGCCGGGTCAGATGAGGCTGGCACAACATGGATATTCCGGCTCGGGCCACTGTCTTGGGGGCAGATGCCGGTAGTAGGTTTCCCTTCGACCGGTGCCCGGGCCGGCGGCGAGGATACGTAGGTCCGGGCGCAGGTCCCCGGGCGGACGTCTGCCGCGTGCCTTGAGCAGGACACAGAGGGACATGCAGGCTGAGGGAACGTGCCCGGAGCGGTGAATGAACGTGCCCGGAGCGGGACTTGAACTCCGACCAAGCCCATCCTGGCTTATCCCTCCAAATGACGTTGTGGCTGCTCAGTGGCTGTTTCCGCAGCTGGCCATACCGCTTTGGGAGGGTCCGTCCCGGTCGATCCCGGCGCGTTTGTGATCATTTTGTGATCACGAAGGCCCCGCTCTGGCGATCCTGGGGGACCAGAACGCCGAGCCACGATCTCATATATACGACGCCTACATCGTATATACTGAAAGGGTGGCAAAGCACCTAGTCGATCTGGATGAAGAGGCACTCAGCGCAGCACAGGCGGAACTGGGGACGACAACGATCAAAGACACGGTCA
>JBEKBT010000066.1:0-16536 GCA_050015255.1 Acidimicrobiales bacterium
ACGAGCCCCTGCTCTACCGCGCCCCGGTATCCGCTCGAGCTCGCTCAGCCGACACGGTCGGCCATATCAGCCTCAGCGAGCTCGCTCCTCGACACTGACAGTCGTCGGGCGGTGGATCCAGGTTAAGGCGGCCTCGCGCCACCCGCGAGGTGCGCCCCAGAACGACGTGCACTCACCGTGTCGACGGCCCGGAGCAAGCGATACGGAATCGGCAGGGATCCCTATCCGCTCAGTCAACAAGTACCTCTGTGTCGAACAGCGGGCAAACCCACGCCTTGTCGAAGGCGAACTATCTTGCGGAGGACTGGACCGCCTCCTGCCGGGGGCGCCAGCCCGTTGGGGGTAATGCATCGGTTTCCCTGCGCGGCACAGTGCGAACGCGGACCTCGTCACCGCTAAGTTCGCTAGCCGGCAAAGCTGAACGATCACGCCGTGTATTCGCCGCCCGCCGGGTAGTGGCTCGCTGCATGTTGCGTGATTGCGCGCCGAGTCGTTATAACGACGGCGAACAGCCACAGAGGAGGCACGGCAGCCGCGCAGCGCTCGGCGAGCCCCGGCAGGGCGCCGTGGCTCTCGAGCGCGTACCATGCCGCGAGTCCAAGCGAGACACCCGCCGCTGCGAAACTCGGAGTACGCCTCAGCAGCAGCGCAAGATGCAGTCGATGCGGAGCGAATACCGGCCACGTACAGCAAGTCAGCGCCGCCGCGATGACGGCGAGTTCATGGGCAAGCGAGTAACCGTGACTCGGCGCACGGAACACGGCAATCAATAGCGTCGCCACACCTCCGCTGGCGAGCAGGACTCGGGCAACACGTCCTACGGGCTGCAGCCCGAGCGCGGTGAGCAGATAGCACAAGCCCAAACCGGCTAGGGCTGAAGTCATCACCCACGAGTCGGTCGCTCCCCGCTCGGCAAGTTCGCTTATGGTGTCGCGCACCGGGTTGTACGAAGCCGGCTGCATCGCCGTGGCGACGAAAGAGCCGCCGATGAGTAGCACCGGGGCTGCGCTGGCAGCCGCTACCGCCCACCAGGGGATCGCCTTCACCATGGGATCCTACGTGCCGGACCAGCTTGCAGACCCGGCACCGAGGATCGGGAGTCGACCGTCCACCACCTCAAGGAATGGATCCGTCGGTGCAGCGCGTTGGTACATGATCGCCGTCGCGAACGCTCAACGCGAGCGCGCTCCAACCGGTCCGCGTGCGCCCTGTCGCCAACCCGGCATCGGTCCTTGACTTCGCAACTGCTTGTGGCGACCGCGCGTTCTGCACAGCTGACGAACTCCGACAGTGACGAAGGCTTGCCTTGCGCCAAGATGGCCCTGTGGCCGATCAGCGTTACGTCTACCTCCTGTGGCATGGCGACGATGTCGGCGTCGGTGCGCCCGAGCCGAAGCTGCTGGGTGTGTACTCGACCGAAGCGGGCGCGGAGGACCGAATCGACCGCACTCTGCGGGAGGGCGCAGCTGGCTTCGTTGAGTTTCCCGGCGCTTTCCACATCGACCGGTATGAGATCGACAAGGACGAGTGGGTCGAGGGCTACGTCGAGGTCGAGTAGCGAAACACCGTCAGCGCACACCGAGCCCTGTGCCGATTCCGCGCATGGCTCAGGCGTCACCTTGGGCCCGAGGCGGACCGAATCATGAACCACACACGGGGTCCATCGTCAGGGGCGTCCTCACTTCTGAGCGTGCGAAAGCCAAAGCGCTCATACCACGGCACCGTTCGAGGATTGCCCGTGACGAGGAAGACGGATTCGATCCGGCCGTCGATCCGCGCCAGTCCGCTTCGCAAGAGGAGCCCGCCGCACCCGGACCCACGGTTATCGGAATCGACCGCTATGAAATCCAGGTACCAATGGGGCACGTCGGGGCGGTGGGACTCCACCCACGCCCAAAGTGTCGTCACCCGACGCGGGTCTCCGCCATACTCGGTCAGGACGGGATTGACCACGGCGTCAACGGCCGAATCGTCGTAGCTGGCGTTCGGAGGAATCCAGGCGGCAACCCCCTGGAGCGCGTCGGCCACCCACAGCCAGCCCTCGGGGGCAATCTGGCCGGCCACCTCGAGGAATTCCAGCTCGAGGACCGCCCGAAAGCCCCGACATGCCAGGCACCACCGTTCGATGGGGTCGTCGGCGAAGGCCCGCGAGAGCAATCGGGCAATGGCAGGTACTTCGCTCGCGATGGCCTGGCGAACTGTGGGCATCTCGGTTCCTAGTATCGACCGCGCGGGCACAAGACGGCGACGACGACACTCACTTGCGATCCTTTGCTTCGCCCTCGTCGGAATCAGCGCGATCGCAGCACCGCTGCTCATCTACCGGGTAGCCGGAACAAAGGCGCAACCTTTTTCTCGACAAGATGAAAGCCTGGTAGAACAACGCGGTCGTGACGGCGGTGTTGCTGCTCGTGATCGGCGGCGTGCCGCTCGGCGAGGCGTTCCTCGTGGACCAGATCCTCAACCGAGCGCCGGCAGTACCTCCTCGCGCAATAGCCGGAGCTGCACCATGTCGAACGGGGGGCTGACCCCGATCACCCAGTGCGAGATGCCGACCTCTGCGTAACTCCGGAGCTGGTCGACGACCTCAGGCGGTGTACCAAGAAGCCAGTGACCTCGTTGGCCTTCGAGCTCTTGGCCATTGCTCGCCGCGGTCCGCGAGGCCAGAGCCTCGGCTTCCTCGTGGGTCCGTGCCAGGGCGAGCAGGGGGTGCACCGACAGCTCTATCTCGCCGAAATCTCTCCCTGCATCCTCGCAGCATCGTTCGAGCAGCGCAGCTCTTTCGGCGCACTTGCCCGGCGAGCCCTGCATGTTCCAGATCGTCGCGTGCCTGGCAGCCAGTCGCAGGGTGCCGAGACCCGACCCGCCGATCGTGATCGGCGGGTACGGCTGCTGCAGGGGCTTTGGCTCACACGGGGCGTTATCGACCCTGTAGTAGTGACCGAGGAAGGTCGTCCGCGGCTGGCGCCACAGAGACCTGATGATCTGAAGCGCCTCGTCGACGCGGTCGCAACGCTCAGCGAGGGGAGGAAAGGGCAGCCCGTAGGTGCGGAACTCCCTCTCCGCCCACGCCGCCCCGAGGGAGAACTCCAGCCTCCCGCCGCTGATGTGGTCAACGAGGGCGGCGCTCTTTGCCAGGGTGGCCGGGTCCCGGTACAAGACGCCGTTCACGAGGACCCCGATGCGCACGCGGGCAGTGAGAGTCGCCATCGCCGCCAAGGTCGTCAAGGCATCGAAACAGGGACCGTCGTCTGGACCGGAGAACGGCAGCAGGTGGTCGCAAGTCCAAGCAGAATCGAAGCCGAGCTCTTCGACCGACCGCAACGCCGCGACGTAGTCCTGCCAGCTGGTGCGCTGAGCCTGAAGCTGCACCCCGAAATGCAGGGAACGACCTCGAACCTCCATGAGCATTCCTCCTTTTCGCCCCCGGGCGGGCGGCCTTGGGCCCGCGGAGCGATCCTAAGTCGCGCCGGGGCGGGCGACAGCCTGCACTCGGCAACGTCGGTCGTCTGCCAGCACCGAAGGATCACGGGTCGACAAGGTGCCCCGCCTCGGATGGCTCGTCCGTGCCGGCAGTGTAGATGTAGCGGCCGCCGCGCAGCAGCGACGCCAGAGCGGCAAGCGCGGCAAGGACGGCACCGGCGGCGAACACCACCGACAGTCCGTGGTGGAACGGCCCGGATATCAGGTCCGGGAAGAACTCCCTGCCGGTGAGGACCCGCTGACTCGCGGCCGGAAGCGACGACAGCGCACCCATGGATGCCAGCAGGTGCTGAATCGGGTTGACGCCGAGCACGGCCGCGAACAGCGACGAGACCGGCGGCAGGCTCCCGACTTGATGGGCGATGAGGAAGGGGACGCCCTCGTGCTGCAAGCCGCTCGTCAGACTCCTCGGCAGGGAGCTCGCGAGCCCGGCGATCATGAGTGAGAAGAAGGCCCCGATCGACAGGGCCGTACCGGAGTTCTGGAAGGTCGCGCGCATTCCCGAGGCCACGCCGCGCTGGCTCGCTGGGACGCTGCTCATGATCGACGAGGTGTTAGGAGCGGCGAACATGCCGCTGCCGATCCCGTTCGCGGCAATGAGCAGGGCGAAAGCCCAGTAGGGAAAGTCGACGGGCAGCAACATCAGACCGACGAAGCTGCCCCCGAACACGACCGTGCCGGCGGTGGAGAAACCTCGGGCTCCGAAGCGGTCCGAGAGAGTTCCCGACACGGGTCCCGCGATGAGGAAGCCGGCGGTGAGGGGCAGCAGGAAGATGCCGGCCCACAGGGGCGTGTCGCTGTAGTTGTAGCCGTGCAGCGGCAGCCAGATCCCCTGCAACCAGATGATGAGCATGAATTGCAGCCCGCCCCGGGCGATGGACACGAGGAAGCCCGCCACGTTGCCGGCGGTGAAGGCCCTGATGCGGAACAGGCTGAGTCGGAACATCGGCTCGGCGACCCTGGTTTCGATCATGACGAACGCCGCGAGCAGCAGGGCGCCGCCGACGAGCAGGCCGAGGACGGCAGGGTTCATCCAGCCCATGGTGTGATCTCGGTAGGGCTGGATGCCGTAGGTGACGGCGATCAACATCGCGCCCAGCCCGACGGCGAAGGTGACGTTGCCCCACCAGTCGATGCGACCGCGTTGACGACGGCCGGTGTCACGAAGCTTCCGGTAGGCCCACAGCGTCCCGAAGACTCCGACGGGCACGTTGATCCAGAACACGGCCCGCCAGTCCACGATCGCCAGCAGACCACCCGCGACCAGGCCAACGAACATGCCGGCCAGACCGGCGACCTGGTTGATACCGAGCGCAAATCCGCGTTGATCGGAAGGAAATGCATCGGTCAGGATGGCGGCCGAGTTGGCGGTCAGCATGGACCCGCCGATCGCCTGGATCACCCGCCAGCCGATCAACCACAGCGCTCCGTGGCCACCCTGGAATGGATCGAAGGACAGCAGGATGGAGGCGACGGCGAACACCGCGAAGCCGGCGTTGTACATCCTGACCCGGCCGAACATGTCGCCCAGGCGGCCGACGGTGACGACGAGGACGGCCTGGACGAGCCGGTACCCCATGATCAGCCACAGCAGGTAGGCGACGTTGCTCGGCGCCAGCGGATCCAGGTCGATGCCCCGGAAGATCGCCGGCAGGACGATGATGACGCTTGATCCGTTGAGCTGCGACATGAACACGGCGGCGGTGGTGTTCGACAGGGCCACCCACTTGTAGCGGTCGCCTGCTGCCGCTGTCAGCCCGCTCCCCATCGTCGGCTTTCTGCTTCTGCTCGGCCAGTCCCATCAGAGCTTCGAGCCGGTCGCTCGAGCCTGCTCCGGCCAGTTTCCTAGCAGTTATCGGACCTCGCTGCCTGGTGCAACGACTCACCGACCACGATGCAACGCCCCTTGGGCGCTGACGCCAGGGCGAGATCCGCCGCGGTCTAGACGTTCTGTCACGACCTGTGTCGAATGTAGACGACTTCGCCTGCCTGGCTCAAGAAGTCGCAGCTGTAATGCCGATATGACAAGTTGCCCAGGAAGGGCCCGACGTCTCGTCAACAGGACACCACTCATGGATGAGGTAAGACAGCTCCGCCGACCAGAGCTCCACCCTTACCTGACCCGGCGTCCCCTTCCATGGACTCGCAAGTCCCCCGACGACCAGGACCGTGCCGCTCGCAGGTCGTCTCGGTCGACCAGTCGCCTCCCCTTCGAACGCAGCGCGTGGAAGGGGTTCATCGTCCTCGTCCTCGTGCTGGGCCTCGTCATCTCAGCCGTCAGTGCCTTCGCGTGGTACGCCTACATCAGCTCGTTGCGCCGTCAGGCGGCGGCGGCATCGCTCGAGAACGTGAAGTCGATCGTGGGCACGTCCCTGGAGCGTGACAACGACCTGGCGGCGACGGTGAACGCTCTGGTGGCCACGCATCCTCAGCTCACCAATGGCGCCTTGACCACCGTCCTGTCAATGCTCAACCCACCGCAGCGCTACCCGGGCAGCATCGCCTTCAGCTACGTCGAGAGTGTCAGCGCACCCGGTCTGCGCAGCTTCGAAGCGGTTACCCAGCGGGACCCTCCCTCGGCGTGCGGGCGGCAGGCTCGGCCCCCCTGGCCACCTCTGTCAATGGCCATTCCGGCTACTGCCTGACTCGCCTCCCGTTGTCGACCTCCTGCCCAACCAAGGGCTCGTCAAGGACTTGCTGCTGTCCTGGGTCGCCCCGTACCTTTCGGCGCGTTTCAACTTCTGCGCCTCGTCCTTCGAAGCTCTGCTCGACGCCTCGGCGAAGACCGGCCAGTCCACGGTGGCGTCGCTCGTGAGCCTGATCAAGCCACCCCCGGGGATGCCGGCCTTGCCCGGCGCGCTTAAGGACTACATCGTCCAGCTCCCCATCTTCATCGAGGTCAGCCCCGTCTACACCGGGGCGCAGGTCCCCTCCACCACGCAGGCCCGGGCCGAAGCACTGGCCGGTTGGACAATGGCCATCTTCGACGCCAGCAGGATCCTCGAACCGGCGTTGAGCAACGAGAACGGCGTCTCTTTGGCGCTGGACTACGCCTCACCGGGAACGGGGTCGACGGAGCTGGCTCATGCCGGACAGCCCCAGGCCGGGGTGCCCACCGAGAGGCTCACCTTCCCCTCCGATCCCGGGTGGATCAGCGTGGCGATGATCCCTCGCAACAACGGTCCGTCCCCCCTCGCGCAAGGGCTGGCCGTGTTGTTCGCCTCCGTGGCTCTGACCTTCCTCCTCGCCATCTCGTTGAGACTTCTCGTACGCTCGCGCCGCTCGGCCCTGGAGCTGGTCGAGGAGCGAACGGCGGAGCTGCGCCACCAAGCCCTCTACGACTCGCTTACCGGGCTGCCCAACCGTCTATTGGTCAACCAGCGGGTCCAGCAGCTTGTCGGCTGGGCGCGACATGAGGGCCCGCCCATCGCCGTTTTCTTCATCGACCTTGACGACTTCAAGAAGGTGAACGACACCTTGGGCCACGAGACCGGCGACGAGCTGCTGCGAACCGTGGCGGCCCGGCTCTCTGCGGCTGTACGGGACTCCGACACCGTGGGACGTCTCGGTGGGGACGAGTTCGTTGTGCTGTCCACAGGTTCGTACTCGGACGAGGGGGTCAAAGCCGTGGCTGAGCGGCTCCTTGCGGCCCTTCGGGAGCCCTTCAGGTTGGGGGGCACCGACGCCATCACCCTGTCGACCTCGGCCAGCATCGGTATCGCGACGGGACTGCGCTACAGCCCCGAGGACCTCTTGCGAGATGCAGATACCGCCATGTACAGCGCCAAGATGATGGGCAAGAACTGTTACGCGATCTTCAGACAGGAGATGCACGACGTCGTCAAGAAGCAGCTGACGATGGAAATAGACCTGGCCGAGGCCTTTGCCAGCCGGCAGTTCTTCCTCGTCTACCAGCCGATCGTCAACCTGGACACCGGGCTGCCCAGAGGTGTGGAAGCTCTCCTGAGCTGGCGCCACCCAGAGCGCGGGGTGGTTGGGCCTACCGAGTTCATCTCCGTGCTCGAGACCTCCAACCTGATCGTCGACGTCGGGCGCTATGTCCTGATGGAGGCCTGCCGCCAGGCCAGTCTCTGGCACGACCTGGGACACCCGGTGGGCGTATCGGTGAACGTGGGCGCCCGGCAGCTCCACCATGACCTGCTCTTCGACCACGTCCGGGAAGCCCTTGACGCCGCCAGCCTCGACCCGAGCTATCTGACAGTCGAAGTGACCGAGACGATCTTGATGGTCGACCCCAAGGCGACCGCCAAGTGCCTGTCCGCCTTGTCCGAGCTCGGGGTGCGCATCGCCATCGACGATTTCGGGACCGGGTACGCCTCGCTCGCCTATCTGAGGGATTTCCCGGTGGACATATTGAAGATCGACCGGTCCTTCGTCGCCCAGCTGGCCACCTCGACGGGCTCCAACTTCCTCGACGCGCTGATCCAGCTCGGCAAGTCCCTCGGCCTCCTCACGATCGCAGAAGGTATCGAGGAGACGCCGCAGCTAATTCACCTCCGGCACGAAGGCTGTGACCAAGGTCAGGGCTTCCTGTTCTCCAAACCGCTGCCGGCAGAGGAGATCGAACAGGTCATCACGAGTTTTGGCCACTTGGCGGGACGCCCCGCGGAAGCTCGCAAGGTGGCGGTGCTCCGTGGGGCGCCGGCGCTCCGCTAGAGCCGCCCGCGCCAAGGCTTGTGCCTTTCGTCCTTGGTCGCCACGATGATGCCGGCGGACAGAGGGTCGGGCAACTGGGGGATGCCTCCTGAACCAGGCAGGCAACCCGGGCCCATCTGCTAGGAAGCCGGGCAGGCCCTCGGGTCGTAGGAGGGGAGGGCCTGCACTGCTGGGCTCGGCGGACCGAGTGTGCTCGCCAGCGGCATCGTGGTCGTCGTCGTGGCCACTGTTGTCGTCGTCGGGGCCACTGTTGTCGTCGTAGCCACTGTTGTCGTCGTCGTCTTGCCGGTCGTCTTCTTGCCGGTCGTCTTCTTGCCGGTCGTCTTCTTGCCGGTCGTCTTCTTGGCTGTCGTCTTCTTGGCTGTCGTCTTCTTGGCTGTCGTCTTCTTGGCTGTCGTCTTCTTGGCTGTCGTCTTCTTGGCGGCTCTGGGAGCAAGTGGGCCCCATACCAGGTAGTCCGAGCCGGTGACCACCGTCACGTCTGCACCGGCGTCGGTCGGTCCCTGGGCCATCGCGACGATGCCGTGGAGGTTCTCGACGAGCCGCTCGGCGTCGAGCAGACGACCCGGCGCGTAGTAGACGACCGTCTCCGAGATCGGGCCGACCGGTGTCGCGCTAGCGGTGCCCACCACGTCGAAGCCGCGCGACGAAAGCTCGGCAGCGGTCGTCGTGGCCTGACCGGGCGTGGTCGTCCCGTTTGCGACCGAGACCGTGAACGAGCCAGGCGCGACCGCAGAGCCCGGTGGTCTTTTCAGCCCGAGGAACTTGTCGATGGCTTTCTGGTCCTGAGGGTAGGTCGGCAGCACGACGGACCCGAAGTCGGAGCCCTGGTACATGTAGTCGGCGAAGTTCTCGATGTTCGGCATGGTCAGCTCGGGAACCGTGTCTGGATTGATCGACCCGAACGCCCGCAGAAGATCGACCATGTCGCCGATGGACAGGCTCGAGTCGATCTCGAGGTCCGGGGCCACCGCGCCGAGCAGGTCGTTGTCGGTGATCGGGTTCGAGAAGCCCCGCTTCGCAACCGCTGTGGCCAGCACCCGGAGGAACTCGTGCACCCGGAGGATCCGTCCCAGGTCGCCGCTGCCGTCATCCCTCCACTGACCACCCTTGAAGTACCAGTAGTTGCGCGCCCGGACCAGGGCGAGGGCGTTGAAGCCGTCCAGGTGCACGCAACCTGTCGTGCGGATGTGGAGCCCGCTGCTGTCGTCGTAGACCCGGTCAGGGAAGTACATGTTGATGCCGCCGAGCGTGTTCACGATGTTCTGGAAGCTGTCGAAGTTCAGTTCGACAAAGTGGTTGATCGGGATCCCGAAGTTCTGCTCGACGGCGGCGACGAGCTGGTCGGGGCCGTCCGCGAGGGCGGCATCGATCTTGTAGAACTGCCCGGGACGGACATTGTTCATGACGAGGTCACGCGGGATGGAGAGGACCGAGACCGTATGGGTCCGCTGGACGGCCCGCAGCAGCAAGATCACGTCCGAGTTGACACCGGTGATGCCCTCGGCGCAGCTGCCAAAGGCCGAAGCCTGTTTGTTGTTCAGGACGCAGCGGGACGTCGAGCCGACGAGGAGAAACGTCTGCACGCCGACATTCGGGCCTGAGGTGGGCGACGACTGGAGATGATGGAGCGTCACCCGTTGGACCTGGTTGTTCCGGTAGGCGACATAGGCGATCTCGCCTCCTGCCAAAGCAAGGACGACCACGAGGAGAGCTATCGAAACCCTGATGAGATTGCGCAACCAACGTGGCCGGCGCGAGATCCGGCGCGGGCGCCTGCGCCAGCGGCTACGGCGCGGTTGGGGGGAAGGCACGTCGGGGTCGGGCAACTCGCTGCCATCCGGAGCATCGGTCACTGAGGGAAGACTAAACCGCGCTTCCTTAAGATCTCATGAAGCGAGAAGGCTTGATCGGGTAGAACGGAGAACGATGAGGATCCTCGTGGCCGAGGACGACGAAGCTCTCAGGTCCGTGCTGGAGCGGGGGCTGAAAGGAGCCGGCTACATCGTCGACAGTGTCGGGGACGGATCGGAGGCTCTCAGCTACCTCGGAACCTACGAGTACGAGGTCGCCATCCTCGACTGGCGAATGCCGGTCACAAGTGGGATCGACGTGGTGCGGTCGCTGCGCCGCTCGGGCGCCGGCGTGCCGGTATTGATGCTCACGGCTCGGGACATGCCGACCGACCGGGTGATCGGCCTCGACGAGGGCGCCGACGACTACATGGTGAAGCCGTTCGACTTCCCCGAGCTTCTCGCCCGGCTACGAGCCCTGCAGCGCAGGCCTTCGGACGCTCGACCGCCTCGACTGTCGGTCGGGGACCTCGTCTACGAACCGGCGTCACGGACCGTGAGCGCGGGCGGGATGACGCTCGGCCTGACCCAGATTGAGCTCGGCATCCTCGAGGTCCTCCTGCAACGCTCCCCGGCCGTTGTCACTCGGCGATCGATAGCCCTGCAGGTCTGGCAGTACGAGGCTGACGCCGTCGGCTCCAACACCATCGACGTCCACGTCGCCCACCTTCGATCGAAGCTGGCTGGAGCCCACGTCCGCATCGACACCCACCGCGGCGTCGGCTACCGCCTCGTGCCGACATGAGCCAGCGGCGAAGAGCAAACGTCAAGAAACACCTCGCGCCTTCGCTCAAAGTCGCAGCGGTAGCGACCTTGGTCGTGGTCGTCGTGTATGCGGGAGCCGTCGCCCTCCTCGACGTCTTCGCGGCGCACCGCCTGGTCGCCCAGGTCGACCGCCAGCTCGCCAGCCGGCTCGCGGCCGCGCGGGTACGACCACCTGCTCTTGCAACCAAGGAGCCGGACTCGCCCGGCGGCGGCGTCCACTACGGCCTCGGGATATACGGCGAGCCGATCTACGTCTGGGAAGTCGCACCGCAGAGCCGAGTCGCGCGGGCCAATGCCGCGTCGCCGCCGCTGCCTTCCCTGGTCTGGCCTGAGGCGGGCGCCGGATCGGTCACGAGGAGCCTCTCGGGGACGGACTACCGACTGCTGTCGGTGCCCTACCGGGGGGGTCTCCTTGTCGCCGGCGAGAGCCTGACCGAGCTGGCTCACGTGGAGAACGTCCTCGTCACCTCCGAGCTCATAGCCGCGCCCGTGCTTCTGATCGCGATCTTCCTGGCGTCCTTGCTCATCGGTCTCCGCTCGGCGAAACCCGTCGAGCTGGCGCATCGCCGACAGCTGGAGTTCACTGCCGATGCCTCCCACGAGCTGCGGACACCGCTCAGCGTCATCGAGGCAGAGCTCTCGCTTGCTCACAGCTCGGCGGGAACAGACGAGTCTGCGACCCTCGGGCGGATAGCCCGAGAGAGCGAGCGCTTGAAGCGGATCGTCGAGGACCTGTTGTGGCTCGCCCGCTTCGACTCTGCTCCCCCGCCCCCGGCCTCTGGGGCCATCGACGTGGCAACGATCGCCGAAGGATGCGCCCAGCGCTTCAGGGCTCTCGCGGGCGCAAGATCGCTCCACCTGCAGCTTGAGCGTGTCGGGACCGGCCCCCCGATGATCGTGGCGCCGGCGGATTGGATCGACCGTCTCGCTGCCGTGCTCGTGGACAACGCGTGCAAGTACGCAGGCAAGGCCGGCTGCGTGCGCATCGAGGTGGGGCGGGTGGGTCCCCGCGTCGTCCTCGCGGTCGAGGACTCGGGACCTGGGATCCCCGAGGCGGAGCGAGCGCAGCTGTTCGATCGGTTCCGGCGCGGCACCAACCAGGCAGGTGGTCACGGGCTTGGCCTCGCGATCGCTGATTCGATTGTTCGCTCCACCGGAGGACGCTGGCGAATCGAACCCAGTGCAGGCCTCGGCGGTGCGCGCATGGAGGTCTCCTGGCCCGGCTAGCGCGCTTTCCGACTGACGACGCCGGAAGACCGAGCCGCTCCGCAACCTCAGGCTGCCAGCGGCTCGGGGCCGCGAAGCGGCGATGACGCATCTGCTCCCTCTTTGAACCCGAACCGGGTGTAGATCCTGCGCAAGGGCCCTGGAGCCCACCAGTTCGCGTCACCGAGCAGCTTCATCGTCGCCGGCACGAGCAGCAGGCGCACGATGGTGGCATCCACGCTCAGGGCGACGACCATGCCGATGCCCATCATCTTGGTGAAGGTGACGCTCGAGGCGGAGAACGAGCCGATCACGACGCCGAGCATCAGCGCCGCGCTGGCGATCACGCCACCCGTACGCTGCAGCCCTGTGGCGATCGCGGCCGTGTTGTCGCCGCTGAGGTCGTAGTGCTCGCGGATGCGGGACAACAAGAACACCTCGTAGTCCATAGACAGCCCGAACATGATGGCGAACATCAGGATCGGCGTGGACGGCTCGATCGTGCCCCAGCATTCAAAAGCCGAGCCTCGGCTCATGGTGCCCCCCCTATTGTCTCAGGCCTGCCTTTTGTGAGCGCTGCTCTCGTTTCAGAGCAATGCTCACACGCCGGCCCCGCCTTGTCAAGAGCACTGCTCACATATCGCGGACAGTGCTCTCGGTGTGCGAAGATGGGCACATGAAATGCCAGGCAGTTGTGCCAAACGCACGTCAACGAGTCAAAGATGCCGTAACAGCTGAGATCATCGCCGTGGCCCGGGGCCAGCTGGCCACCGAGGGCGCAGGTACCCTGTCGCTGCGCGCCGTGGCCCGTGAGATGGGCATGGCCTCCTCGGCCATATACCGCTACTTCTCATCGCGAGACGAGCTCCTCACGGCCCTTATCATCGAGGCCTACGACGCCTTGGGTGAGGTGGCCGAGGCGGCTGCGACTGCCGGCGACCGAGGCTTCGAGCGTTGGCAGTCAGTGTGCCGGTCGATCCGGGCCTGGGCCCTCGAGCACCCCCATGAGTACGCCCTCATCTACGGTTTACCCGTTCCCGGTTACCAGGCGCCCGCTCAGACGATCGCTCCGGCCAGCCGCGTCACCTTGGCCCTCGCCGGCTTGCTGGTCGATGCCTACCGCGCGGGCGAGCTCGCACCTTTAGAGGCGACCCCGCTTTCTCGCGACATGGCCGCCGAGGCTCGTCAGCTGGCCCACCTTGCCATGCCGGGCGTGCCTCCGGCGATCGTGGCCAGGGCCCTCGTCGTTTGGACCCAGCTCTTCGGGCAGATCAGCTTCGAGCTCTTCGGGCAACTGGTTGGTGTGGTGGAGGACCCGGAAGTCGTGTTCGAGTTCGCGATCGCGATGACAGCCGGGCTGCTTGGCCTTCATGCCCGGGAGGCCCAGGGGCGGGGTCGGGCGCCGAGGCAGCGGCAAGCCGCCCTGTCGTGAACACGAACATCGAACGAGCAAAGGAGCCCTCAATGACCGAACGAGCAAAGGAGCCCTCAAGGAGCGTTCTCCCGCCGGTCCGTCGGGAGGTGACAGTCGACGCCGACGCGACGACGGCCTTCGAGATGTTCACATCCCACATCGGGAATTGGTGGCCGTTGGCGGAACACGGCATGTATGGGCCCGAAGCCACCGTTGCTTTCGTGGACGACGAGATCGTGGAGCGATCGCCCAAGGGGGAAGGCTCCGTCTGGGGGACCGTCACGCGTTGGGAGCCGGTCTCGGCCGTGGGTTTCACCTGGCACCCCGGCCGGACACCGGACAGGTCCAGTCACGTCGAGGTCACCTTCACGGCCACGAACACCGGGACGCTGATCGCGCTGGAGCACGGGCTAGGAGGTCTTCGACGACCCGGCCACCGCCCGTGCCGAGTACGACGCGGGCTGGCCCGGGGTGCTCGGCCGCTACAGCGAGGAGGCGAGCCGGCACGCCGCGTCTTGACACGCTTGCCGTTGGCGGCCCGTCAGGGCTCTCGCAACGCCTCGGCGGGCCGGGTCCGTGCGGCCAGCATGGCGGGAACCAGCGCCAGCAGCGCGCCCACAGCCAGTGCCCCGACTGCGAACAGGACGACGAGGCGCACCGGCGCGATGTCGACTAGCACGACTCCGAGATTGGAGGCGAAGGCCCGCCAGATCACACGACCGGCCGCGATCCCGATGGGCACCCCGAGCACGATCCCGACGAGAACGACGGTGGCGGACTGCCAGCACACCGCCGCGCCGACCTGCAGGCGCACAAAGCCGAGCACCTTCAAGATCGCCACTTCCCTGCGCCGCCTGGCCACGCTCACGAGAAGCAGGTGGGCGAGGGCGGCGGCACCGAAGATGGCGAGGGTGGCCCCGAGGAGTGCGGGGAAATTGACGGCCTGGCCGAAGTTGGCCAAGTCTTGCGGCACGGCGGCCGGGGTCAGCACGGAAGCGAACCGGCGCTGCAGCTTGGTCGATGTGGCACGCCCCGCTCGACCCGGCGCCGTGCCGATCGCCAGCTCCCAGCCTGGATCGTGCTCTATCTTCGCGTCGAGCGCGCTCAGGCAGGCCCGCCGGTTCGGACCAGGCGGGCAGGCGAGGTTTGTCGCAGTCGACACGGAGACCACGGCTCCGATGCCGAAACCGCCCGTGCCGAATTCGGGAGGAAAGGCGATGGTGCCCACCACCTCGAGGAGGGCGGTGTGGGCGGCGCGTGTCGAGTTGAAGATGGTCACAGGAACCCGCGAACCGATGTGTGCGCCCGCTTGCGCGAGCGTCGTCGCCCCGAGGGCGATCTTTCCCTCACCTGTCGGGTAGCGGCCCGCGACGAGCGAGAACGCCATCGGGCCCTTGGGGACCTCGACGATGAGCGCCGGCACGGTGATGCCGCGCACCTCGACGAATTTCCCGACTATCTCGGCGGTTATCTTGGTGATCGCTGGGTTGCCCGCCGAGTTGCGCACGACGGCCTGGATCTGCTGGTAGGTGACACTGCTCAGGTCGACCTGCCAGTTCATCCCGTACAGAGCCGGGGTCGACACGAGATTGGACAAGCTGGCACCGAACACGGCGGTGGCGACGAGGGCCGCCACGGCCACGACCGTGCCCAGGAGCGCCGTGACGACCGGGACAGAGGCGCGTCCCCTGCCCCGTTCGAGGGCACGGCTCGTGCCGACGACGACGCTCGCCGGGGCACCCGCTCTCGCCAGTCCGGCGACGACGACCGATGCCCGGGTGGCACCGAGCTCTGCTTGCGGTTGGGCAAGCTGAAAGCGGGTCGCTCGCCAGGCCGGATAGGCGGTGAGAAGGACCGTCACGACGACGGTCGAGGCCGCTCCGAGGCCGAGCACGAGGACGTCGAAAGCAAAGCCCTGCACCGGCTCGGCGATGCGAGCTTCACCCACTGGTGTCAAGGGGGACAGCGCGAACGCGAGCAACACGGCCCCTATCGCAGCCGTCAATCCGATCGCGCCCGCACGGGCCATCCCGAGCGTGAACACCTGAATGGGACGGAACCCGAGGGCCTGCAGGCTCGGATACGACTCCGCTTCGAGAAGGCTCTGGCGTGACAGGGCCTGGCCGACGACGGCGAGGCCGACCAGGCCGACGAAGAGGGCGAAGAGCCACCAGCCGACTGCCTGGGGATGTATGGACCGCTCGACTGCGGTGACAGCCGAGTCCTCGGACTGGATCCCGTGGTCATAGGCCAGGCCGGGGAGGTGCTGGAAGTGGACCTGGAACCGGGGCAGGTCCACGGCCCCGTCGCGCAGACGCACGAGCGCTCCGTAGTACCGGAGAGCTTGGCGGCCCTGGCCCCGATCGAAGGCGGGGCTCGTGTAGAGGTTGTAGACGGGGGTGACGCCAGCTGGGAAGTCCGTCACGTTCGCCTCGATGCCGACGACCCGAAAGCTGATCCGTGCCCCCCGCGGGGGCGGGTTGCCGCCCTCCAAGGCGCTCGCCTGTGCCAGCGAGTAAAGGGGCACCGTGACGATCGAGCCGATGTGCAAGCCGAATTGCTGCTGCATCGTGAATCCGGCCAGGACCTCGTCAGGAGCGGCAGGCATGCGGCCAGACACCAGCTTCGTCGATCTCATCGCCTGCGAAGGCAGCCCCGAGATGTAGGCGTCGTCTTCGGGCACGATCTGCTTGTTGGCGATCATGTTCCCGTTGGCGTAGGAGACTTCGTAATAGATGGCGGAGACATCGGGCAGCGAAGCGAGCCCTTTGGGCAAGGGTGTGGGGAAGCTGAAGGCCTGGACGTCATAGCCGTAGCGGGCGAGAAAACGCGGGAAGGCCGCCGCGGTGCGCCGCCCGGCGGCGACAGCACCGAGCACCGTCCCGCCCACCAGCGCCACAAGGATCGTGAGGGCAAGCCACGACCGCCACCGGTGCTGGAGCTCGGAGCGAAACACGACCCGAATGGCCCGCATGAGATCCCCCTTTTCGCAACAAAGTCTGCAACGCGGAGCACCGGCCTAGTTGGGTGGTCGGCAATGACGGTTCCCGAGTGATCGCCGGCGCCGACGCTTCGCTGGGGTTGGCCGTGGCCGACGGGAGCAGTGTCGGTGGCCGTGACATGTTGACACCCGCTCGG
>JBEKBT010000067.1:0-16065 GCA_050015255.1 Acidimicrobiales bacterium
AGGCGAGACGAACACGTCCCCGACTCCGACACGGGCCCTCATGCAGTCGTGACGCCGCCAAAATCCCGCAACTCAGGACCCAGCAGTCACCTCACCGGGGTCTGACGGTGGATCCAGGCTAAGACCTCGCCGATGACCTTGGCCAGGGCGAGTCCGATCTCTTCACCGAGCACCTCACGATGTGTTCGGCCGATCAATTCACTCCGCGGCACTACAAGCAGGGCGTCATTGGCGGTCCAGATCTCGAGATAGGTGCCGTTCTCGTCGAGCTCGAAAACCAGGTCATCGAGCGAGGAAAGCAGAGCCTGCAGACGGGCTTGGCTCTTCAGCAGAGCCTCAGTGGGGGCCTCGCGCGCGACGCCTTCGTTCATGACGCCCTGCCAGGACTGAGGAGCGCCATTACCTCGACCCGGAGAGGCCGTTCGGAGGTCCAGCATCTGGCCATCTGTGGCAGCGGTGCGGTACTCATTCGGCGCGCTGGTTCCACCGTAGGAATATCGGCGCGGACGACGATCCGATTAACATCCAACGTGCGTCCGGACGCTGCGTCGGCGACCGCGGAGGACTGACGGGACGCTGTAGTGCGTCCACACCACTGCGAGCTAGTGCCGAGGGAGCGTTGAAGGGTCTCGATCCACTCTGGTTGGTGCTGGCCGGATTCGGTGCCGGCCTGACAGGCAGTGTGGCGGGACTGGCGTCGCTCATCAGTTATCCCGTCCTCCTCACCTTGGGCCTGCCGCCGGTGAGTGCCAACGTGTCCAACACAGTCGCCCTCGTGTTCAGCAGCATCGGCTCGGTCTGGGGTTCGCGGCCCGAGTTGGTCGGTCAGCGGGCCCGGGCTCGGTACCTGGGCCCGATCGCCGTCGCCGGCGGACTCACTGGTGGGCTGCTCCTGCTGGAGACACCGTCCAGCACCTTTGCTCTGGTCGTACCGTGGCTGATCGGGCTGGCTTCGCTCACCATCCTCATTCCGCGCGACCCGGCCCGCCGGGCACCGAACGGGCTGGACCGGCCGACATGGAAGCTCAGCACGGGCGTGTTTCTCGTCGCCGTCTACGGCGGCTACTTCGGGGCGGCGGCAGGGGTGCTGCTCCTCGCCCTCCTGCTCGTCGCCACGGCAGAGCCCTTGGCGCGCAGCAACGCCATGAAGAACCTCCTTGTCGGACTGGCCAATGCCGTAGCCGCGGTGGTATTCGTGGCCATCGGGCCGGTCCGCTGGCTGGCCGTGATCCCCCTCGCTGCAGGCTGCTTGCTGGGCGGTCGGCTCGGCCCGAGCATCGTGCGCCGAGTCCCAGCGGCGCCCCTTCGTGCCCTCATCGCCTGCGGCGGGCTCGCCTTGGCCGTCCATCTGGGCCTGGATGCGTATCGCTGAGTCCCGGCCCCATGCCATCCGGCCTGACCCGCTGGTCTTCAAGCTGTCAGGTACGCGACCTCACGTGACTGTTTTCGGGTCGGCAGTAAGGGGCCGGCCCGTGGCGCTCTCAACCCACTGACCTCTCTCGTCGTCCCACGACGCCTTCTGTCCCGTCTGCGCATTGTGCAGCTCTTCGCCAATATCTCCCTGCCAACCGTGATCTTGGAGTGACCGCCAACCGTCGCTCTGGATCATGGCCCAACCCTTCGTGCCTTTTTCACCCATCAGGACCGCCCTCTTTCGTGTCTTTTCTCCACCATGCTCTGATTCCCGCCGCTCACGGATTCTCCTCGCTCACGCCGAAGCAAGTGTGATCTCACTTCGCCGGCGGGATGGCCAGGGCAGCGTAGACGAGGCAGAACCCGTCGCCGCCGGACTCCTTGTTCGACGACCAGGTCGACGGATCCGAATCAGCACAGGAATATGTCCCGTCGAGGATCACCGGTTTGCTGATGGACACCGACGCGAACCAGTTGATGTTGGCGGCGCCATTGCTGCCAGGGCTCGTCTTGGCCGGCAAGGACCCGATCGAGCTGGGAAGCGTGCCGGGCCCCTTTAGGCGCACGAGTCCGACGGTGCCTGGAGGCGAGCCCTTTCCCTTGTTCCAGTGGTAGGTCTGGATGTACATCAGGCAGTATGCCTTGCCGTGGGTGCTGAAGCTCGGCCGCGAGCCACCGTTCGAGACCGCGTCGGCGTTGACGTTGGAGAACAGAGTGATCTGGTTCCCGTGGCAGATGTAGCTCGCGAAAATCGGGTTCTCACCAGGGTTGGAGACCGATGACCCGCTCTTCAGCGTCAGCGCCAGGACAATGCCGACGATGGCGGCGACTACGACCAAGGCAGCCACCCAGGTCACCGGTTTCCTGAGAACCCTTGCCGTGGAGCTGTTCTTGCCTGGACGCTCCGTTCCGTTCGAGGGGTCTTTGTCGACGATGTCGCGCGCAATCTCGTCGATCGGCTGAGCGCCTCTGTCCTCGGTGTTGCTCATATGTGCCCTCCTCAACCTCTGACGCCGGTTACGAACCCTGCAGTGCTTCGCCATCCGCGTCTAATCGCTCCCGAGACGGTGCGTCTCCCTCCCCGACGAATGGGGCGCGGCGCCCTCTCGGGCACGAGGAGCCGCGTTCTCGGCGCGAGACGATCGTACAAACCTGGTCTCGCCGTCGCCGTTGCACGGCCGAGGAGTCGCCCGCGGGGGGAAAGCGCAAGATAGGACCTGATCGTCTCGTCCAAAGCGCCCATGTCCAGCTGCGAGACAAAGCTCATGAGAAGTGGCGCCGGGACGGAGGCGAAGGCAAGTCGATCCCGGCGCGGTGTCGACAATACGAACACGGCGCGATCCCAGGTGAGCATCACGGGGGCGAGGTCGTAGTCGGGACGCGCCTGGGCTCGAACCGCGAACCCGAAGGCGCGAGCGGGTTCATCGTCGGTGACGCGCGTCGTGTCGAGGCGCGAGAGGCCTCTCCGGTCAACCGACGGGATCGGCACGGGCAGTGGCTCGTCGCTGCGGACGACCCTGTCGACCAGGGCCAGCTCCGTCTCGTCGACATCCTCCACCAGGGTGGCTCTGGCGGCGGCCCAGCACCGCTCGAGATGTGCCTGCGCGGTGATCGGCGAACCCCGTTGGGGTCGGAGCGCCGCCTCGCGGCCGGCAAGATAGAGATCGGTCGCGAAAGCACTACGGCTCACGAACCAGCCGTAACGTTGATCGTCCCGCTGAACATCGACAACAAGCCTGTCAGGAAAGCTCAGTTCTGCAACACCGCTCTCGAGCCAACACTGGCAGGCCCGGACGCTGCCGACGGCGAAGAGCGCAGCCACGACGAGCCTGTCCCCGTCGACGAACTCGCCGCCCAGCTCTAATCGGCTGGGCCTGGGCCGCACGAGCAGGCCTGGCGAGCAAGCGCTGTCCATGAGCAGCATCATCGCGGCGCTGAAGCTGCCTGCGTAGAGCTTGGCGATCAACGCGGAAGCGGAGGGGCGCACCGCCACGCTGAGATGAGTCGAGTAGCCGTCGAGGTGGGCTCCCTCGGGTAACCGCTTCTCGAGCGCCCGGCGTTCGGACCTGGCGGCGGCGGCAAGGCGGTATCCGCAACCAGGCCGCACGAAGCTCGGAGCCAGAGCGATCTCGGCCTCCGCGTCGTCGGCAGTGAGCGCAGCCCCGGAGGCGAGCCGGTAAGCGTTCGGATCAGCCGGATCGAGGCGGGGCCAGCCGAGATCGAGATGGTGGACGAGGGTGGAAAAGTCGACAGCGCGCGCACCCACAAAGACGCGGTACTCGTGCTCGAGTCCCACCACGTCCCCAGCAGGCCAAGCCGTCGCGGAGCTCCCGGGCCCGACCAGAGCCTCGAACCTGCGACTGCAAGCACCGACGCTGGACAGGTCACTGCGCTTGCGAGCGGTGTGATCTGCCGCGTCCCTGCTGAGAAACTTCGCGCTCTCGGTGACGGTCATTGCACCCATCTTGTCAACAACGCGCGCTAACCGCAGCATCGGTGGCGTGGCGGCGAGCAGCACCAGTCGAGGTGATGCTCAGCCTCGCGCCGTCCCGAAGCTCGAGCCCGGGCGTGTCGGTAATCGCGGGGAACCTCCGCGCAGTAGACAGGTCCGACGCTGAGACTTGGGCTGAAGTTCTAGGTTCGGCTCAGCGAAACGCGAGAACTCTAATGGCGGATACTTCCCAAGGCCCTGGGTGGTGGCTGGCATCGGATGACAAGTGGTACCCGCCCGATCCCGGCCCGGACGGCCCTCCCAACAGGAACAAGAAGCCGTGGTACAAGCGGTGGTGGTTCTGGCCAATCGCCGTCGTCGTGCTTTTCATCGCAGTGCGACTGCGACGCCTCTGACGCCGGGGATCGGCAAGCCGCAAGACGGGACGAGTCCTGATGGCGGTGGGCGGGAGCGACCGCGCCTTGGCACTGCTCCTGCGCCGACCTATCCGCGACCCTTTGACGATGCAGTTTGCTTACATGAAGGGTGCCGTGATTCAGGGCACGCACCGGACCGTGCTCAGCCCACCCGAAGCGCCTAGCCCGCCCCGTTGAGGAGCGCCAGGCGAGGCTAAGAGGGATCACCATCGCTGTCACCGCGCACGCGACCCCTCCCCTGTCGCAGGGCTGGGAGTAGCGACGCGCACATCGGTCACTCCACGAGTTGTGGGATGCGCAGGGACCTTGACCTACGGTTGCGCTTATACCCGTATCACTTCGACACCCAGGATCGCGTCATAGTCACGGTCCTGGGTGACAATCGGGACCTGTTCCACGATGGCGGTCGCCGCGATAAGTGCGTCGAGGATCGGAACGCGTCGTTGGCGAGATCTCAGTCTTGCCACGATGTGCGCGAACGTCCTTGCCACTTCTGCATCGACCGCAACCGGGTCCCACGTCGACTCGACCGCCGACAACGTGGCGAGGCGGTTGGCCCGATCGGAATCGTCCGCCATGAGCACGCCGAGCGTCAGCTCCGCCAGGGTGACAACGGAAACCTCCGTCTCGGTGACCCCCGGCATCTCGCCAAGCGGTCGTCCCGACTCGGTCGCGATGAACACCGAGGTATCGAGCAGCGCCTTCATACTTCGTCCGTCGTATCGATCAGCAGCTCCCTGAGCTCTGCGCGAAGGCCAGAATCCGCGGCGTGGCGCGAGACCACATTGCGCGCCTCTTCAATCGATACCGAACGGCGCCGGCGAAGCGGTACGAGCTCGGCCACCGGACGACGGTCAACCGTGACCGTGACCCGTTCACCACCCTCGACCCGGCGCAGCACCTCGCTGACGGTGTTGCGCAACTCCCGTACGGACACCGAACTAGCCATGAATGGAAGTGTAGCACATGTAGCCACACTTCAGAGCAGTGGACCTCACGCGCGGAAGCGCTCAGGAAGCCTACGACTCACACCGTCCCCACCGGTCCCTCAGCCAGCGCGCACCGTCCAAGTCCGACACGACTCCTGCCCTCATCGGCGACGTCAACACCGAACAGCTCCGACGAACCAACTCTTGGGCCGCCTCATCCACGAGTATCGACTCATCGCCTGAGCTGGGCGGATGTGTTCTTGGCACCCACACGACCAGGCGCTGTCTCGCCGTGTGCCTTCTGTCTTCAGCGGGTTTCTCCCTCGTGTTCTAGAAGTTGTTTGCTAGTTTTGTAAAACTAGAGTAATATGACAAAATCGTCGCCGACCACATGTGGCCTCGAGTTACAGCAGCAAGGCGGCGGCCCAAGTGATGGGCCGAGCTGGAACTCTTCAGCAACCGTTGCGAGGACGGAGGAGGAACCTCATGTTTAGGTCATTCAGTGAAGTATCGCCGCGCCAGAACGCGGATAGGCGCGTGTCGATCCGGTTGGGAGCGATCCTGATCGCCGTTCTTGGTGTGCTCATAGGCCCGCTCGCGTTAGCCGCCTCGGCCACAGTCTCTCCACATGCGACGTCACCCGTCATGGGCTCCTACCTCACAGTGACGCCCTTCCGTATCACCGACACCCGGCCGAACTCCGGCCAGCCGAACGCGGGTAAGTACCTGACCGCCAACTCCACGCTGAATGTCCAGGTCACAAGGGTGGGTACTGCGTCCGTACCCGCTGGAACTGCGGCCGTGGTGCTCAACGTGACCGCGGTCGACCCTACGGCCTCCGGGTTCCTGACCGTCTTCCCCGCCGGGATCACGATGCCGACCGTCTCCAATCTCAACTTCGCACCCGGCGAGACAGTGGCGAACCTGGTGACGGTGCCGCTGAGTTCTTCTGGCACGGTGTCGATCTACAACCACGCCGGTGACACGAACATCGTGGTCGACGTGGAGGGCTACTACACCAGCACTCCGTTGGCCAACGGCAGCGGTCTGTACAACTCGCTCTCCCCCGTGCGTGCTCTTGGCACCCTGGCGGCTGGTAGCGCGATAGGGCCGAACACGAGTCAAGCTGTCACAGTGACGGGGACCGCTACCGCCGTCCCTGCCAACGCGACCGCCGTTGTCGTCAACGCGACTGCTGCCCGAGGGACGAAGACGAGCTTTCTCACCGTCTACCCGGCAGGGGTGACCATGCCGACCGCATCGAACGTCAACTTCGTGACTGACCAGGTCGTCGCGAACCGGGCGACGGTCGGAGTCGGCACCTATGGTCGGATAGAGGTCTACAACCACACCGGCACGGTGCAGGTTGACATCGACGTGGACGGCTACTACACGGGTACGGGGGGCACCGGCTCAGCTTTCGTGCCGATCACCCCGGTCCGCCTCACTGACACTCGTGTGCCCACCAACGGGACACCGAGCTCCGCGAACACCTCGGAGGAGTTCAACCTCTCCACCACCGTAAGCGGGATCCCGACGAGTGCTGCTGCCGTGGCGACCAACGTCACGGTCGTCCCGAGCGGCGCTTCGGGTTATCTCACCGTCTATCCGGAGTCCGACACCACGGTGCCGGTTGCATCTGATGTGAACTGGGCCGCCAGCGGGTCCCAAGCTGTGCCCAACTTCACGGTCGCAGACACGGCCGGTACTGGCAACGTGGAGGTCTACAACAGCCACGGTGCGACGATCAACATCCTGATCGACGCTTTCGGGTACTTCGAGCGACAACTCCCCACGAGCACCGCCGTCTCGGAGTCAGCGACCAGCGTCACCTACGGCCATGAGTCGGCGACGGTCTTTTCCGTCGCCGTCACGACCCAATATGGCGAGACGGTGCCTAACGGCGAGACGGCGACGGTGACAGTCGCTTCCGTCACCTGCAGTGTCGTGCTGAAGACCGGCAAGGGGACTTGCACGATCGCCAACACCGCGCTGGCCGTGGGCTCGTACCCGGTGTCGGCCACCTATGGCGGTGATGCCAACCTGAATGGCTCCAGCGGCTCGAGCCTCTCGAAACTGACCGTCTACAAGGACGCCACGGGCACCACGATCTCGGAGTCAGCGACCAGCGTCACCTACGGCCATGAGTCGGCGTCGGTCCTTTACGTCGCCGTCACGACCCACTATGGCGAGGCGGTGCCTAACGGCGAAACGGTGACGGTGCCCGTCGGTTCTGTCCACTGCACTGTGGTGCTGACGAGCGGCAAGGGGACTTGCACGATCGCCAACACCGCGCTGGCCGTGGGCTCGTACCCGGTGTCGGCCACCTATGGCGGTGACGCCAACCTGAATGGCTCCAGCGGCTCGAGCCGCTCGAAACTGACCGTCTACAAGGACACCACGAGCGCCACGATCTCGGAGTCATCCTCCAGCGTCACCTACGGCCATGAGTCGGCGTCGGTCTTCTCGGTCACCGTCACGACCCACTATGGCGAGGCAGTGCCTAACGGCGAAACGGTGACGGTGCCTGTCGGTTCTGTCCACTGCACTGTGGTGCTGACGAGCGGCAAAGGGACTTGCACGATCGCCAACACCGCGCTGGCCGTGGGCTCGTACTCGGTGTCGGCCACCTATGGCGGTGACGCCAACCTGAGTGGCTCCAGCGGCTCGAGCCTCTCGAAACTGACCGTATAAGACAGGCCGTCGCACGGACGCCGCCGACGATCGCTCCCCGAGGCTCGGAGCAGACTGGGCCTCGGGGAGAATCATCCACATCCCACGAACAGGCCGCTCGAGGGCACGCTCGTCAGGGCTCCGACGAACCACCCGGCGGCGAGCAGAACGAAGCCGGCGGTGACGGCAACCGAACGATGTGAGATCGAGCAAGGGCTGCCGACCCGGGCTGCGGGTCAACCGACCTTCCCGCATGGAAAAGCCGACGAGCAGCGCCAACCCGGCGAGTATCGAAAGAGGGCGCCGGGTCACTCCATCCGTCCTGGCCGGCCTCGATCAGGCCGTAGGTGACCACCACGAGCCCGGCGGCCGAGCCGGCTATCCCGCCCGACGAGATCCAAGCCCGGGCGCTCCGGTGCACGGGACTTCGGCAGCAGGACGACGACGGCCGACAAGCCGACCACGACGACTGGCAGGTTTATCAGAAACACCCAGCCCCACCAGTAGTTCGTGAGCAGCCAACCACCCAGGATAGGGCCGGTTGGGAAGGCCACGAAGTTGACCCCAGCCCAGATGGCGACGGCCTTCGGTCGCTCCTCCTTGGTGAAGAGAGACCGTGAGGGCAGAGATCGACATGACGATCACCCCTGCCCCGCCGAGTCCGATACGGACGCGGGCGGTCATGAACTCGCCCACCGACGTCGAAAACGCACATGCCGCCGAGCGGACCCCCAAAGAGCGCCAGAGAGATGAGAAGGACCTTCTTGTCGCCGTAGCGGTCTCCCAGAAGACCGGCCGGGAGCATCGCGGCGGTCAGCACGAGGAAGTAACCCCGAGGAGAACTACTGGAGGTCGGACTCCGAGGCGTGCAGCGCCTTGGACAGAGTGGGTAGGGCCACGCTGAGCACGGTGCCGTCGACACCTACCGCCAAGATCGCCAGGCTCACGGCGCCCAGTGCCCACCACATTCGATTTCCGAGCACCGTGACAGTTGCCGACAGATCCTCGAGCACGTCGATGGGTGAAGAAGTCTGTCGAGAGTCGTCATGGCGTTGCTCCTCTAGCTGAGGAGGCGTCGAGTCCGCACGGGGCGACGAACCGTGTGCGGTCGTCCTGCCCAAACCAGGCGTCTCATGAACCAAAACTGCCAAGCCAGCGCTGCCGCCTTCTGCGAGGACTAATCAGGTGCTTTGACGCCTTGTTGAAGCTCACCATGAGCTTTGTTATCGACGAGCACAGCCAGCAACTCACCGATCGTCTGGTCTCGGACGACGCCCTGTCCCAAAGGCGCGTGAGCCTGGATCCGGTATCGATTGCGGCGGCCGTCCTTGTCCTTTAGGACATATCCGCCTGCGATCAAGTCGGTGACGATGCCGAAGACGCTGCGCTCGGTGATGCCCAGGGTCGTGGCGATATCCCGAAGACGCACACCGGGATCGCCCGCGATGCAGACGAGGACCCGGGCGTGATTGGTGAGAAAGCTCCATTCGCCCATGGGATCAGTCTAACATATTCTGGAACTACATTGCTAGTTTATAAAAACTAGAGTATAGTTCCAGATATCCAAGAAGAGTCGTCGCCGACCGCATCTGTCTTTCCTGCCGCGGCGACGTCCCGGCGCTCCCCCGCCTACTCGCGGGTCGTAGCACAGCAAGGCAATACTCAGCTCACGAGCGCGACGACTGCCTCCGGCGGCAGTGGGCGAGCAAACAGGAAGCCCTGACCTTGGTCGCAGTCCAGCCCGACGAGCGTGTCGAGCTGCTGGCTAGTTTCGATGCCCTCGCCGACCACGGTCGTGCCGAGCGTGTGGGACATCGCCATCACTGCAGCGACGATCTCGCGGTCGCGAGGGCTCCGACCGATCTGCGCCACGAAGCTCCGGTCGATCTTCAAGATGTCCACCTTCAGTCGCTGCAGGTGCGCAAGCGATGAATAGCCGGTTCCGAAGTCGTCGAGGGCGAGGCGCACACCGAGCTTTGGCAGGGCCGACAGTGTGTCTTGGACGTCGCCGAACTCACCGACAAGCGCGGTCTCGGTTATCTCCAGGCAGAGCAGCACCGGGTTGATGCTGTGGCGGTGGATCGCCTCGGCAACACGCCCGGCGAACTCGGGATCCGACAGCTCGGCGCCTGACACGTTGACGGCCATGGTGAAATCGCGAGGCCAGCCGTCGAGGCACGTCCACTCGGCGAGTTGACGGCAGGCCTCGTTCAAGACGAACGAGTCGATCCTGCCGATCAGCCCTTGTTTCTCGGCGAAAGGAACGAAATCGTCGGGCAGCACGACACCGCGCTCGGGATGGCGCCAGCGCACTAGCGCTTCGACGCCGACCAACGACTGGTCGTTCAGGGAGAAGAGTGGCTGGTAAAGAAGGAACAGCTCCCCACCCTCGATAGCGCGGCTCAGCTCGACCTCGAGGAAGCTCGGCCCGGTCGGGATGCGATGGGCAGAGTCGTAGACCCGATAGCGGTTCCGCCCTGTTTCCTTCACCCCGTACATCGCCTCGTCGGCGTCGCGGATCATCTGCTCGGGCTCGGTGAGGCGATCGCGGGTGACCGCGATTCCGACGCTGCAGGTAATGGAAAGGTCGCGCCCATCCTCCAGGAAGGGAGCGCGGATCCCCCGGACGATCCGATCGCCGATGAGACCGACGTCATCGTCATCGCGCAAAGCCCCGCACAGCACCACGAACTCGTCGCCGCCGAGGCGGGCGATGGTGTCGGCATTCCGGGAGAGTTGCGAAAGCCGGCGACCGACCTCCGCGAGCACCTGATCTCCGGCGTCGTGACCGAACGAGTCGTTGATCACTTTGAAGTGGTCCAAGTCGACGTACAGGACCGCAAGCCGACCCGGCTGCCGTTCCAGGGCGGCAAGAGCCTGCGACAGCCGGTCCATCAGGGCGACCCGGTTCGCCAGACCGGTCACCGGGTCGTGCAGGACACGGTAAGCCAGGGCGTTCTCCGCCTTGACTTGCGCAGTGACGTCGCGGGAGATGCCGCAGGTACCGATGATCTGCCCGCGGTCATCGCTAAGCGGCATCTTCGTGGTCGAGACCCAGGGACCGGTTGAGTCTTGGGTCTCCTGCTCCAACTTCCCCACCAGCGGCTCGCCGGTGCGGATGATCTGTTGCTCGTCTTCAAAGGCGGCAGCAGCGTGTGCCTCGCTGAAAAAGTCGAAGTCCGTCTTCCCGATTACCTCTTCCACGGTACAGCCAGGGGCTGCCGCGGCGATCCAGCCTGCGCTGACCATGAGGAACCGGCTATGCAGGTCCTTGAAGTAGATGCGCTCCGCGGTGCTGTTCAGCAGGCTGTCCATGCAGGTGCACTTGAGTTCGCGCAGCGGTTCGTTCTCTTGCGATGGCTGCGAATGCCGCTCCCTCTTGATCGTCGCAACTCCTGCTCAGAGATCGATGATTACTATCGACCGACTCGTCGAGAACACCTAGCGCGAGGTTACTGGCTTGACCGCGTTGGGGCGGGATTATCACTCCAAAGTCACCCCGTGGACCGCCATGGCCACATCGGCGCGACGCGTCTAACTAAGCGGTCAGGTGGCGCCGCTCGTGTTGAAGCGACACGCCGCCCGGGCCGGGCTCGACCCCGGGGAGGTGGCAGGTCATTCGCTGCGGGCCGGCGCGGCGCACAGCGGCCGACCACGAAAACGCTCTGCTCCCGGTTCGCCCCCGCGCGGAAAGGCAGTTGACCGCGATGCTCGGGCGCGACGACGCGGAAGGGGGGCCCACGTTCGCCCACGTGGCGGCGTCGGGAACGGGCGGTAGGGGTTTTGCAGATCCGACTCGTCAGGACGGCGTGGTTTCAGTTGGCGACGCCTCGAGGTTCCAGACGCTCCTCACAGCGAGAATGGCGACAATCGTCACGATTTCCAGCACAGCCGAGAACACAAGTAACTCGCGGATCCCGATCGCGCCCGCAAGCGGCGCAGCGATCGCCAGTCCGATCGGGTAGGCGAGCAATGATCCAAACCAGTCGTAGGCAGACACGCGAGAGAGCAACTCCTCGGGCGCTATCTCCGGCTCAACCGTTGTTATGGATGGGACATCTCATGACGAGGGTACTGACCAGAAGAGCTCGCACAGTGTCATCTCAGGTCCTGAAACGCTCTCATCGGTGCAGCATTCCTCTTCCCGGCGCCGCCAGATGCCACGTTGGGTTTGCGATACTTCTCGGAAGACCAACCAAGGATGAACTGCCATGAAACTGACGCTGCATGACAGCTGGCGGCTCGCTGTCGGTGCCACTCTCGCCTGCGGGGCGATTCTGCTCCCCACGGCTGCCCTGGCTGCCCCGGGTGCCCCGGTCACCGTGCCGCGGTGCGCGGCCGCTTCGCTCGTGGTCTGGGCTGGGCCGGCCCAGGGGGCCGCTGGATCTGTCGCCGACGAATTCGGATTCACCAACCACTCCGCCAGCACCTGTTCGCTCTACGGGTACCCGCTCGTCCAGATGCTCAACAAGTCCGGGAAGAACCTGTCGACGTCTGACCAGAAGGCTCCGGGGGCCTTCAGCATCCACGAGAAGACGGTCGTTCTGGCACCGGGCAAGACGGCGTACTTCGGCGTCGTGTACGCCAGCCAGACCGGCTACGCAAACTTGGCTTGCCCAACGTCGGCTGCCTTGAAGTTCACTCCGCCGCAGGACACCGGAACAGTCACGCTGCACGGATCTCACGCGCAGATCACGCCCTACGGTGGCACGACCCAGCACCTGAAGTGCGGGATCGTCCACGTCACGCCGGTCACGGCCAAGCGTTTCCAGTAGCGCTGGCCCGCGCGGATTGGCGAAGGGCACCTGCTTCATCGACCCGGCGGCTCGAAAGCGTGCGAAGGCGGAGTGGGACAAGGCCAATCCCGGCGCGGTCTACGACCCGGAGCTGTTCCGGCGGGAGATCCTGCCGAGGCTCGCGGCCGTGAAGCTCTCCGAGATCGCCGAGGCGGCCGGCTGCTCGAAGGCGTCCGCGTCGGACATCCGACGGGGGAAGCGGACGCCGCACGTTTCGGCGTGGAAGGCGCTGGCCGAGCTGATAGGTGTGCGCATCGAATCTGACACTCGCCAGAAAAGGCGCTTACCGAGGGAGGCCGAAGCTTCCGCCTGCGGTCCTGGCGGCGAGCTGATCGTGCTACGTCATCGTCTCTTAGCCTGGACTGGATACTCTCAGCCCTCGGCACCTCTTCGGGCCATGCTGTGTGCTTGCTTGGCGAAATACATAGCGGCGTCGGCTCTTTGGTTTCCGCATCGGTCCCATCTCGAGGAGACACCGCAAGTCGCGCTCATGTCGATGATGATCGCCCTGGCACCGATGACCATCGGGTCCTTTAGACCGTCGGTCACGCGTCCGGCCACCCTCCGGCCCTCCTCTTCGGAGGCGCCTGGGAGCACGATCGCGAACTCGTCGCCCCCAAGCCTGGCGATCGAATCGCCGTCTCGAGTGACCACGACCAGTCGCCGGGCCACTTCTCGAAGTACCTCATCACCTGCCGCGTGGCCGAAAGTGTCGTTGATGTCCTTGAACTGGTCGAGATCGAGCACCAGTACGACAAGTTCCTCATCCCTGCGCCGGGTTCTCTTGAGCGCGTGATCGAGGCGATCGCGGAAGAACACACGATTGGGCAGGTCAGTGAGCGCGTCGTACATAGCTAGATGCTGTAGGCGCCTTTCTGCATCGTCACGTGCCGCTTCGGCAACCTTCTGGTCCGTGATGTCGCGCACGAGGAGGCAGACGGTCCGGGAAGCCGAATCTACGATCGGGGCAAGCTGGCCTTGGAACCACCGAGCACCTGCCGGAACGTCCAAGCGGTACTCCAACAGTTCCGGGCGACCCGTCTCGAGCACACGACCGACAGCCCGGGTCACGTGCCGACCGACTTGGGATGACATTCAGTGGGGCCGGTGGGTGAGCTCTCCCGAGTTCCACTCTAGGAGCTGACGGCACACGGATACGTAAGAGAAAGATACGTAGAAGAAATCAGTACAGTGCTGACGAATTTCGTACATAGATGCCTCAAGAACTCGAGAACTCCTGTCGAAACAACTCATCGCCGCGTTCTGTGGCGGAACGCGTGGAGGACTGGAAGCGAGGCTCATGATGTCCCTGCAAACACGAGGCGCACGACCTTCGCGCCGCTTCAGCGCGCCAAACGGCAAGGCCCGTCTCCCATGGTCGCGCAGGCTGAGGGTGATCACCGCTCTAGGCGGAGCGCTGCTCGCAGGAGGTGCGGCCTTCGCGGCGACGAACTGGGCCGTCGGGCTCAGCGCCGGCTCGAGCGGTGAGGCCCAGTCTGCGACGGTGTCCAACTTGACCATCACCGCCGTCGCCTCTCCGTCAGCTACCAACCTGTTGTACCCGGGCGGGAACGGTGACGTCGTCATGACGATCACCAACCCGAACCCGTACCCCGTCACGATCACAGCCGTGAACCTGCCAACCAACACGACCTATGCGACCGGGTACACGACGAGCGCCCTCACGACGACGCAGACGGGCTGCCTTGCCACCACTCCGAACGACGTCCTCTGGAACTACTCGACTGCTACGAGTGGCACCTCGCACACGCTTACATCGGCGCTCACCGTGGCGGCATCCGGCACGCTGACGGTCACGATGACCAACGACGCGAGCATGACCGCGGCCGTTCCTGCTGCGTGTGAGGCGACGTACTTCTCGATGCCGTCGTTGACCGGTGTCACAGCGACAGGTGGTGCTGCGACCGCCACGACCAGTCCGGCCACCGACAGCTGGACAAGCTGATTCTATTGGTGTAAGCGATCAGGGAGCCCTGACGCGAATGAGCCGTCAAGAACGCCTATTCTGGGTTCGTTGGCTCGCATGGACCAGGGTCAGAGTGTGGCTAAGCCGAGGTTTCGGACGATCGCGTTGATCGTGGTTGGCTCAGTACTTGGCATGACGGGCATTGCCGGTGCGACCAACTGGGTGGTTAACCTCACCTCGGGTACGCATTCCGCGCAGGCCCAGTCGACTGTGATCAACCCTCCAACAGGGGGCAGTGCCACGAGTCCTACGTCAACCACCCTCTTGATCAGCTGGACTGCGCCGAGCAGCGGTGCTCCTGCCTTGGGCTACACGGTCACTCGCAACGGCTTGCCGGTCCCAAGCGGAAGCGGGTGTTACGGCACGATTAGTTCTACATCGTGCACCGATAGTGGTCTCGCGGCCAGCACCACGTACACCTACACCGTGACCGCTGTCACGGGCAGCAACTGGACGAGCAGTGTGAGTTCATCGTTCCAGGGAACCACCAATGCAGCCTCCAAACCCGGCGACCCTCAGTTCGTCAACTTTTCGACGTATGAAGATCCTTACAGCTATAACGTCACTCTGAGTGTACCGACAGACGTCTCGGCTGGCGATCTGCTCATCGCGGTTCTCTATACTGGCAACCCCACCGGTTACCCTGGCGACCCAACTACGGTGGTGATGCCCGCTGGCTGGACCACGCTCTCCAACGCGACGAGTCCCGCGGCGGAACCTTTTGGCGCTATCCTCACCGCCTATCACGTCGCGACTTCGAGCGAAGCGGCGAGTTACACCTTCAGCTCCACGAACTTCAACAATGTCACCGCCCTGATGCTGGTCTATGCCAACTCCGACGGCACGACACCAGTGATTGACCAAAGCACCTGGAACTCCACGATGACCAGCAGCGAGCTGACGCCTTCGACTTCTAACGACACGCTGATCACCATCTTCGGAGACTACAATGGGGCTTTGATGTCCGTCGCGAGTCCCGCCGTGGGCGCCGCTTTTGTGGGGGACGGCGTCTATGCCTCGACCTTCGCCGCAGACGAGTACCTCACCAGCGCCGCGCCCGTCCCAGTGATAACTCCTTCCGGTAATTCGGGTCAAGGCGTATCGGTGACGATCCTCCTCAAGTACTGACCTGAATCCGAGGGTCGCGGTCGTTGGCGGAACGGCCTAACACGCCGTCCGCTGGCGCCATCTCTCCCGACTCGGCTGTGAACACTGGCGACTTGGTCGTCAGTCTCTCTCCGGAACCTTGTCAAGCAACGCGGCCAGGGGTCGCGGAGGGGTTGCGGTAGGGACCGCCCTTCCGGGCGGCCCCCCGCACAGATCCCAGCGTGCGCAACTAACGCACTGGGCTCCTGCCTCGGGTGTTGGCGTCGAAGCGCACCGAGGGGAACGGGTGCTG
>JBEKBT010000068.1:0-15799 GCA_050015255.1 Acidimicrobiales bacterium
GCTCAACTCCTCGTAGGAGGGGCGGTCATCGAACGGGGAGGGGTCGTCGGTCGGAATTCCCGACGATACGCGCACCGGTCGCGCGCCGGGTGGATGGGGCTACGAGACCTGAACAGTTACGGCCGCGGCAAGCACTCCGGCTGCGACCCACAATGCGACGCTCATGCTGTCTCCTTGACTTGAATGTTCAAGTCATACTACACGCGGCGGATCGAACGTTCAAGTCATATTAGACGACGTGGGTTGAATGTTCAACACAGCGATAGGATGTGCTCGTGACAGACACCACTGACGATGCCCCTTGGCTCACCCCGGAGCAAGATCGCGCCTGGATCTCCGTCCTGGCGCTGACACAAGCCCTCCCAGCCGCCCTCGACGCCCAGCTCAAGCGCGACGCCGGAATGAACTGCTTCGAGTACCTCGTCCTCGCCAGGCTGTCGGAAGCACCTGGGCGCACCATGCGCATGTCCGCGCTCGCGGTCCTCGCCCAAGGGTCGCTGTCCCGGCTCTCACACGCCGTGACTCGCCTGGAGGAATCCGGCTGGGTGACGCGCCGCCCGAGCCCCGAAGACGGCCGTCACACCGAGGCGCAACTCACGCCTGCGGGTTGGAAGAAGGTCCAGCGGGTTGCACCCGGCCACGTCCGAGAAGTCCGCAGGCTCGTCGTCGACGTTCTCACGCCCACCCAGCTCGCCCAGCTGGGAAGGACGACTCGGGCGGTCGTCGAGGCGGCCGCGCCCGGTTGGCTGGACTCGGCACTTCAGGTCAGCAACAGGTAGACGACGACGCCGAAGTGGCCGCCGACCTGCCGCCGTTGGGCCGGTCGGCCGACGGTCGCCGATCCAGAGGCCTTCGCGGTTCCAGGCTCACATCACTGCTCCCAGCTGCCAGGGGACGAACTCCTCGTCACCCAGGCCGAGCAGCTCACTTCTCGTCTTCGAACCTGACGCGGTGGCGACCAGGGCGTGGAAGATGCGTCGGCCCATCTCCTCGACACCGACCTCTTCGTCGACGATCGCGCCGCAGTTGAGGTCCATGTCGTCGCCCATGCGGAGAAACAGGGGAGTGTTGGTCGAAAGCTTGAGGCTCGGCACGGGCTTGCAGCCGAACGCCGAGCCACGTCCCGTGGTGAAGCAGACGACGTTCGCACCCCCTGCCACCATCCCGGTCACCGAGACGGGGTCGTAGCCGGGAGTGTCCATGAACACGAGCCCCCTCCCCGTGATCGGCTCGGCATAGCCGTACACCCCGGTCAGATTTGTGGAGCCGCCCTTTGCGACCGCGCCGAGTGACTTCTCCAATATCGTCGTCAGCCCTCCCGCCTTGTTGCCCGGAGCGGGGTTGTTGTCCATGGAGCCGTGATTGGCAGCCGTGTAGGACTCCCACCAGGCGATGCGCTCGAGCAGCTTGTCCGCCACCTCGGGGCTGACCGCGCGGTGAGTGAGGAGATGCTCGGCCCCGTAGATCTCTGGCGTTTCCCCCAGCACTGCCGTCCCGCCCTGGGCGACGAGCAGATCGGCTGCGACACCGAGGGCGGGGTTGGTGGTGATGCCGGAAAACGAGTCCGAGCCCCCGCACTGGAGCCCGAGAACGAGCTCGCCTACCGACACCGGGCGCCGGGTCGCGGCGTTGGCCTCAGGCAGCATCTCCCTCAGGCAGGTGATGCCTTTCTCCACGGTGGCCGTCGTCCCACCCTCGTCCTGGATCGTCATGACGCGAAGCGGCGTGCCCGCAGGCTCTGACAACGCCTCTGTGAGGAGGTCCAGCTGATTGTCCTCGCATCCAAGACCGACGAGGAGCACGCCGGCGAAGTTGGGGTGACGTGCGTAGCCGGTCAAGGTGCGTCGGAGCACCTCGAGGCCCTCTCCGTGGCCGTCCATGCCGCACCCGCCGGTGTGGGTGAGCGCCACAATCCCGTCGACACCCGGGAACTCGTCGAGAACGCCCGGGCGGCTGAAGTGCCTGGCCGTCAACCTCGCCACGGTGGCCGAGCAGTTCACTGAGGTGAGAATGCCCAGATAGTTGCGGGTCGCCACCCGGCCATCGGCACGCACGATGCCATCGAAGCTGAGCCGGTCGCTCTCCGCGACGAACCGGGTCGTCTTGGCCCCGGCTCCGGGCATGTGGGCGCGCGCGAAGGTCCGGAACTCCAAGTTGTGCGAGTGGACGTGTTCGCCGGTGCTGACGGTCGCAGTCGCGAAGCCGATGATCTGGCCGTACTTGCGCACGGGGCCTCCGGCGGCGATCGGCCGCAAGGCGATCTTGTGGCCCCGCGCAATGTCTTGCATCGCTCTGATCACGTCCCGGTCCACGCGCACCTGTGCGCCGGAAGTAGCGTCGGCGGTGAGCACGGCGACGTCGTCGTCCGGCCCGAGCCGCAGGGCGAGCACGGTGTCGTGGTCGCTCCCAGTCTGCGTTTGGAGTTCGGGCATCGCTAAGACCCGTTCCTGCCCGTACGAGTCGTCCCAGACGTGGCAAAGCGGGCCGCGACGAACTCCTTGAGAACGCACGGGAACCTGACCATGGTCTCAAGATGTGGCTTGATCGGCCAACCTTGGGCGCCCCGGTCCACCCGGCCACTACCAGTAAGCGGCGGACAAACTTCGTTCAAGTCCCACCTGTTTCTTGCCTATGGGCCGGATATCGGCCGGGAGTAGATCCTGCTCGGGTTTGCTCATGGCGCGTGTGGTGCACCTCGATCCCGGTCTTCGCCAACGATTCAAGGAACCGATGCGAGCTTGTAGATACGGCGCGCCGTGCCCCCGAAGACGGCCCCGATCTCTTCTCCTACGAGCGGCGTGACGAGATCGTGGGCGAGACCGAGCACCTGGTCATAGCTCGCCACCGCTGTGCAAACCGGCCAGTCGGAACCGAAGAGCAGACGGTTCGGGCCGAACAGCTCAATGACTCGTTCCACATAGGGACGAATGGCGGCCGGGTCCCAATGCCTGCCCGCCTGGGAGACGAGCCCCGAGATCTTGCAGACGACCGACTCGTTGCGGGCGAACCGGCTGATCAAGCTGTTCCAGGGCTCCCAGATCGAGGCTCCTATCTCCGGCTTGGCCATGTGATCGATGACAAGAGTCGCATCCTCGAGGTGCTCGGCCAGATCGACTGCGGCAGGGAGTTCTCGGGTGGACACGAGAAGGTCGAAGGCCCGTCCGCTCTCGCTCACGGCGCGGACACCGCGTCGCACCTCTGGTCGTTGGAGCCAGGCAGGGTCCGGCTCGTTGTGGACGAGATGACGGACGCCGACGAGCTTGTCTCCCCCAGGGAGCTCAGCTAAGCGTGCCAGGGACTCTGCGACCCCAGGGTCGGTCAGGTCGACCCAGCCGATCACTCCGGCGACGAGCTCGCTTGCGCTGGCAAGCGCCAGGAACTCCTCGGTCTCCGCGCCATCGTTCAGAACCTGCACGAGCACTGTGGCCGACACGCCAAGTGGCGTTACGACCTGCTCGAGTTGACCCAAGTTGAACGCTCGGTTGAGCGACGGAAGCGCAACGAGCCAGTCGTGGGGGCGCTTGGCAGGGTCCCAGAGGTGGTGATGCGAGTCGACGATGCCGCCGACTCCAGGCGAGGCACCGGTGCCGAGCCCAGTCATCGCTGCCTATGACGCGCCGCCGACGGCGAAGTTGTGCGGTGAGACGCGCCTGGCGGCAACGCCGGCGCGAAGCCTGCCGCGGCGAGCTCTTCGAACAGCTCCTCGGGAACCTTGGACCGGAAGTGGGCAGCGTTCTCGTGAGCCTCTTCCGCGCTGGCAGCGCCGACGACAGCCGCCGTGACGGCCGGATGCGCCAGAACGAACTGCAATGCCGCCGCGGCCAGGGGAACGCCGTAGCGATCGCACACAGAACGGATGCGGTTGACTCGCTCGACGGCCGAACTGGGCGCAGGGGCATAGTCCAGGTGTGTTCCCGGGCGCGGGTCGGCGAGGATGCCGCTGCGGTAGACCCCAGCCGCCAGTACCGACACTCCCCGCTTCTCACAGGCGGGAAAGAGCCGGTCCGCAGCCGGGACGTCGAGAAGGGAATAGCAGCCGGCGATCAACACGCAGTCGAGATCCGTCCGCTCGACGAGCCAAGTGAGGACGTCCGCGTGGTTCATGGCGACGCCGATTGCGCCGACCACGCCCTCGTCGCGGAGCTCTTTGAGCGCCGGATAGGACTCGGTGAGCGCCAGCTCGGCGTACTTGTCGGGATCGTGGATCAACGCGACATCAACGCGGTCGCGGCCCAGGCGCCCGAGGCTGGCCGCCAGGGATCGGCGGACACCGTCTTTGGTGTAGTCGTCCACGAGCCGTCGACTGGGTGCTCCGTAGAAGAGGTCCACACCCTGGACCCCGTCGTCGGCGTCGACGAGGAGGCGGCCGACTTTTGTCGAGACCACCGCCTCGCCGACCGCTCGATCGGCCAGGAAAGCGCCGAGACGCTCTTCCGACAATCCGACTCCGTACTGGGGGGCGGTGTCAAAGGCGCGGACCCCCTCGTCCCAAGACGCCTCGAGAACGGCTGCGGCCCGCCTGTCCTCGACGGGAGCGTACATTCCGGCCAAGGGGGAGCAACCCAGCATCAACCGTGTCACGTAGACGTCGCTGTGGCCGAGACGGACACGCGCGATGCCACCAGGAGCTGTGGGGACGTCGGGTGACTGAGCGCTCATGGCTGGCGGATCGGGCCCAACGGTCCGCCACACGCGCGGAGAGAGAACGGAGCTAGATGTGACGCGAATACCAGGTTAGATCCGACGACAGAGGCGGCCCCGCCAATCGGGCAGCTAGCCATCTTTCACCGGACCCTGGCTGCGGGCGGCGCCGGACTTGCGCTCAAGCCAGGACCTCAAGATGTGCTCGCGCATCTCCGCGGACGCACCATCCGGGTCGCGGGCGGCCAGTCGCTCGTAGATGGCGACGTGGCCTCGATGGCTCATCAACATATGGTTGGCGCTCACACCAGCTCCGCGATAGCGGAAGTTCGTACGCGCGCGCGGCTGGAGCGCGCGGATGATCGATCGCCCGAGACGGTTGCCCGAGCCTCGAAGGATCAGATCGTGGTACCCGCCTTCAGCTTGCTGGTACTCCTCGGGCTGGTCCAGGAGCTTCTCGAGGGCCATCAACGCGTCGTGCGTCTCGCGCAGCTGCGCATCGGTCATCAATTCCGCCGCGCGACGCGTCATCTGGCACTCGAGCCCGACACGCACGTCGACCACGTCGTCAAGGATCTCGAAGGTGTCGGCGTAGCGGATGGCGGTGTCGAGTATCAGCGGGTCGAGCAGGTCCCACTGCTCAGTCGGCTCCACCGTCGTACCTTGGCCCTGCTTGACTCGCACGAGTCCCTTCGCCTCGAGCAGCTTCAAGGCCTCCCGGATGACGGTACGGCTGACGCCGAAGACCTCACACAGCGTGGCCTCGGTCGGAAGCGACGACTCAGGGGGGAGCTCGCCGCCCACGATCTTGTCGACCATGGTCAAGAGCACGGTGGTCCCGAGGCGGGCGGGTCTGCGCGGAGCAGCCCCGGCCATGATCGTTTCGAAGCTTTTCGCGGGAGGCTGTCCCGCCAGGCTCACCTCTGGCTCATCCCCATCGGTGAGGCTGGTCATCACCCATGAATTTGATCATACGTACTATGTTAATGCAACCTGATCGAGCCGGACATGGAGTTCGCCGCTGGAGAGGGCTTGAACAGGAAAGCAGCCGGAAGGCGTGGACATCAGGACCCTCGAGATCTGGCCCCGCCCTAAGCGCAAACTGGCAGTTGTGCTGGACTTTCATGTCACAGCAGTGAGACCGCCAGCGGGAGCCACGAGCCGGGGAGCAGCCTGCTCGTCGCTGCGCAACCTGACCCGCCCCATGCAGGGACGGCTCCCGAGTATTCCTTTACCGAAAAGCTTGCAACTTCTAAATAGGTATGACATCATAAGACAGTCGTCTTAGGAGTGATGTCGAATGGCACGGGCGCGCATTACTCACGTCGAGAGTTTCAAGGTCTTCGCACCGGGCGCCCAGCCCAACTTCGCGTGGCGCGAGGGACTTCGAGGCGGCCCCGCTGACGGACTTGTCGCTGTGCTGTGCCTTCGCACCGATGAGGGCGTCACCGGCGTCGCCGTCACGCAGAACCGCGCCAGCGCCGTCGTCCTCGAGGACTTGGTCGGGCGTCTCCTCCGCGAAGAGCTTGTCGGGACCGATCCGCTCGAGCGTGAGCGGATATGGCACCGGATGTGGGAGCTCGACAGGACAGAGGAGTTTCCGGTCTGGCTGATCGGTCTCGTGGACAGCGCGTTGTGGGACCTCGCCGGGCGTCTCTACGACTCGCCGACCTGGGAGGTACTGGGAGGCTTTCGACGCGAGATCCCCGCCTATGCCTCGACATCGACCTTTGCCTCCGTCGGCGAGTACCTCGAGGTAGTCACCCAGTGCATGGAGCTCGGCTACCCGGCGATCAAGCTCCACGCTTGGGGCGACGCCCGACGCGATGCGGCCCTGTGCGCAGCCGTTCGCGAGCATGCCGGCGCGGGCTTCCCGCTCATGTACGACGGCTCGGCCGGCTTCGACCTCGCTGATGCCGTCTACGTGGGCGACGCACTCTCAGAGGCTCACTACCTCTGGTACGAGGAGCCGATGCGCGAATTCAACGTAACGGCCTACAAGTGGCTCGCTGATCGAGTGAGCGTCCCCCTCAACGTCGCCGAGACCTCTGACGGCGTGCACATGAACACCGCTGATTACATCGCGAGCGGGTGTGCCACCTTCGTCCGGACGAGCACCGAGCTGCGCGGCGGGTTCACCGGGGCCATGCGGATAGCCCATCTCGCCGATGCCTTCCGGCTCCGCGCGGAGCCCCATGGGAACACCGTCTACGCGAGGCACCTCTGCATGGCGATCCCAAACTGTACGTACTACGAGTCCCTCGTCACCACCAACCCGGTTCAGCGCGAGTTCGGGATCGACGAGAACGGCATGGTCAAAGCACCCACGGCGCCGGGAGTTGGCCTTCCCGTCGGCCCCGAGTACCCCAAGGAACTCGAGAGCTACGTCGTGGATCGAGCCGGAGATCAGCTCTCGTGTGACACCAGCATCCAGAGCGCAGCGTCATAGGCGCTTGAGTCACAAGGCAAGCCACCAACAGAAAGAGAGGAAGGCACGTACCATGAACTCACTCATCACGGGGCGATCCCGTCACACACACACGGGCCGCAGGCTTCGTGCCGCACTGGTCGCGCTCACAGCGACTGGCATCGCGTGTGGGTCCGTCGCCGTCGGGGCAGCCGCCGCGGCGCCCAGGGCAACCCGTTCCTCGGTGGCCCCGATCACCGTCTGGGTCGACGGTACCCGCCTGCCGATGGTGAAGGCTTGGGAAAAGGCCAATCCCAGCGTCAAGCTCAACGTCGTGACTTTCGACGGCGGCGCTAACGGCTCTGGGAGCATCGAGAGCAAGGTAGCGCTGTTCAACCGGGTCGGCCACGGCTGGCCGGACATCGTCTTCTCCACCGAGCAAAACGACGTGCAAACGCTCGGCGCCGCGCCGTTCAATTTCCCGGCGGTGCTCAACAACGGGCTCGTCCCGAAGTCAGTCATCAACAACTACGCGACGGGCGCGCTGTCTCCGTGCTACATCGGCAACAAGCTCGAGTGCCTCCGCAACGACCTCGCTTTCGACGTGCTGTGGGTCGACGCCCCGCTCATGAAGCAGTTCGGCTACAAGGTCCCGACGACCTGGCAGCAGTGGCAGGCCATCGGCGAGAGCGTGGCCAAGCACCACCCCGGCTACATCATCGGCACGCTCGGCGACTCCTATGACGACGCCATTTACCTGCAGGCAGCTCAGTGCCATCTGAACGACCTGGTCAGCCCGTACACGGTGCTCGACAACCCGGCAGACCCGAACTGCGTCAACATGGCCAATTTGCTTAACCCGCTGCTGAAGGACAAGTCCGTCCCGGTCGTCAGCGTTTTCGCCTCCACCTTCCCCAAGGACTACGGCGGCAAGGTGCTCATGATGGAAGGCCCGGCCTGGTACGGGGCTGACCTATTCGAATCATCAACTGGCCTCAACATGCCCAAGGGCACGCTCGAGGCGGCGCCTCCGCTGACCTGGGCCGGCAGCTCCCAGACCTGGACCGGCGACGTGGGCGGAGGCCTTTGGATCATGTCGTCCCACACGACGCAGCCACAGGCCGTCGCGAAGGTGCTCGTCGGGCTGGCCACTTCGGAGGCGTCGCAGGGTATCTCGGTGGGCTACCCGGGTTACGTGCCGGATGCGGTCCCGTGGATCGCCGCGCAAGACGCAAGCGGCTATTACGCCTCTCCCCTGGCCCCCGTTTTCGCCAAGGCCGCCACAGAGGTCTGGACCGGCTGGTCACAGACCCGTTGGGACGTTTTCGGCCTCTGGGCCAGCAACGTCACGCCGAACCTGGTAGAGGGCGACACCGTCACGTCCCAGCTGGCCGTCATGGGGACGGCGATCTCGAACTACGCACAATCTGACGGCTTCCAAGTGATCAAGTAGCAGCAAGACATTGAGCGAGACCATCAGCCTGCCCGTCCCGGAGCCAGCCAAAAGCCGCCCTGGGCGCGGGCGGGTTGGTGGTCGCCAACGCGCTGGCTACATCTTCGTAGCCGTGTACGTAGGGTTGCTCCTGCTCTTTGGAGTCGCACCGAGCGTGTACGCCATGTACCTGTCCCTGACCAGTGCAGGCGGAAACTGGGTCGGCCTTTCCAACTTCTTCTCCACCGGGAGGGACTTCCGGTTTCTGCCCGCCTTCGAGCACATCGCGGTCTACCTGTCGATCTGGCTCGTCGCCTTGGTCGTACTGGTCCTGTTCCTGGCGCTGATGCTGCACGGCGGGGTGCGCCGGACGGTCCCCTTCTTCCGTCTCCTCTTCTATCTCCCCGGTGCGCTCGCCGGCGCGGCGAGCGTCCTGGTCTGGCTCTTCATGCTCGACCCCCAGGTCAGCCCCTGGCATTTTGCGCTCTCGCTGTTCCACTTTTCGAGCCTGGACCAGACGATCCTACCGGCGCACCTGCCGGCCATCTTCGCCGTGATCGCGTTCTGGACCGGGGCGGGCGGCTGGATCCTCGTGATGAACGGAGCGCTGAACAACATCTCCGACGAAGTGATCGATTCCGCCAAGATCGACGGCGCCAATGCCTGGCAGCTGGCGGTACGGGTCAAGTTGCCTCTGATCAAGAGGTGGGTCGTCTACATGTTGATCCTCGCCTTCGCGGCGGGGACGCAGCTGTTCGTGGAGCCTCAGCTCGTCGGCGAGGCCAGCTTGGGCATGGTGAGCACCTCGTGGTCGCCCAACCAGCTGGCCTATTACTTCGCCACCCAGAACGGCAACTTCAACTACGCCGCCTCCATCTCGGTCGACCTGCTGATCGTGGGCCTGATGACTGCGACGGTGCTCGTTTTCCGCTCCAAGTTGTTCGAGATCGAATAGGACCGACGCTATGGCGCAGGTAACGGCACAACCCGCAGCATCCCAGCCGGCCACTTCCGCGTCTTCGGCCGCCGCGGCCCGCGTGACCCGTCGACGCCGCCGGCCCCCGAGCCGCCGGGTCGGCGCGTTGCTGGCGTGGTTCATCGTGATGCTGGCCTTCACGGCCTTCTTCATGGTGCCGGTGATCTGGCTGCTCCTCGCGCCCACGAAGACGGAACACCAGTTGGTGTTCGAGAACCCCCTGGCGTTTGGGTCTTTCCGCACTATCCTCCATACCTGGGACCAGATGTACAACTTCCAGGCTCACGAGCTGCTGGAGTGGCTGGGGAACTCGGCCCGGTACTCTGTCGGCGGCGTGCTCCTGGCGTTGGCGTGCGCTGTCCCGGCGGGCTACGGCTTGGCACTGACGGAGTTCATCGGCCGCAAGGTGCTCCTCGGCATCACCCTGGTCGTGATGATCATGCCCGCCAGCGCTCTGGTGCTCCCGCTTTTCCTGGAGATGGACCTCATCCACCTGTCGAACTCGGCTTGGTCGGTGGTCCTCCCGTTCGGTTTCTTCCCGTTCGGGGTCTACCTTTCCTACATTTTCTTCTCGTCGACGATCCCGAAAGAGCTCCTGGCCGCCGCCAGGGTCGACGGTTGCAGCGAGTGGGGGGTCTTCCGGCATGTGGCGCTGCCCCTGGCCAGGCCAATAGTGGCGCTCGTCGGGTTCTTCGCCTTCGTTTCCGACTGGACCAATTTCTTCCTCCCCTACGTGATGTTCTATGACGACAGGCAGTACCCGCTCCCGGTCGGCCTGCAGTACCTCATAGCCAATACAGCCGCGTTCAACCCGTTGGGGGCCAGCGGCAATAGCCCGGTCGAAGGGCCCGAACTGGCGATAGCGACAATCGTGGCGATCGCGCCGGTCTTCATCGTTTTCCTCTTTGCCCAACGGGCGTTGGTCACCGGGATGCTGGCCGGGGCCACGAAGGAATGAGCCGTTCAGGGCCTTCGGGCACGCGGGCTCACCAATAGGAGGCTTGTTCGTGAGAGTCGTCTTCATCGGAGCGGGAAGTGTGGTCTTCACGCGGAACCTCACGCGGGACGTCCTCACCTTTCCAGAACTCCAAGACAGCGAGATCGTGCTCATGGACATCGACCCCGAGAAACTCTCTCGGGCCGAAAAGCTCGTGAGCCGCATGGCAGAGACCGCCAAGTCATCGGTACGGGTCGTCGCCACGACCGATCGTCGTCAGGCCCTCAAGGGGGCCGACTACGTGGTCGTCACGATCCAGGTGGGTGGGACCAGCCAGTGGGAAGCCGACATTGCTATCCCGGAGCGCTTCGGAGTGGGCCAGTGTGTGGGCGACACACTCGGACCGGGTGGGATCTTCCGCGGCCTGCGCCACCTCGCGGTCTTTGACGACCTCATCGAGGACATGGCAGAGCTGTGCCCAAGAGCCTTGATCCTGCAGTACTCGAACCCCATGGCCATCCTCACCTGGCGGACGGCCCTGTCGGGCCTGCGGGTCGTGGGCCTTTGCCACAGCGTCCAGGGGACGGCGCGTCTTCTCGCCGAGTACTGCGAAGTCCCCGTGGAGGAGCTCACCTACTGGGTGGCAGGGATCAACCATCAGGCCTGGTTCCTCACGCTGGCACACCATGGCACCGACCTCTACCCCCGCCTGCGCCTGCACCTCGACAACCCGGAGACGCTGGCGTTGGAGCCCGTGCGTTTCGAGCTCCTGCGCCGGTTCGGCTACTTCGTGACCGAGTCAAGCGGGCACGCGTCCGAGTACCTCCCCTACTTCCGCAAGCGGCCCGAACTTCTGGCCTCGCTGGTGGAGACCTTCGAGTCGGCGGGGTCGAACTACTCGGCGTGGTTCGGCTACGGCCGGACGGGTGGTCTCACTGAAGCCAAGCGGATCGAGGAGCCGGCCTACGAGCAGGAGGTTGCCCGCCAGATCGCCGGCGCCGAGCCCATCGAACTCCGGCGCTCGGACGAGTACGGCGCCCTCATCATCCACGCCGAGCAGACCGGCATTCTTCTTCGCGTCAACGGCAACGTGCCCAATGACAACCTCGTTACTAACCTGCCTGCCGGAGCATGCGTCGAGGTCCCTTGTCTCGTGGACCGCGCCGGTGTCCACCCCTGTGCCGTGGGGGCCCTCCCCCCTCAGCTGGCCTCCTTGAACCGGAGCAACATCGCCGTGCAGGAGCTCGTCGTCAAGGGGCACCTCGAGCGAGACAGGGAGGCCATCTACCAGGCAATGGCCCTCGATCCGCTGACCGCCGCGGTCTGCTCCCTGGACGAGATATGGCAGTTGACCGACGACATGTTCGCGGCGAACCAACACTGGTTGACCCAGTTCGCATGAAATCTCGAAAGGCACCAGAATGCTCGACGACACCGGAACAGCGATTGAGTACGTCTCGGGCCATGAGCGCTTGCGTTTGGAGGCCTGGGGCGAAGACTCGATCAGAGTGCGTGCCGGCCAAGCCCAGATAGCCGAAGAGCTCCCGGGCGCCCTCATCTCGCCTCGCCCAGCGCCGTCAGCTGGCGCGGCGAGCGACGGGACTACCCTCGTCAACGGGAGGCTCAGGGCTCAAATCTCCCCGGACGGGTTGGTCAGCTTGTGGCGCTCCGACGACGGCCGCGAGCTGCTCTCCGAGCAGCGGGCCCACTTTTGGTGGCCAGGCCCCAGGTTGTTCCTGGCGAACGGCAACGGGCATTACCGCATAGAGCAACGCTTCAAAGCCTATGACGGAGAGAAATTTTACGGTCTCGGTCAACACCTTCACGGCCGGTTCGATCAGAAGGGCCTCGTCATGGACCTGGTCCAGCGAAATGCCGAGGTGTCCGTGCCCTTCATGGTCTCTAGCAGGGGCTACGGGTTCCTTTGGAACTCTCCAGCCGTAGGGCGGGTCGAGCTTGCCGGCAACGGGACTCGCTGGGTGGCCGATAGTTCGCGCCAGATCGACTACTGGGTGACCGTCGGCGACGAACCCGCAGAGATTCTCTCCCATTATGCCGATGCCACCGGGCACACGCCGGAGCTACCTTCTTGGGCAAGCGGCTTCTGGCAGAGCAAACTTCGCTACCGGACCCAGGAGGAGCTCCTGGCGGTAGCCCGCGAGTACCGCCGCCGAGGAGTCCCGTTGGCAGTGATCGTGAGCGACTTCTTCCACTGGGAATACCTGGGCGACTGGAGCTTTTATTCTCCCGAATGGCCCGACCCGGCGGCAATGGTGAGTGAGCTCAAGTCCATGGGCACCGAGCTCATGGTATCGATCTGGCCTTCAGTCAGCCCGCTTTCGGCCAACTACAAACCTATGTTGGAGCGTGGCTTCTTGATTTCGAGCGAGCTGAGCACACCGCTGCTCGTGACCTGGCCGGAACGGGGTGTGAACTCCTGGATAGGGGTTTCCATTTACGATTCCACCAACCCCGCGGCGCGCGCCTATGTCTGGGAGCAGGTCGAGAAGAACTATCACAAGACACGGATCCGGGTCTTCTGGCTCGATGCCTGCGAACCCGAGATGCAGCCTGGCTACCCCGCGAGCCTGAACTTCGCAGCGGGGCCGGGTCTCGAAGTTGCGAACCTCTATCCCCGTGAGCACGCTCGGGGGTTCTACGAAGGCATGGTCGGCTGCGGAGAGGAGGACGTGCTCCTGCTCTGCCGGTCTGCTTGGGCCGGCAGCCAGCGTTACGGCGCGGCCGTCTGGTCGGGGGACACACCGTCGACGTTCGAGTCGCTCCGAGTGCAGGTTCGCGCAGGGCTCAACATGGCCATGAGCGGCATCGCGTGGTGGACGTCCGACATCGGCGGCTTCTTCAAGGGCGACCCCGACGACCCGGCATACAGGGAGCTTCTCGTGCGCTGGTTCGAGTACGGGGCGTTTTGTCCGCTGTTCCGCCTCCATGGGGACCGCCTCCCCAATTCTGCGATGGGCCAGGACATGACAGGCGGTCCCAATGAGATCTGGTCCTTCGGTGAGGAGGCCTACTCGATCTTGAGGGACTACATCTTCCTTCGCGAACGCCTGCGGCCTTACCTGCATGCCGCGGCAAGGGAGACAAGAAGGACGGGCGTACCCATCATGCGCCCGTTGCTCCTCGAGTTCTCGGGCGACGAGAGGTGCTGGGAGGTTGACGACCAGTTCATGTTCGGCCCGGACCTGTTGGTGGCGCCCGTTACCGAGCAAGGTGCGCGCGACCGAGCCGTGTACCTGCCCGCCGGGGTGGAATGGACAGATGCCTGGACGGGAGCACGTGTCCCGGGCGGCGTTGTGGTGACAGCCGATGCTCCCTTGGAACGGATCCCGATCTTCCTCCGTGACGGGGCGCGGCTCGATATCGGGGTCTTCACGGACGAAGATTGAGCACGACCAGTCTGACGGGCCCGCAGCTGCCTCCAGGCAGCGCGGGACATAGGCAAAACCGTCCCCTGCAGCCGCAGCCGCAGGGACCTCCGCTGGGCGCACCACTCGTAATCCGACCCGCCCGTTGCCCGAGCGCATCCGGCCGTCAGACAGCGGAAGACACGCACTCGCGCCAGGGCGCGCGACGCTCACGTCGTCGCCGCAGCTCCACCGCGCACAGCACCAGCGACGAGCTCAGGATGAACGCCGCCGACGCAAAGACCACAGCGTCGCCCTCGCCTATTGCGAAGACCAGCCAGCAAACCTGCGCCGCGGCGCGAAGCAGCCACGACGGGACTGACACCGCCGAAGTCGTCCCCTCCGGCAGGCCGACGAGCGATCTGATCGTCTGCGGCAGGGTCGAGCTGACCCCGATGCCGAAAGCGATCAAGCCGACTGCCGCCGCGGGCAGAACCACCGCCGACGCGATCAGGCCGAACGCTGCCGTGACGAGCATCGTCGCCCTTCCCCGCTCCCCGATACGGGAGGGCACGGCGAGCACGATCACCGCCGTCCCAGCCACCACGAGCGTGTTACCCGGGACCTGAGGCATCTCGTGGACACGCAGGCCGTAGAGCAGCCAGGCTCCACTCGACAACCCGGTGAGCGCCCAGGAGAGAGCCGACACTCCCGGCAGGCTCCGGTCCCGGAAGGAACGGACGATCTGGGGGACCAGCATGCACACGCCGAGCAACGCACCCAGGTACCCGCACGCCAATGCCGCGTCAAACACGGCGCGCCTCCCAGGCGTTCACAGCCAGGCGCCTGGCGCCTGGCTGCTGTATCGATACAGAAGACTTCACGAATGTAACGATACAGATATCCTGGTGGCATGACAACCGGCTCTGCAGGTTGGAGCGGCGCGGCAAGTGATCGGCCCACGCTCGACACTGTCGCGGCAGCGGCCGGCGTGTCGCGAATGACCGTCTCGAACGCCTACAACCACCCCGACCAGCTGTCTGCCGCGACCCGAGCGCGCGTCTTGGAGACCGCCCACCGGCTCGGGTACCAGGGCCCGGATCCGACCGCGGCCTCCCTGCGTCTCGGGCGGACCGGTACGGTCGGCGTGGTGCTCACCGAGCGACTGCCTTACGCCTTCGCCGACCCGGGCATGGTGTCGATCCTGCACGGGATCGCGACCGAGCTCAGCTCGGCCGGCAACGCGCTGGCGCTGGTCCCCTCGTCCCGACCAGACGGACAGTCACTGCTCCGCCACGCCATGGTGGACGGTCTCATCCTCTGCGGTGTCGATGACGCGGACACCTCGGTACCGGCCGCCCTGGCACGCCACCTGCCGATGGTCACCGTCGGCAACCCGCGGCTAGTGGGGATTCCCTGGGTGGGTATCGACAATCGCCGGACTGCGGCCCTTGTTGCTGACCACCTCCTCGGCCTCGGTCACCGCCGTTTCGCCGCCATCACTACCGCCGTAGGCGAGAAGAGCGGACCCCACCCTCTGTTCGTCCAGCGGGTAGAGGGATTCCGGAACAGGCTGCTCGCCAACGGTGTCAACCGCGACGACATCGAGGTGACGTGTGCTGCCGAGAACAGCCGAATCGCAGCGCACGAGCTGGGACGCGACGTACTCGCCCGACCGCCTGACCAACGCCCCACCGCCTTGTTCGCTGTCACCGACATCCTGGCGCTGGGCATCCTCGATGCCACCACCGAACTCGGCGCGGCCGTGCCCGGCGACCTCTCCCTGGTCGGCTTCGACGGGATCCCCGAATCCGCAACAAGCACTCCGCCGCTGACCACCATCTCACAACGGCTGTTCACCCAGGGCAGCGTCGCCGCACAACTCGTGCTGCACATGATCGCCGGCAAGACTGTTCGCGTGTCGCGATTCACAGCCAAGCTCGAGGTCCGGGCTAGCACCAGCAGTCCAAGAGCAGTCGCGGCTCAGCTCTAACTCATCACTCAAGCTCGGAGTTGCTCCGTTGCGCCAACACTAAGGAGA
>JBEKBT010000069.1:0-15733 GCA_050015255.1 Acidimicrobiales bacterium
GGGGTGAAGCCACTTACCTGATGCTGAACGGCAGAACTGCTGGCCGCCAGTGCGCGACTTTCCTGGCCATCAGCGCGCGGTTCTCGTGGCCGTCAGCGCGCGGTTCTCAATGACCATTGACAATGCAGATCGACGGCTAGCGCGGCTAGCTGCGGCAGCACACCGCATTGAGGCACAGGCGGCCAGCGGCTGAACCCACCTCACCAGGAGCTGTGGGCTTACCATCAGGAGCCCGTTTGATGAGTGCTGCCGCACAAGCGGAACGTCGGCGTTAGGAGGCACCTCGGTGGGCTAGCGCTCGGGTGGCGTTCTGGGATGGGTCAGATGGTGACGAGTTCGAGCCTGTGGTCGAGGCGGCGGAGATCATCCGGGTCAGAGGTGATCACCCTCGCTCCGCGCTCGCGCCCGGCAATCGCCACCGACGCGTCGACCACATCGCTGCTACCGGCCACTCCGCAGAGCTGCCCGGCAGCTCGAGCTTGGCGGTCATCGAGAACGAGCACTTCGCATAGCGGAGAGCCGAGGAGCCGGGCAAGGCGAGTCTGTCGGCTGCCGTCTCTCCAGGCTTGCGCGACCACACAGGCCGGCACGAGCAGCGGGTCGTGGTGCTCCAAGGCTCGGACGACGATAGCGACGACTCGGCGCTCGTTCCGCTCGAACGCGATGAGCGCTCCCGTGTCGAGGAGGGCAGTGCTCACCGGCCGAGCGCCCGGTCTGCGGCCGTGCGCTCGGCGGCGGTGAGCGGACCGCCCGTCTCAGCCAACATCTCGTCGAGCAACGCCGCCAGATCGTCGAGCTTCGCCTGTTCTTCGAGCGCCCGAGCCACATAGGCGCTGACGCTCGCGGCGCGGCCTTCGGCCACAGCCCGCTGGGCTTGCTCGACAAGCTCAGTAGGAAGGCTCACGGCTATCTTCGCGGTAGTCATACCATTGATCATACCACCTGGGTCTCGTCTGTCCGCTATCAGTCTCCTTGCCGGCGATCGGAGACGGCCGCGCTGTCGGCACCGCCGATGTTCGGGGGCACGCGGTAGGTGGCACAGCTCGTGCGACTTGATGGAGTTCCGCGAGCGCTGGAACTCGTCAGTCGACATGCTGCCGGTAGTGCAGATGCGCGACACCCGGCGCCTCTACTGCCCACTCCTGGCGGAGCTGGAGGGTGGACCCTCGAGGACGCGCTTGACCGGAAGGCCGCGTACTGGGGATGCAGGACGTTGTGGTTGACGTCGATCCGGCCTCATCTTGGGCGTTCGTGTCGTCGCTCATGCGACCTCTCCATCTTGGGTGTTCCGTGCCGAACGTGCGCGTCTGGTCTTGGGCGCTCTTCGGGAGCGGAGTTGCCAAGTGGGAGCGGGGGAAGGTCGCTCGTCGCTAGGGACAGAGCCGTTTCGGCTGGGATGCCGAGTGCGCGCAGGAACAGTTCTGCGGTGTCGGATCCAGCGTCGCGCCAGGTTCGGTGCCCCTCAAGGACGAGAGATATGGCGCCAAGGACGCTGCCGGACATGGCAACGACCGCTGAGGCCACCTGGTCGGGCCGCAAGTGGAATCGTCCGATCTCCGTGCCGAGCTGGATATCACGGACGGGCTCGCCTTCGAGGAGCCCGCGCAACGTGAGCGTGGTGGGACCGAAGCGCACGAGGAAGCGACCCCAGAGGGGTTCCTCGTGGGCGCGACGGACGAAGAAGCGGATGCCATCGGCAACGCGTTGAGCAGGATCGTTCGTGGTCGCTAAAGCCGCGACGATCCGCGAATCCATCTCGATGATCAGTCGGGTGGCCACCTCCTCGAAGAGGTGCTCGACGGACCCGATGTTGTTGTACACGGTGCCGCGAGCCACGCCCGCCGCTTCGGCGAGCTCGCTCACGGTCACCCGCGGCGACTCGTGCTTGGCGAAGAGCTGCAACGCCGCTTGGTGAATCCGCTGCTGAGCTGTCCTCATGAAATCATCATATACGTTCAAGATCAAACAGTCGAGATCATAACTCGACTTGACATTAGAACACTCATGTTCAATACTAGACACAACTGGATGTCAACCACCAAGACCCGTGAGGGAGGACGCATGCGGAACTACGACAGAATCAATGCCCCGGCACCGGAGCGCATCGAGGAGAAGCGAGCCCACATCATCGGCGGTGGCATCGCCGGGCTCTCGGCCGCCATCGCGCTCGTGACCGACGCCAAGATGCCTGGGGGCAACGTCACCGTCTACGACTCGCTACCTGTCGCGGGCGGGTCGATGGACGCCGCGGGCGATGCCACGCACGGGTACACCTCTCGGGGTGAGCGCGAGCTGGAGGCGTGGATGGAGTGCCTGTGGTACGTGTGCAGCAAGGTGCCGTCCATCCGGACGCAAGGTCTGACCGTGCTCGACGAGACCTACTACGCCAACGTCCGCGAACGCATCCACTCCCACTACCGCCTCATGCACCACCAGGGCGAGCTGTATCCCTCGACCGGTCCGCTCATGTCGGTGCACGACGCCAAGCGGATGGCCGAACTGATGCTTACCCCGGAGGAGGAGCTCGGAGGGATTTCAGCGGCCGACTGGTTCAGCCCGGAGTTCACGAAGTCCATCTTCTGGTACTGCTGGAGCACGATGCTCGCCTTCCGTGACTACCACTCCGTCATCGAGGTCAAGCGGTATCTCGCTCGGTTCATGATGTACGCATCCGGCATCACACACCTGAAGGGCATCCTGCACACGGAGTACAACGAGTACGACTCGATCATCAAGCCGATGGTCGTCTGGCTCCAGTCGCTGGGCGTGGAGTTCGAGATGGGCACGAGCGCCGTCGACATGGATCTCGTCGAGGACGGCGACGACACGGTCGTCACCGGGCTCACCGTGCGAGACGCCAACGGCGAGCGCCACATCGGGCTCAGCCGCGACGATCTCGTCTTCTTCACCAACGGTTCGCTGACGCAGAACACCACCATGGGCGACACCCACACCCTTGTGCCGATGAACACCGACACCACCGACCGGGGCTGCTTCACACTCTGGGAGAAGCTCGCGGCCCGCGATCCCAAGTTCGGCAATCCCGCGACGTTCCTGTCCGACGTCGACAAGACGAGCTGGATCTCCTTCTTCCCGACCATCACGGGCGATCGCACCTTCTTCGACTACATCGAGGCGAAAAGCGGTGATGCGGCGGGGACGGGCGGCGCCATGACCGTCGTCGACTCAAGTTGGAAGATCAGCTTCGTCCTCTACAACAAGTACTTCCCGGACCAGTCCGATGACGTCAACGTCTTGTGGGCCTACGGGCAGGTGAGCGACGTCCCCGGCGACTTCATCAAGAAGCCGATGCGAGAGTGCACCGGCGCCGAGATGTTCGCCGAGCTGCTCTACCACTGCGGCCTGGAGGACAAGATCGACGACATCCTCGGGCACGCCACGGTGTCGACTGCGATGATGCCCTACATCACCTCGCAGTTCATGCCCCGGAAGATCTCGGACCGACCGAAGGTCATCCCCGAGGGCTGCGTGAACCTTGCCTTCATCGGCCAGTTCGTCGAACTGCCCCTCGACGTCGTGTTCACCGTCGAGACCTCGGTCCGCACGGGGCTGATGGCCGTGTGGGGGCTCACCGGACTCCAAGAGCCCATGATCCCGGTGTACGAGCCCGCCTTCGACGTGCGCGTCCTCGTGTCGAACCTCAAGGCAGGCCTTGGCATCGACGAGTTCTCGCTCTCGCAGGTTCCGCGCCTCTTGCAGTCCGCTCCGTCTGTCGGCTTGATCGCACGGCACATCAGCGAACTTCCCGAACTCCCGATCTGAGAGCCGGCATTGGCGCGCCCGCTTGCGCCACCTCAGCCCCTGCACCACGACCTTGAAAGGTTGTAGCGATGACCAGTTCCACCCCGGCACGCACACCTCTGGTGGACGTGCACTCCCACTTCCTCACCGAGCGGTACGTCCAAGCGGCCAAGGACGCCGGGATCATGCACCCGGACGGCATGCCCGGCTGGCCCGCCTGGGACGTCGCGCAACACCTGGACCTGATGGACCAGTCGGGCATCGCGACCTCGATCCTGTCGATCTCCTCACCTGGTCTCTCCTTCGGGGACCCGGCTGATGCCAGCGCGCTGGCCCGGCACGTCAACGACGCCGGAGCCGAGATCCGCCGGGACCACCCCGCCCGGTTCGGACACTTCGCCTCCCTGCCCGTGCCGGAGGCCGACGCGGCCCTGAACGAGCTGGAGTACGCCACCAGCCAGCTCGGCAGTGACGGAGTGACCATCGAGACCAACACCGGCGGCATCTATCTCGGCGACTCGCGCTACAAGCCGCTGCTGGCCGAACTGGACCGGCGACGTACCCCGGTCTTCGTCCATCCCACCTCGCCGCCCAATTACGAGACGGTGTCCCTGGGCTTCCCGCGGCCCATGTTGGAGTTCATGTTCGATACCGCCCGCACCGTCTCGGACCTGGTCTTCACGGGTCGCCTCCAGCAGTACCCGAACATCCCGTGGATCTTCACCCACGGCGGCGGCGCGCTTCCCCTGCTCACCCAGCGGATGGAACTGTTCCGTCTTGGCGGCCTCAAGAGCGCGGACAACGAAGATCCAGTGGGCTCGGTCCCCGAACAGGTCGGCCGGCTGTGGTTCGACATAGCCGGCACCCCCTTCCCCTATCAGATCCCCGCTCTGACCGCCGCCTTCGGCAGCCAGCGCCTGGTCTACGGCAGCGACTACTGCTGGACCCCCGCCCCTGGCGTCACCGCCCAGGTCAACTCGATCGACGCCGCCCCTCAGCCGGACGGGGACACCTGGCGCGCCCTGACCACCCGCAACGCCCAACGGCTGTTCCCCCGCCTGAACGAGCGCACCTGAACCTCCCACAGAGGAGCAGTGACCTGCCTCCTGTGTTGTCGTGGTCGACTGGACACGCCAGGGTTTGAATAGCGTTCATTCGATGCCCGACCGAACGGACACCGGAACTAACGCCTGAACAGCCAGGACGTTGTGATTGTGACAACGGCGGAGGGAGTGGGATTCGAACCCACGGTGCCCTCGCGGACACAACGGTTTTCGAGACCGCCCGATTCGGCCACTCTCGCATCCCTCCGGGCGAGGAGGTTAGCCGAGGACGCCGCGCCGGTCCTTGAAGAAGTCCCGCAGCAAGGCGCCCGCCTCCTCGGCAGCAACCCCACGGCAGACCTCGACCTCATGGTTGAGTCGCGGGTCGGCGCAGAGGTTGTAGAGGCTCCCGCAGGCACCTGCTTTGGGATCGAAGGCGCCGAAGACGAGACGCCTGACCCGGGCGAGCACCGCAGCGCCCGCACACATCGGGCAAGGCTCGAGCGTCACGACGAGTGTGGCGTCGTCCAGGCGCCAGGTGCCGAGCTGTTCGGCTGCTCGCCGGAGGGCGAGGATCTCGGCGTGGGCCGTCGGGTCATTGCGCAGCTCGCGCTCGTTGTGGCGCCGAGCGACGATCTGGTCCCCGACGATGACGACGGCTCCGACCGGCACGTCGTCGTGGTCAGGGGCGAGCGCCGCCTCCGCAAGGGCCACGGCCATGACGCTGGCGTAGTCAAAAGGGGCGGTGCCGCTCCCGGTCGCGGATTCGCTCACGCTGGGAGCGTAGATCGGAGCGTCGCGCCCTGTACGAGGCCCGGACCGCCAGGAAGCTCTCCGTCGCGGTGAGCGTGAGGGAGTCGAGAGGTCGCCGGTCCTAGCGCGTCCCTGGCCTCCGCCGACCGGAGTCCTCGGTTGAACTGGACCCGGCTCAGCGGGACATCCGCCGCCAAAGCCATCGCGGGGCGAGCCGCAGGAGGGGGAATACGTAACGCAGCACCGATGGCACCCAGACAACCTCCGCGTCCTTCTCCAGTCCGCGGACCACGGCGTTGGCCAGCTCGGGGGCGTCGATGGCCAGCGGCTGGGCGCTCCGGCCCCTGGTCATCTTCGTCCTGACGAAACCGGGCCGTACCACCATCACCTTCACCCCACTCCCGACCAGCGCGTCGCCGAGGCCGAGCGCGAAGCCGTCGAGGCCCGCCTTGGCCGCCCCGTAGACGAGATTGGCAGCCCGCACCCGATAGCCGGCAACCGACGAGAGGACCACGATCCGGCCGTGCCCCTGGGCGCCGAGCACCCGGGCGAAAGCCGCCATGGCCGCGGCCGGGCCGGTGAAATTCGCCGTCACCAGCGAAGCGACGCTGCACGCGTCGAGATTCGCGAGCTCGCTCGTGCCGAGGACTCCGGCGGCGATCAGCACCAGGTCGATGGCGCCGAGCCGTTCGGCCGCCAGGTCGGCGAACTTCTCGAGGGCTCCGACGTCGGTTACGTCGAGCAGCGCGACCTCGACATTGGGGACGAGGAGCCCGCGCAGGTCCTTGACCGCACCCTCGAGGCTTTCGGCCGTCCTGCCTGAGAGGAGGACAGAGCGCAGCCGGCGACCTGCGAGCGCGCGCAGAGTGGCGCGGGACAGATCGGAGCCGCCGCCGATCACGACCACGCTCTCCGGCATGCCTGCGACGTCGCCGACGCATTGGGCGGTGTTCCCGTGGGAGCGCCCGAGCCCGGGACCGTTCGGCGGGGGCGTGGGTGGGCGGGCTTGCCGAACGCGCATGGAGACAATGGTACGGGGCCTTTCCTTCCTTGTAGAAGGCAATCCGGCCTTGTAGAAGGTAATCCGGCCTGGTAGAAGGCAATCCGGCGTCGTCCGGGCGTAGTCCGCGGCGACCGGGCGCTGTATCGGCGCCTACGCCCTACCGGTTGCCCGCTCAGGTCGCTCCGGTCCGGCGCTCAGTTGAACTGGAACGACCGCTTGGAAAGGTTGAGCCAGAAGCCCTCGACGGTCGTGTCGACGGTCCCCGGCGCGTCGATCGACGCTCCGAGAGCGACGAAAAGGGGCACGAGATGCTCGACGGTGGGATGGGCGAACTCGAGGGCCGGAGCTCGACGCCGGTAGTCCAGCAGGGCGTCGAAATCGCGACGGGCGACGCACTCGGCTGCCCAGGCGTCGAACTCCGCCGACCATGCCGGCGGGTCGTGGTCGGACCTGTTCACGTCGATGAAGGGGAGCCCGTGGGTCAAAAAGCCACTGCCGATGATGAGCACGCCCTCGTCGCGAAGCGGAGCGAGCTGTCTCCCGGTCTCGAGCAGGGCCTCGGCCCCGAGGGTCGGCATCGAGATCTGAAGGACGGGAATGTCAGCCTCGGGCCACATGCAGATGAGGGGGATGAAGGCCCCGTGGTCGAGTCCCCGCCGCGGCGAATCGGCCACGGGCTGGTAGCCGGCGAGCAGATCGCGAACCCGGCCGGCAAGCGCTGGTGCGCCGGGGCAGGGATAGGTGAGCTCGTAGAAGCGCCTGGGGAAGCCCCAGAAGTCGTAGACGAGAGGCACGGTTGTCGTAGCCGCGATGGTGAGGGGGGCCTTTTCCCAGTGCGCCGAGACCATGAGGATGGCCTGCGGGCGTCTTATCGCCCGGGCCCAGGAGGCGAGCTGGCCGGGCCAGACGGGGTCTTCCACGAGCGGCGGGGCACCGTGGCCGAGATAGAGAGCCGGCAGCCGGGTCGTCCCCGCGGTCCAGACCTGGTCGTTCATGGTTCCCCCATCTTGCCGGAGTCGAGGCTGCGGCCGGGTCGGCCTGCTGATTAGGCTTCTCTTATGGGCTTTCGTGGGTGGCCGGCCGAGGCGATCGAGTTCTACGAGGGTCTGGAGGCTGACAACTCCAAGACGTACTGGAACGAGAACAAGTCCGTCTATGACAACTGCGTCCTGCGGCCGATGACCGAGCTCCTCGCCGATCTGGCGCCGGAGTTCGGGGCATCCAAGCTCTTCCGTCCCTACCGGGACGTGCGTTTCAGCGCGGACAAGGCGCCCTACAAGACGACGATCGCGGCAACCCTCGAGCTCGGGGGTTACATCCAACTTTCGGCAGCGGGCCTCGCGGCCGGATGTGGCATGTGGATGATGGCCCCCGACCAGCTGGAGCGGTATCGCAAGGCCGTATCGACCGAGACTACAGGTCAGTCGCTTGCCGAGCTGCTGGCGGCCCTGCGTGCCGCCGGGATGCAAGCCGGCGGTCACGATGAGCTGAAGACGGCTCCGAAGGGTTATCCGAAGGACCACCCGCGCATCGAGCTGCTGCGTTACAAGGGCGTCACCGCCTGGCAGCAGTGGCCGCCGGGCCCATGGCTCGGCAAGCCCAGCGCCAAGGATCGCGTCGTCAAATTCTTCCGCACCTCAGCGCCTCTCAACGACTGGCTGGAGGCCAACGTCGGGCCGTCGACTCTCGAGCACTGGGGGCGTCACTGAGCAAGCTCGCCGGCGAGCTTCTCGGTGGCGCTCGCCGGGTTCGGGGAGCTCAGAGGCGGCCCTGGTACTCCTCGGAGAGCCGCGCCGGTGCTCGCGCCAACCAGGCCTCCACTACGACCTGCCCCAAGTCTTCGACGGAGATGCGCTCGAGGCGGACGAGAACCGCGGCGTAGCCGTTGAAGTGGGGGGTCGTGAAGAAGATTGCCGGGTCCCCGGCCAGGAGGGCTTCTTTCTCTCCAAGATCAGCGACCATCGCCCCGAGGACAGGGCCCTCATGTGCCTGGTCGCCCAGCGCCTCGAGGTCGGGTTTGCGCAGCGGTCTTTCCCACACGAAAAGCTTGTCCTTCACCCGCCACTGGGTGTTTCCGCGCGACTCACGTTCGTTCGTTTCCGGCAAAGCGAGTGCGAGTCGGCGGACGTCGTCCCAATCGGCCATGAACGAAGGTTAAGGGGCGCGGGTGAATTCCGGTTGGCGTCACCGATCGTGTGGCGCCGGAGGCCGTTAAACTCCGGCTCTCGGTTCTCGTGGGCCAAGCGCATGGGCGGCCCGGACAAAGGGAGGAGAAGCCATGACGATCGCTGTTGGCGACCGCATACCCGATGTCGAGATCTGGACGACCGGTAGTGACGGGCCGGAGGCGGTCCGGACCGGTGAGGTCCTCGGCAAGGGGACTGTCGTGCTTTTCGCCGTCCCGGGGGCCTTCACCCCCACCTGCTCGGACTTCCACCTCCCCGGTTACCTCGTCCGCTCCGACGATCTGCACGCGAAGGGAGTCGACACCATCGCCTGCGTGTCGGTCAACGACCCCTATGTGATGGAGGCGTGGCGTCGCAACCAGGGTGTCGGCAAGACCATCGCCATGCTCGCAGACGGGAACGGGGCGTTCACCCGGGAGATGGGTCTCGAGACGGACAAGAGCAGCGCCGGGCTCGGAGCCCGCTCGCAGAGGTACGCGGCTGTCATCAAGGACGGAGTCGTGACGACTCTCATGATCGAGCCCGGCGGTGGACTGACCGTCAGCTCTGCCGACTCGGTGCTGGAGGCTTTGTAGCCGCCGGTCGCTTCGACCCAGCCGCCGAACCTCCGGGAGGGTGGCCTGCGGCCTACAACGAGTGAGAACGGGGGGACTGATGAGACGACGGCCACCTGGGGGGAGACGGCGCCTGATTGTGGCCGGGGCCCTTGCTGTCGCGATTGCGCTCGTTTCTGCGGTCGGTGCGGACGCCTCGGCGTCGCCGTCTGCGATGGCGACGCCTTCCCGGCTGCTGGCACACACCGGGGCTCGCCAGGACTCGCTCCGCCAGGCTCCTGCGGCCTCTCTCGGCGATCTTCTGACCTACGACTACGGCAACACACGTTCCGGCCAGGACACCGTCGACCCGCCGATCGGGAACCTGTCCTCCGGGCCCGCCTGGGACGACCACTTGGACGGTGCCGTATACGGCGAGCCGCTCGTCTACGACGCCACGGTCTACGTCGCCACGGAGAACGACTCGGTCTATGCGGTCGCAGCCGGCACCGGCCAGGTGCTCTGGCACCTGCACGTCGGGACCTCGGTGAGCACCTCGGTGATCGACTCGGCCCCGACGCTCTCCTCGGGCTGCGGAGACATCGATCCTCTCGGGATCACCGGCACGCCTGTCATCGACGTCGCCTCCGGCGAGATCTTCGTCGCCGAGGAGACCGAGCTGCCCGGCTACAGCGACTGGCAGGGCATCCGGCACTGGCTGGTCGCCGTCAGCCTGACGAGCCACCGCGAGCTCTGGTCCCGTGACATCGACCCGCCCCACCCCAACAACGCCGCCTCCTACTACATCCCTGCCGAGCAGCAGCGCCCTGCGATGACTCTCGCCAACGGGCGCTTGTATGTCGACTTCGGAGGGCTCGACGGTGACTGCGGCCAGTACCACGGTTATGTCGTCGACGTGCCCGTCTCGGGCGCCGGCCCGATGGGCACCTACCAGGTCCCGACCCAACGCGAGGGCGCTGTGTGGGAGACGAACGGCGCCGTCGTGTCCGCACAAGGCGATCTCTATGTGGCCACGGGCAATGGCAGCTCCAACACGATCGCGGACTACGACGAGGGGAACTCGGTCATCGAGCTCTCCCCGAGGTTGACGCGGATCGGCTACTGGGCCCCGAGCAACTGGGTCCAGCTCAACGACCAGGACTGGGACCTCGGATCGGCAGGCCCTATCGCCGTGCCCGGGACTTCACTGCTGTTCGTGGCCGGCAAGCCCTCCTCGAGCGGGGACTACGGCTATCTGGTACGAGAGGGGGACCTCGGGGGCATCGGCCGCGGCGCCTACACCGGCCCGGCATGCCCCGGCGGGGGCGACTTCGGGGCGAATGCGTCCGACGTCGTCGGGACCGGCAAGAGCGCGCGCATCTTCATCTACGGGGCGTGCGGGAGCGGGACCGAGGCGTTCCAGGTCACGGCCTCACCGATGGCGTTTCGCCGCGCGTGGTCGCCGTCGGCCGGGAACCCGAACGGCTCGCCGATCGTCGCGGGCGGCCTCGTGTGGGCCCTCGACTGGGACAACGCCCTCTTGTACGGCATGAACCCGGTCAACGGGCGGGTCGTGGTCCGTCGAGGGACAGACGCGCTCGACCATTTCGTGGCGCCCGGCGTCGGCGACAGGATGCTCTTCGTGCCAACGGCCTACGGGGTCGAGGCCTTCCGCACCGTCTCCTGACCGCCGCCGGCAGGTGCTGCGGAGGGGTGTCCTCCTGCTCCTGCCGCCAACCGGCACTCACATCTGGCTTCACAGCCCTCCGGCAGTCAAGGCCACGGCAGCTTCGGGCGTCGCCACGCGGAAGCTGAAGCTCTCCTCCAGGTAGAGGTTGACCTTGTCGGCGTCGTGATGGCTGTAGCCGAGGCAGAGGTCCTCTCCCGACTCGAAGAAGAAGTCGCCGCCGCGCAGGCTGAGCACCACGGCCCCTTCCACCCCTGGGGCCCAGACGATCGGGCCGCCGAGGATCTGGCGCAGATGGTCGAACACGACCAGGCCTCCGTGCTCGGTCGTCTCGACGACCCCTGTGTACTCCTGCGGTCCGAGGGCCAGGCCGTAAGGCCCGCTCACGCCAGCCTCGAGGAGTGTCTCGACCGCCTTCGCGACATGGCCGGGGTAGCCGGCGTAGTCGTTCCCCAACGAGATGGGCTCGAAGGTGGTGGCGACGGTGATCCCGACGATTCCGGCCTCGGCCCAACCGTGGAAGACGGCGATGTTCTCGGCGACCGCGATCCGGCGCGCCGCCCCGTCCAGTGCCGCCAGGTCGAGATCGGTGGCCCCCCGGTCGGCGTCGAGCAGCTCCTGGCGCGAGATGGCGAAAGGAGCGCGGAGCTCGACCAGCGGCAGGACCCGGCGCTGGCGCGCCTGCAGGTTCTCGCCAGGAGCCCTGATATCCGACACCCGGCCCAGGTTCGTGGCGGAGTGCTCCCAGCCGAGAGGGCCGGAGAAATCAACCAACTTGCGAACCGCGAGTGCAGGCACCAGCCGCTCGCGGCCCTCTGTGTCGAGTCGGCTCCAGGCGATGTCTGTGATCGGGGCGTGGGCACGCAGCAGGTGGTTCACAGCGATTCTCCTTTCAGACTGCCGATTCCGAACGAGCCCGATGTCTCGGATGCGCCCGAGTTCCCAGTGGTGCCCGCCTCAGCCGCCGCCTCGATCTCAGTGACGGGACCGCTCGTGAAAAGGTATGTGCGGAGGTTGCGGTCCAAGGCCGGGTCGTGGCGGCGTAGCCACTCCAGGGTCATCGCGGCGTGCTCTTTCTCCTCGTCACGGTTGTGTGCCAGCACCGCGGCCAGTTCCGGGTCATCAGTGGCTGCGACCCTTTGGTCGTACCAGTCGATGGCCTCGAGCTCTTCTTGGATCGAGACGATCGCGCGGTGCCTGTCGATTATCTCCGGCGTCAACCGGTCTTCGGGCTCGTGCAGCCCGGCGCTCTGGGTCATATTGGGCCTCCTCAAGCACATGACGGGCACGGGCGGTGAAGCATCGAGAGACAGCAGAGCTAGCCCCAGGCGCTTCGGAACCCGTTGCGTTCGACCTTAGCGCCCTACGCACTCGAGGCGGGGGGCGGTGCCAGGCGGGGGCACGCAGGGCGGCGGGCCGGCTCGTCGGCTCCAGGAGGCGGCGAGCCGAAGGTTGTCAGTCGCCGATGGCGTCGTCGGCCTGCCGGGCCCGGGCGAGAGCGGCGCCGAGGAAACGGAAAGTCCACTCCTCAGCAAGGGGACGAGTGTCGCAAAAGACAATTGGCACTTGCGGGTAACGCACCTGAAGGGCACCGAGCAGGTCGGCAAGGAAGCCCGGAGCGACGAAGGGGGCCTTGAACACCGCCCCATAGCGGTCCTCGACCACGAGAGCTGCGCGGTCGACGGTGGCAAGCTCGGCGAGGGCGTAGGTGAGGCTCCCGTCCACAAGCGTGGCCGCCAGGTCGGAGAACGCCTTGCGCTCGACCACCGCCACGAGCTCGCCGTCGTGCTCGACTCCGTAATCGCCGGCTGGCAGTGCCTTGCGATAGGTCGAGGCCTGCTGGTGGGAAAAGCGGAACGGGTAGCGCTCCCGCGTGTCCACGGCGATGGCGAGATCCCGGGCACCCGACGCCCGACGTGCGGGCACCCGCACCGCCGGCCTTGACCGTCGAGTGGTCTTGGGTGATTGCCAGAAGATCGCCTCACGCCCTTTGACAGTGGTGAAGACGATCTGGGAGCGGGTCTCGCGCGCCCGGTCCAGCACCAGGTCGACGGCTTGGCCCCGGCGCACGCAAGCCCGCACCGGGACCTCCTCGATCATGTCAGGGCGCTCGGGCCATCCCTCGGCCCGGTGGCAGTAGACCTTGGCCGTGCGAGGCCAGGGTTCGGCTGCCTTCAAGACGAGCGCTCCGGCTTGAAGCGGCAGCTGGATGAGGTAGGGCAGCTTGGACTCGGGGTCCGGGTTGTGAGCCACACTGAAGGTGGCCGCCGGGACCGCTGCCCCTTGTTCGCTCACTTCTTCAGTTTGCTCTCAAATCGTTTCGCTCGAGAGGACGGCGTGCACGGCAGGGATCATAAGTCCCCGACCTGGGATGGGGCGCCGCCCGGCACCGCGTCCTTCTGCCCCTTAGGTCTCTGAGGATGCGGGCTATCGTGTCGGAAACCAGGGTATGAACCATGACTCGCGTGCAGGCACACGGGTCGTGTAGGCAGCAGGACCTCAGCTCGCAGAGGGGGGCGAAGTGGCTTCGATCGTTGTAGAGCCTGCCAGTCAGGCTCCGCAGAAGGGACTCAAGACCGGCGCGCTCGGCCTGATCTCGAGCGTCGTGATCGGCGTCGCCTCGACGGCTCCTGCCTACAGCATGGCGGCGACGCTGGGCTTCGTGGTCGTCGCGATCGGTGTCCAGGCCCCGATCGTGACGATCTTCGCCTTCATCCCGATGTACTTCATCTCGGTTGGATACCAAGAGATGAACAGGGCCGACCCCGACTGCGGGACGACATTCACATGGGCGACGAGGGCGTTCAATCCCCGCGTGGGATGGATGGGCGGCTGGGGAATCGTCGCCGCTGACGTCCTCGTGATGGCGAGCCTTGCCCAGATCGCCGGTCAGTACGTCTTCGACCTGTTCAACGCGAACGGCATCGGCGACAATGCCACGAGTGGTTGGGTGCTGCTAGTCGGCATCCTCTGGATCGTCTTCATGACGTGGATCTGCTACGTCGGCATCGAGATCTCCGCCAATTTCCAGAAGGCCTTGCTCGGCATAGAGCTCACCATGTTGACGGTGATGTCGGTCTAGGCGCTCATAAGAGTGGGCAACGGGACCGCCCCGGTCGGGCACCTCGTGCCTACCGGGTCGTGGTTCAACCCCTTTGTCGTGAAGCACTTCAGCGACTTCGTCGTCGGCCTGGCGGACATGCTTTTCATCTATTGGGGATGGGACACAGCAGTCTCTGTCAACGAGGAGACCGCGGATGCCGAGACGGTGCCCGGGAAGGCAGCCGTGCTGTCGACTTTCGTCCTGCTCGGCATCTACGCCCTCGTCATCTTGGGCGTCCAGTCCTTCGCCGGGATCGGTTCAACCGGCATCGGGCTCGGCAACCCGAGCCATGTGAACGACGTGCTCTCGATTCTCGGTCCTGCCATCTTCGGCCATTCGACACTGGCGTCGGTCCTCGACCACCTGTTGTTGTTGATGGTGCTGTCGTCCGCGGCGGCCTCGACGCAGACCACCATCTTGCCCACGGCGCGGACCACGCTCTCGATGGCGGTCTACAAGGCGATCCCCCGGTCATTCGAGAGGATTCACAAGCGGCATCTCACGCCCACGGTCTCGACAACGGTAATGGGGGCGGTGTCGATCGCGCTCTACGTCGTCATGAACTACCTGTCGGCAGGCCACGTGATCAGCGATTCGGTCGACGCCCTCGGCGTGATGATCGCCTTCTATTACGGGCTCACCGGTTTCTCCTGTACGTGGTACTACCGCAAGGGCCTCACCAGCAGCGTGCGCAACTTCTTCAGGCAGGGCGTCTTCCCCACGATCGGCGGCCTCATCTTGTACTTCATCCTCGGCTGGGCCTTCTGGTACTACTGGCAGCCCGCGAACAGCTCGACCCACTGGGGCGTCTTCGGCCGCCAGATCGGCGGCACTTTCATCCTCGACGTAGGGACGCTGCTGCTCGGCATCATCTTGATGTTCACGATGCAGGCCTTCCGGCCCGCTTTCTTCCGGGGCGAGACTCTCAACCGGGACTCGGCCACCCTTGTCACCGAGGACTTCCTCGCCAAGCAGGCAATACCGCGATAGCCGTTCCGGTTCCCCTCCGTTGGGCGCCCGGCTCAGCGCTCTTCACGAACGATGAGCACAGGGCAGTGCGCGTGGTGGGCGCACTGGCTGGACACCGAGCCCATGAGCAGGCCCAGGAACCCGCCCCTCCCCCTCGAGCCGACCACCAACAGGCTGGCCCCTCGGCTGGCCTCGATGAGCACCTCGGCCGGGTTGCCCGGGACGCCCAGCCATTCGACGTCGAGACCCTCGGTCGGCGGCCCTGCTGCCGCGACGTGTTGGAGGACTTCCCTCGCCTCGTGCTCGGTCTGCTCGTAGTAGTCGTGGCCGGTGGATCCCGTCAGCGGAGACGCCATGGCGGGGTAGGCGTAGATGACGTGCAGGCGGGCTCGGCGAAGCCGAGCCTCTTCGACCGCGACCTCGAGCGCGCCTGCAGATGCGGGTGAACCGTCGACGCCGACGACGATGAGTGGCGAGGATGGAGCATCCGTCATTGGTCTCGACTCCTTGGCCGTCAATCCCGGGCGGAACGACGGCGGTAGTGCCCACTTGGGGAAGATGCGACAAGGGCTCGCCGAACGATAACCCGCACAGAACGCGAGCTAGCGAATCACCGGCTCGGCGTTCACGAGGTGACCCCCGCTCCCGCCTTGGGCCAGCCCGGCCCTTAGGACATTGCGAGCCGCGTTGACAT
>JBEKBT010000070.1:0-15654 GCA_050015255.1 Acidimicrobiales bacterium
AGCCCGCCGCCATCCCGGCGATGACCAAGCTCTCCATGGCGCCGAACACTCGGGCCATGACGGCTCCGGGCACCAGTCGCTGCAGAACCGTGAAGGCGTTGATGTCGACAAGAGAATTTCCCATTCCGATCAGAGCCATCATCACGATTGCAACCGGCAGGACGGGCCAGGCGGCGAACATCAGCAGCGGCGTGCTCCACAGGAGGACTCCCATCCCGAAGTCGAACGACAGTCGCTTGCGATGGGCAAGGACCAGGGCGACAAATCCGCCGACGACGCCGCCGACTCCGAGCACGGCCTGCAGCTCGCCGACGCCGGGGAGACCCAAGTGCAAGAGCGACAACGCCATGGTGACCATGAAGACGAGGCTCGCTCCAGCGACGACGGTCTGCGCGACGAGCAGCCCTATGACAAGGCGTAGATCACCGTTGGCCAGGATCGTCGGGAAGCCCTTCATCGCCTCTGTGACGAGTCCCGACTTCTTCTCGTCGTCGGAAGGAGGTCGTGTCTCCGCCCGGAGGCGGATCACGAAGAAGGCCGACCAGACGAACGACGCCGCATCGATCGTGATGACAGTCGTAGGGTTGGCGACGGCCAATAACAAGGCGGCCAGTGCCGGTCCAGCAAAGAACCCGACGCTCTCGACGGTGCTCGTGGCGGTGTTCGCGGCCGTCAACTCTGCTGGATCGCGAGCAAGCACCGGCAGGAGCGCAGCCTGCGACGGACGGAACGCGCTTTGAGCGACCGAGGTCATGACAGCGAGGGCGTACACGAGCAACGCTGGTCCCCTAGTCGCGACTGTCACGGCGGCGGCCGCGACGATCACGGCACAGATGACGTCCGAGGTCACCATGACCCGTTTGCGGGGGAATCGGTCCCCCAGGGAGCTTACGATCGGGCCCAGCGCGGCCATCGACAGATAGCGCGCCACCCCGAAGCCACCGAGCGCCGTCGGGCCACCGTGCTGGTACGCATAGATCGATATGACGACCCAGAACGCCCGGTCGCCCATGATCGATCCCGCGTAAGCGATGATCACCCGTCGTAGGTGCGGGTTGAGGAACACCCGCCGCAGTGACACCCCCGATTCGCGGAGCGACTCGCCGAGTTCTCCCACATCCCCCTCCTGACCGGCGATCAGTCAAGCACGAAGCACTCGACGGCCGCTACCAGGTCGAATGCGATAAGCACGAGCAAGATCTCAGGCTTCGCTCAGCCAACACACAGGTCAGTTGCCTACGCTTCATCTCGAGCACGACGGGACGAGTTCGAAAGGAAGGGTCGGGACCGTGCGTGACAATGTGACGATCTCCTACCGGGGGGCAAGCTACGGGATCGGAAGAGGTCCCAACTTCTACGGGATCTGGACTGTCGGGGAACCTGGGTCGCAGCCGCTCGCGTGGTGGCCCGACACCCCTGACGGCTGGTATGCGGCGTGGGCCCGGTTCACCGAGATTGAAGCGCCAGGCACCATCGCACCGGTTGCCCAGCCTGCGGCGGTTGCCCAGCCCGCCGCAGCGGTCGCCCACCCAGGCACGGTGGCCGTCGTCGCTGCGGCGCTCCTCGCCACCGGCGTCGCCTGTGGGATCGTCGGGCTCTTCCCTCACTATCTGAATGGTGCGAGCCTCGCCCAGCAGCCGGACAGTCTCGTGCCTCATGTCATCTATCTCGCCGTCTGGAGCGCGAGCGCCCTTCTGATCCTCCTCGGGGGCAGCCGTCTCCGGATGGGAGCGCTCCTCGGGATGGGAGTGAGTCTCGTCACATTCGGACTCTTCTTCGCCGACGCGGGCACGGCGATGGCCGGAGGCGCGCACGTCATGGGGGCTGGCCTCGTGCTCGGGTTCGTCGGCTGGCTGGCTTGCTTTGCGGGCTCAGTGACTGCCTTCGGGCTCTCCCGCGGGAGTGACGCGTTCGGCAAACCGCGCGGCCCCGAGCTAGTCCCGTTCCTGGCCTTGACTCTCGCCGCCCTCGGCGCTGCAGCCGCGTTCGCCCCCTCTTGGGACAGCTACATCCTGCAGACCTCAGCCGGAGCGAGGGACTCGCTCACCGCGGGCAATGTTTTCTCGAACCCGGCTCCCGTGATCGCCGGGAATGTCATGGTGATGGTCGTGCTCGTCGCCGTCGTCGTCGCAGCCGCCCTGTGGCGCCCGATCCTCCACGGGGCCGTGTTGCTCGCCGGAGCACTCAGCCCGATGATCGCTCAGGCGATCTCCGCGTTGATCCAGATCGGCGAGCACACCTCCCCGACGATGTTCGGGATCTCGCCAGCGGAAGCCGCGCGGGCGGGGCTGACGATCACCTCAGGCCTCACGCTGGCGTTCTGGATCTACTGCTTCTTCGTACTGGCACTGACAGCAATAGGAGGGGCCGTGGTCCTCGCAGTGCACTCGATCCCGACCGACCCCGCTCTGGCCGCCGTTCAGGCGGGCACTGACGGCTCCTAAACGACCGACGCCAGGTCGCCAGAACTCTCGCCCCCGGGACCGTTGCCACCGCGCCAGAATTATTGACTTGCTCTGGTCAGCCGTGCCGGAGCAGTTCACACGGTGATCACGCCGGCCTTGCGGGACAAGGCGGGCGCGCAGGAACGAGGCTCTGGTCACGGGTCCGGACGCGGTGGAGGCAGGCGGCTACGCCAGCATTCCAGGTCCTCCCGTGCGATCATGGCAACAAGGAGGTGTGAGATCAGGGCTCGTCCGCCGGTTCTGAAGAGATCGCGACACCAGGGCGTCGGGTTCGAGGACCTCCTCGACGTGGCGACGAATCTGCGATGGACCTGGCAGGCGCGCACCCGGGCTCTTTTCGCGCGCCTCGATCCGACTGCCGGTCCCTCTGCCCTGGAGTGGCCGTGCCGCCTGCTGCTCGGTCTCGGACGCGCCGCGGTGGAGGAGCGCCTCGCCTCCGACCCCGATCTCGCGAAGCTCGCAGCGGCGGTCGTCGCGGACACGAAGAGCTATAAGGCGAGTCGCGCCAAGACCTGGTTCCCCCAGACGCACCGCAAGGACCGGCGGTTCGAGGTCGCATACTTCGCCGCGGAATTCGCCCTCACCGACTCGCTGCCCGTGTACGCGGGCGGCCTTGGTGCCGTCGCCGGCGAGTTCCTCAAGTCGGCAAGCGCACTCGGTGTTCCCCTCGTCGGAGTCGGCCTGCTCTATCGGGAAACGTCGCATCAGTGGGTTGACGACAGCGGGCTGCAGCAAGAGTCGTGGGAGGTTCTCACATTCGAGCGGCTACCCATCGAATTGGCACGCGACGCGAAGGATCGTCCGGCTCGAGTCAAGGTTCCACTCCCAGGGCGGGACGTAGTCGCCCAGATCTGGACCGTGCTGGTCGGACGGAACCGGCTCTATCTTCTCGACACAAACCTCAGGCGGAATCAACGAGCCGACCGAGCCATCACCGGGCGGCTCTACGGCGGCGACGAAGAGACGCGCATCCAACAAGAGCTCGTCCTCGGTGTCGGCGGTATCAGAGCCCTGGCTGTCCTCGGTCATGAACCCGAAATGGTGCACCTCAACGAGGGCCACTCCGCCTTCGCCGCCCTGGAGCGCGTTCGCCAGCTCATGGTTCGCGACAGGCTCTCGTTCGCCGAAGCTCGCCTGGCCGCGGCGCCAGGGCTGTTGTTCACGACCCATACCCCGGTCGCGGCCGGGCACGACTACTTCCCGGCCGAGCTCGCCAACCGGTACCTCAGGCCATACGCCTCGCTGATCGGCGTCGATCCAGAGACACTCAGCTCGCTCGGCCGCTACCGGCCTGATGACCGACTTGACTCGTTCTGCCCCACCGTGTTCGCACTGCGGCTGGCGGGCGCCCGCAACGGAGTGAGCCGCCTGCACGGCGCGGTGACCCGTGAACAGTGGGGAGGGCTTTGGCCGCGCCTGCCCTTGAACGAGGTGCCGATCGGCCACGTGACGAACGGAATCCACCTCTCATCCTGGATCTCCCCCGAGATCGAGAAGCTCCTCGACTTTCAGCTCGGTCCTGAGTGGAAGACGACACCGGGGTCACCAGCCTCGTGGAAGCCGCTTGTGGGCTCCGAAGACGAGAAGCTGTGGGATGCAAGGTGTCGCGCTCGCGCCCGGCTCATCGAGTTCACCCGGGTCCACCGCAACGAACAGCTCGCTCGCCGCGGCACCGATGCCGCGCGTCTCGCGGCCACCGACGCGCTCCTTGACGCCGAGGCGCTCACCATCGGTTTCGTCGGGCGGTTCGTTGCGTACAAACGCCCCACGCTGTTCCTACGCGACCCGGATCGTCTCGCGGGTATCCTCGACGATCCGGACCGACCTGTCCAGATCATCTTCGCAGGCAAGGCCCATCCCCGCGACGAGTTCGGAAAGCAGCTGCTGCGCGACGTCGTCGAGTTCGCCCGACTGCGACGGCTGCAACATCGAGTCGTGTTCATCGAGGACTTCGACATCACGGCGGACCGAGCCCTTGCCCAAGGCGTCGACTTGTGGCTGAACACCCCGCGGCGGCCCCTCGAAGCCTGCGGCATCGGCGGCATGAAGGCGGGGGTGAACGGCTCGCTCAACCTCAGCACGCTCGACGGCTGGTGGGACGAAGTCTGGAACGACGCTGACCCGGCCGCGGCGCCGTTCGGGTGGTGCATCGGGACAGGCCAGCGCTATGAGGACTTTGACGCCCAGGATGCGAGCGACGCCGAGTCGTTGTACGACGCCCTCGAGCACAAGATCGTTCCGACGTTCTACGACCGGGATGCCCAAGGTGTGCCGCGTGCCTGGCTAGCGTCAGTTCGCCAGTCGATGGCAAGCCTGGCACCGACCTGGCACTCGCACCGGATGGTGCACGACTACGTCGAGTACTTCTACCTGCCAGGGGCGCACCGCGGGCAATGGCTCTCGGCAGAAGGTGCCGCGCGTGCACGCCAGCTTTGCTCGGCCCTTGAACGCCTGCGGGACGGGTGGCCTGCGATTCGGGTCGCCGTCGAGACCGCCACCGTCGCTGCGGATGGCACTCAGGTCGAGATCATGGCGGAACTGGGCCCGCTCGAGCCCTATGACGTCACCGTACAGCTCTGGGTGGCGCCGACTCTTGGCGAGGCCTACCCGCTGGACACCGACTACGAGGGACGGCGGGACAACATCTCTCGCTATGGCGTGCGTGTCCCGCACGAGGCGGGCAATGACGCCGAACTGGTTGCTCGCGTCCTGCCGTGCCATCCCTTGCTCGCCGATCCGTACGTCCCTGGCCTCATCACCTGGTCGGACTGACACTGATCGTGGCGACAGCTCCTCACGTCCCAGCAACCTTGCGAGCCCTCGCGACTGACGCGGGGATCTTGCTCGAGTACCTGGACGGCTCCGGTGTGCCTCACCGCGCCGACGCCGAGGTGCTCCTTGCAGTACTGAGCGCGCTCGGCGTACCGATCAGCCAAGCTGGCGACGCGGCACGCCTGCTTCGCAGCCGCCGCAGCGCGCGCATCGAGCAGATAGTGGAACCGGTGACCGTCCTCAATGACGCGTCCCTCGGCAGGGTCCCCGTCAGGCTACGGGAGGCCGACACCGACTTGGAGTGTGCGATCGAATCCGACGAGGGCGAGCGCGTGGAATGGCACATCGAACGGGACGATCTTGCCTCGTTGTCGGCGGCGCGCGTCGACGGCCGGCCCGTGTACCGAGGTGCCGCACCGCTGCCTGCCATCTTGCCGCGCGGCTATCACAATTTCACCGTTCGGGTCCGAGGTCGCACAGGTACGACGACGGTCATCGTGGCTCCCGCGGCCGGCGCCCGGGGGCGCTTTGCCGAGGACTGGCGCGCCTTTGGGATCGTTGCACCACTGTTCTCCTTGCATTCTGCCCGCAGTTGGGGATCAGGCGACCTGAGCGACCTCGACGAGCTCGCCCGCTTCGCCGCCAGGGAGCAAGCAAGTGTGGTCTCGACACTTCCGTTGCTGGCTGGCTTCGGGCCGGAGTCCTTCGAGGCGAGCCCGTACCTGCCAGTGAGTCGCCGTTTCTGGCACGAACGCTGGATCGACGTGGAGCGCGTGCCTGAGTTCGCTTGGTCTCCGGCAGCACGCGTGCTCGTCTCGGGCGCACAGGCGGCAGAGCGACGCGCCAGCTGGGTTCATGACTCATGTGTGGACGGCGCCGCCGTGACGGCGGCAAAACGCGCGGCCCTGAGCGCGATGGCAACTGCCGTAGGGCAGTCGGCCATGGGTCGTGAAGCGGCGTTGCGCAACTTCATGTTCGAACGCCCGGAGCTGGTTGACTATGGGCGCTTTCGCGCTGCCGTCGATCGCTTCGGGATCAATTGGCACGACTGGCCCGGGCCGCTGCGCGGCGGCCTGCTCAGATGGAGCGACGTCGACCCGGTCAATGAGCGCTATCACATCTACGCCCAGTGGGTCGTTCACGAGCAAGTGGCGGAGCTGTCCCAGAGGCTCTCACAGCGTGGCCAGGTCCTCGCCCTCGACCTTCCCGTGGGCGTACATCCCTACGGCTACGACGTCTGGCGCCGTCGTGATCAGTACGCAACTGGCATGTCTGTCGGGGCACCGCCTGACAGTTTCTTCTCGCAAGGCCAGTCGTGGGGCTTCCTCCCCGCGCGACCCGAGGCACTCCGAGCCGACGCCCACGCGGAGTTCCGCGCTGCGCTCGCGCACCACCTGCATGTAGCCGGGATGCTGCGCATCGACCACGTGATGGGCCTGCAAAGGTTGTTCTGGATACCCGCCGGCGGTGAGCCGCGCGACGGTGTCTACGTGAAGATGCCCTTCGAAGAGCTGCTGGCCGTGGTCGCGATCGAGGCGCAACGCAACCATGCGGACATCATCGGCGAGGACCTGGGCACCGTCGACAACGAGGCGCGACAAGGGATGCAGCAAGCCGGCATTCGGCGCTCGTATGTCGCTCAGTTCTCCATCCGCGACGCTGGCGAGCCGGTGCTCGAAACGCCGCCCGATGGTTGTGTCGCCAGCTTCTCGACCCACGATCTGCCCACATTCAACGGTTGGTGGGCCGGTCGTGACATCGACGAGCGGCTCGCGTACGGCCAACTGGACGCGACTTCGGCCGAGCAGGCGCGGGTCGAACGGGCGCATCTGTGCGAGCGCCTTTCCGCCCTGAGCCGGCAGGGGCTGCCAGCGGGCGAGCGTGACGAAGGAGGTGAGGCGACAACGCCGAGCTCTGTGCTCGCCGCCGTCAACGAGGCGCTGGCGCGCAGCGGCGCCGGGCTCGTCCTCGTGCAACTTGACGACGTGCTCGGCCAAGAGGAGTCGGTCAACCTGCCGGGAACCAGCACTGAACGACCCAACTGGGAACGTCTCACGGCCGCCCCCTTGGAGCAGATTGTGGAAGACCCGGCAGTGCACGAAGCCTTGGAGCCGCTTCGCGAGCACAGAGGGCGGGTGCCGTCTGGCTCCCTCAGTCGTCTGCAACGCGGAGCCGAGACGGTACTGGGCTTCAGCGTCCTCGGCCCCATGGACTTCTACCTGTTCAACGAGGGCAGGCATTTTCGCCTCTACGAGAAGCTCGGTTGCCACCTGATGACCGTCGACGGCGTCTCCGGAGCTCTCTTCGCCGTTTGGGCACCGAACGCCGAGCGCGTCGCCGTGGTCGGGGACTTCAACGGCTGGAACGGCGCACGACACCCGCTTTCGGCGCGCGGCGAGTCGGGGCTCTGGGAAGGTTTCATTCCTGGGGTCACCGCCGGCCAGCGCTACAAGTACCGGCTGCTGTCGCGACTCGGCGGTGGCGGGTTCGACAAGGCGGACCCCTTCGCGTTCTCCAACGAGGAGCCGCCCAAGACCGCGTCGGTGGTCTGGGAGCCGCACCATGAATGGCTCGACAGCGAGTGGATGGCCAGCCGTGGACAACTGCAGCGCCTCGACAAGCCCATGTCGATCTACGAGGTGCATCTCGGTTCGTGGCAACGCGTACCAGAAGAGCATGGCCGCTTCCTCACCTACGCGGAGATTGCTCCGCGCCTTATCGACCACGTCCGGCGCTACGGATTCACACACGTCGAGATCATGCCGGTCATGGAGCATCCCTTCTACGGCTCGTGGGGGTACCAGATCACCGGCTACTTCGCACCCACCGCGCGCTACGGGACACCTGACGAGTTCGCCGCACTCGTAGACGCTCTCCACCAGGCCGGCATCGGTGTGATCCTCGACTGGGTACCGTCGCACTTCCCCTCCGACGCCTTCGCGTTGGCGCAGTTCGACGGCACCCACCTCTACGAACACGCCGACCCCCGCCAGCGAGTGCAACCGGACTGGCAGAGCTGGATCTTCAACTACGGCCGCAACGAGGTTCGCAGCTTCTTGATCTCGAGCGCGTGCTTCTGGCTCGACCGGTTCCATGCTGACGGGTTGCGCATGGACGGCGTCGCCTCGATGCTCTATCTCGACTACTCGCGCGGGGTCGGAGAGTGGGTCCCGAACCGCTTCGGCGGCAACGAGAACCTCGAAGCGATCGAGATGCTCCAAGCCTGCAACACCGAGGCGTACGGATCATTTCCCGATATCACGACCGTCGCGGAAGAGTCCACCGCGTGGCCCGGAGTCTCCCGACCAGTCGACGCCGGCGGTCTTGGCTTCGGCTACAAGTGGGATATGGGCTGGATGCACGACACGCTCGACTACCTGGCGAAAGATCCTGTTTACCGGCCTTGGCATCACGACAGGTTGACCTTCCGCGCGGTTTACGCCAACAGCGAGCATTTCGTGCTCCCGCTGTCGCACGACGAGGTCGTGCACGGCAAGGGCTCACTGTTCAGCCGCATGGCCGGCGACGAGTGGCAAAAGTTTGCCAACCTGCGGCTCTTATATGGCTACCAGTTCACCCAACCCGGCAAGAAGCTGCTCTTCATGGGCGGCGAATTCGCTCAGCGCTCGGAGTGGAACCACGATGTGAGCCTCGATTGGCACCTCCTCGACTCTTCCGCCCACCAAGGCGTCTCCGCCTGGGTGCGCAGGCTGAACGAGCTGTACCGCTCCGAGCCGTCCCTGTACCGCGACGACCTCGCCGGCAGAGGCTTCGCCTGGATCGACTGCGAAGACCGGTCGCAGAGCGTGCTCTCCTACGAACGGCGCGACGGCGGCGAGGGTGTGCTCGTGGTGATCGCCAACTTCACCCCGGTGCCACGCGAGAACTACCGCGTGGGCATGCCGAGCGCCGGTCGTTGGCAAGTGCTCGCCAATAGCGACGAGCCGGAATTCGGCGGCAGCGGCTATGTCGTACCCGAGTCGGTCGACACGACCGAGACGCCCTGGCACGGGCGCGACCAAAGCGCCTTGCTCGTGCTGCCACCGCTCGGACTCCTCGTCCTGAGCCCGACGAAATAGGTGGCGATGCCGCTCGCTGGCGATGCCGTGGCCTCGGAGGGGACCGTCAAGGCCTTCGGCGCGCTCGGCCGTCTGGCAAAAGCGGCGTCGGTCGAGTGGCCGAGCAGCCTCGGCGAATGTGAGCCGGTGCCGCTCAACCATTAGGTTCACACCTTATGAATACGCCTCGCGACCGCGATCTCCACCTGGACGGTACGAACGACTTGGTTCGAGCTGTGGACCGCCTCGGCCGACGGCTGCCGGAGCCCTTGTATCCGCTGGCTCAGATCGCTTACAACTACAGCTGGTCGTGGACACCCGGTGGCCGTGAGCTCTTCGCGCGGCTGGGCCCGCACCGGTTCAATCTGAGCGGCGAGAACCCCGTTCGCTTCCTGCGTGACCTTCCGGAGCGCTCGCTGCTCGAGGCGGCGACCGACGACGAGTACCTAGCCCGCGTCAACTCGGTAGCCCATATGCTCGACGACGATCTGGCTCGCCCGGCTCGTACGGACTTCGGTGAAGGGCCGGTCGCCTTCTTGTGTGCCGAGTTCGGCGTGCACCAGTCCCTGCCGGTGTATTCGGGAGGACTCGGAGTGCTCGCCAGCGACCTCCTGAAGGAGGCGTCGGATCAGGCGCTGCCAATGGTCGGCGTCGGGCTCCTCTATCGCCGGGGTTACTTCCACCAGCGCGTCGACCGGGCAGGATGGCAGTACGAGTACTGGGTCGAGGCCGATCCCGAGACGCTGCCCGCGGCGCGCGTGAGCGCCGCCAACGGTTCGCCGCTGACGATCAAGGTCCCGGTCTGGGATGGTCACGTCGCCGCTCACGTCTGGCGGACCGACATCGGTCGTGTGCCGCTCTACCTCCTCGACACCGACATCGCGGAGAACACCCCGCTGCAGCGCTGGATCGGCGCCCGTCTGTACGAAGGCAACCGGCCGATCCGTCTCGCGCAGTACGCGCTTCTCGGGGTTGGCGCGGTCCGTGCGCTCGAAGCGATGTCGATCAGGCCCACCCTCTTCCACCTCAACGAGGGCCATGCCGCCCTGGCGAGCGTGGCCGCCGCGTCGGCAATCGCCCACCTTCCGGAGGGGCAAGTCGATGACCTGGCTGCCGCGCTCGAGCGCGGCCGCGACCGCTTCGTGTTCACGACACACACCCCGGTACAGGCCGGCAATGAGACCTACAACCGTGAGGAGATCCTCCCGGTGCTCGCATCGCTCGCCTCCGAGCTCGACTTCGACCCGGAGGCGTTCCTGAGCCTCGGCCGCATCCATCCAGCCGATGTGAGCGAGCCCAGCGGCCTGACGCCGCTGGCGATCCGTGCGGCCCGCTCGACGAACGCAGTGAGCGCCCGTCACGAGTCTGTCGCGCGGGTCATGTGGCACGAGATGTTCCCGGGCCGGACCTCCGACCAGGTGCCGATTCGCCACGTCACCAACGGTGTGCACCTCCCGACCTGGATGGCGCCACCGATGCGGGCGCTGCTGGCGCGCTACTTCGGCGAGGGCTGGGAACGGCACGCCTCCGACCCGGCGGTCTGGGCAGGCCTGGAATCGATCCCGGACGAGGAGCTCTGGGAGGTCCGTTGCCAACAAAGACGCGATCTCATCGCGCTGATCAGGCGCAAGGTCGTCGTCGACCGCCTGGCACGCGGCGAGAACCTCGATTTCGTGCAGGCCGGAGCCGAAGCGTTCGACCCTTCCTTCCTCACGATCGGGTTCGCTCGACGCCTGGCGACCTACAAGCGGCTCGACTTGATCATGCACCCTGCCACCCGAGCCTTGGAGCTGCTGGATCATGACAAGCCCACACAGGTGGTCCTGGCGGGGAAAGCTCATCCGCTCGACGACGCCGCGAAAGCGATCGCACAGCACCTGTTCGCGCTGAAACGCTCGCCTGGGGTCGGCAATCGCGTGGTCTTCGTAGAGGACTACGACTTGAGCGTCGCGAGCACGCTGATAGCCGGCTGCGACGTATGGCTCAACCTGCCCCGCCCGCCGCTCGAGGCGAGCGGCACGAGCGGCATGAAGGCGGCTCTCAACGGGTGCCTCAACCTGAGCGTGCTCGACGGCTGGTGGGCGGAGGGTTTCGACGGCTCGAACGGCTGGGCCATCGACGGCGACGTCGATCCCGACGAGGCTGCAAAAGACGAGCGGGACGCCACGAGACTCCATGCCTTGCTCGAGGACGAGGTCCGGCCGTTGTTCTTCGAGCGCGACCGGTTTGGGATTCCGAGGCTCTGGCTGCAACGTGTCCGCGCGTCGATGCGCACCCTTGTCCCGAACTTCAGCGCCACGCGCATGCTCGACCAGTACGTGAACCAGGTCTACAAGCTCCGATAGAGCTGCCTTTGGCTACTCGTCTGTGATGACGCTGAGCACGCTCGAGGTCGGAAATGCCGCTCGCACCTTGGCCTCGGCACCTTTGGGATCGTTGGAAGCACCATGTTGCCGTGTGCGCTCGCTCAAGGTTGGGAAGAAGAACTCCCTGCTCGGAACCGCTGTCAGAGGGGCGTTGTGCAGCCATAGGCAGGAGGAAAGGGCAGCTCACGGGCCTGGGCGCCCAGTGGTTGGCTTCGGGCCCAGTTGCCCGGTCGCTACTCGACGACAGTCCTCAGGTGGCGCACGGCCGGGGAGCCGTGGCTCAGCAGACGGTCATGGAGCGTGCGCAAAGTCCAGTCTGGATGCCGACGGCGGAGATCACCGACGAGGCCGCTCAGCTCGCTATAGCCGACGTAGTACGTGGAGAGCTGCGCGGAAGTAAGCAGGGCGCGGCGCCACTTGCCGGCCGCCTCGCCTTCTTCTTGAAAGCCGCGCTCGATCATGAGCTTCATGGCGGCGTCCTCGGCGAGCTCCCCAGCGTGGACTCTGGCATCGAGGATCGCGTTCAGGATCGTGCGCAGCTGCCGTTTCAGTTGCTGGAGGCGCAGTGCGACCGGGTCGGCTTCTCCCGGGTAGCCGAGCTCGACCATCACGCTCTCGGCGTAAACCGCCCAACCTTCGACGAAGGAGCCCGAGTACCACACGGCGCGTACCGGGCTTGATCCGACAAAGCGCCTGGCGTGCTGTTCCTGCAGCAGGTGGCCGGGCATCGCCTCATGGGTCATGAGGTTGTACACCGAGTGGCGGTTGTACTCACGGTAGAAGGACGCGACGCGCTCCTCGGTCCACTCGGCGGGAGTAGGTGAGACCGCTATGAACGTCGGAATCTCGGCTGTCTCGAGAGGACCGGGCGGATCGCAGTAGGCGACGACGACGCCACGGTCGATCTCCGGCATCGCAATCACTTCGAAGGGATCCTCGTAGGTGCTCACGATGGCCCACTTCTCCACGAAGGCGCTCTCGGCTTGGATCGCCGAGCGCGCGACGTCGAGGATGGTGTCGTTGTCGGGCCTGTCAGCGGCGAGCGCGTCGAGCGCTTCCCGGACGAGGCCCGGCGAGGAGGGAGGACGTGAGAGGCGGCGGGAGGCGGCTTCGGTGATCTCCTCGGTGACGCGCTCGAGGTCGGCCCCGGCACGAGCGAGGATTGACACAGCGTCGCTCTCCGCGTCGAGTGTGAGCGCGAGCTTGCGCGAGAAGCGCTCAGGACCGAGGCGTGGATCGCGGAACGAGTCGTCGCGTTCCGAGACGGCCAAGCGCTCTCCCAGCCAAGCTCGGTGTGCCTCGAGCGCCTCGAGGGCAGCCGGGCGTACCGCGTCGATCTCGGCCCGGCTCGCCGGCGAGTCCTCGAGCAAGCGATCGATCTCTCCGATGATGAGTGCCGACGTGCCTGCGAACTGGCCGAGGGCGGTCTCGAGGTGCACCTTCGGCATCGCCTCCAGGCTCGCCCGGGCAGTGGCGAGCGCTCGGGGGATGGCGGCGAGTCGGCCCGCGAGCGAGCGCAAGCGATCTCCCGGCGGCGCGAACTCCCTCGCCGTGATGTCGTAGACGGCACGACCGGGATTGGCGACCATCGGATTCCACGTGTGCTCGCGCAGTTCGTCCAGCTCGAAGGCGAGCAGCTCGAAGGAGTTCCCGAGAAGACGCGCGTCCACGCGGTTCTCCGGGCTGAGCATGTCAGGATCGAAACCGGCCAGGCGCTCCAGATTCCGGCCGACTACCCCTCGCCAGCTCTCGAGCGCCTCCGGGCTCATGTCGGGCAGCTCAGCGTCGTAGCGATGGTCGCCGAGCGCCGTCGCCCAGTCGGGACGGTGCTCGAGCGCGTCCTCGAGCGCGCTCTTCGCGAACCCCCCGAAGGCGTCATCAACTGGCGAAGTGTTGTCGATTTCGATTGGCGTACCTTATCGTTTCATCCGTTTCCTGGGCCGCCGGAAAGCCACTCGAAGCTCACGAGGGAGACCAAATCGCCCGCTTCCCGGACTGGCTCCTTCGCCCCCGCAAGTGACCAGTACGAGCTGCCTCCGGTGCCTCGCAAGTCCCGTCTCCTCGAACGCCAACCCGCGGACTCGCTCCCGACTTCAAGTTCCTGCCGCGGATTCTCGCACCAGTCGTGAGCTCGCCCTCAGAACCGAAGGTCATCAATCGGCGCACGGATGACAGCCCTCCAGCTCCGCCGGGCCACGGCGTCGCTCGACGGGCCCGCGATGCTCCCCATAATCGCCGCCGGCTCGCAATCCATTTTGGGTCTCCCTTCCGTGAGTCGTAAACTCTTCTTGTCAGGATCACGAAGGGAGAAGTTATGCCCAGGTACGTCGTGGTCACCCGCATAATCGTCAGGCCGCAGCCATTGAACGGGTTGACTGGCTATTCGCCGACAGAGAGGGTTCCGGGCACCTGGCACCTCGCCGAGGTCGCTGTCAACGGCAAACTGAGCGTTGCTCATGCCTGTGGTGCCCCGACCGCCCAGGTCGAAGTGAGGCACCCAGTTCGAGAGTGGGGCGTCCTTGAGCCCTGGTGTCCTGAGTGTGAAGCTCGGGCCGGGGACGCAGCCAGGGCGCAGGCCGCGCTCGAGGCGGCGGCGTCCTAGCTGGCCCGGCGCAAGAGCCCTGGTCGCAGATCGTTTCTATGCAGCTGAAATCGTCGTGGGGGCGTAGGTGCGCGCCCCGACCGACATTCACACTCTTGCAAACCGAACGCCATGGTGATTCCCCACAGGTCGAAGCAGGATTCCTACTTGGTTTGTGGGTTCTCACCATCGGCTGGGAGGGACGATCATGCAGATCTCCACGGTACTGAAGACCAAGGGCGCGTCAGTAGCGACGATCGATCGAGACGCCACCGTAGCTGCGGCCGTGGCAGAGATGGCGCGACATAACGTCGGTGCCTTGGTCGTTTCGAGCGACGGTCGGACAGTTGAGGGAATCATCTCCGAACGTGACGTCACACGCGCCCTTGACAGCTTTGGAGGTGCGCTTCTCGTCAAGCCGGTCCGGACGATCATGTCGAGAGAAGTGCGAACCGTCTCTCCTGAAGAGGAAGTCGAGTCCCTGGCCGTCATGATGACCGAGCATCGCATCCGTCACGTTCCCGTACTCGAGGATGGAGCCCTCGCCGGAGTCGTGAGCATCGGCGATGTCGTAAAGAGCCGGATCGAAGAACTGGAACAGGATCGGGAAGCCCTGTTCAAGTACATAGACGCCCGCTAGGCGTCCCTCCCGCAGGCCGGTGGCTTCGGGTCGGACAAGTCCTTACCACGAAAGCCAAGTTCGCAGTTCGTCTCTGAGCCCCTCTGGAATCGTCGTCGAGGCTGCAGGTCTTGGCCTGCTTCGGCTTGCGCCAACCTCGGCCATGCTGCTGACAGAAGCTCGAGCGGCGACATCTGGCACGGTAGGTCTCGGAGCCCCTAGTGCTCTCAGGGTACCTTTGATGCCCTGCATCTGCCCTCGAGTGTTTTCCGCGATTTCATTCAGAAGCCTGAGCACGTATCCGAAGAAGGCCAGCATGCTCGCCAGCACCACGCCACTCAATGCAACCGCTGCCCCGATGGCGATCGATCGACCCACCGAGTCAGACATGTGCTCGTGGGCATACAAGCCCATGCCGGCCGCACCTAAGAGCCCGACCGAGAGCACCACGGCAGCCAACGACAGGAACACTGCCACCACGGCGGATGACCCTCGGTGCTGCGCCACACTCATTTCATCGGATTCTCGCGCCTATAGGTTGAGCCCTCGCGGACGTGGGACCAGGGCTGCTCGATCCTCGGTCCACCCTCAGGAACTGCTCGATATTGCCTCAAAAAGGGCGAGTGCCGTTAACGGCAACTCTTCCAACGTGTCGGAGGACCGACTCGAAACCTAGAGCCTTGCGCAGCGTGATCGACAAATAGTTGTCTATGCCGCGGCGGGCAGGTCGGTCGTGGTGATGCCGAGATGACCGAAGAGGGTCTGCATGTCGACGCGGAGAGATTCGTAGTCG
>JBEKBT010000071.1:0-18066 GCA_050015255.1 Acidimicrobiales bacterium
CAGCGAACCAAGAAGGGCCGAGTGACTCTCCACTGCGAGAAGCAGAAGGACGCCGACGAGTTCGGGCCGATGAACCTACTGGCGATCCGGCAAAACCTCCCCGGCGGGCAGTCTTCGCTGGCAATCTACGACTCCAGCCACGTACCAGTCAGCGACCTGGCCAAAGTCGATGCCGCCCAGGATCTTGATTCCCTACTCTTGGACTATCTCACCGAGCATCCGGGAGAGCACACCAAGACCGAGCTGCGGGAGCAGGTGCATCGTCGCCACGAGGCCATAAGCGAAGCGCTCAACCGACTACGGGAATTGGGACGGATCGTCCAGTCAGAAAAGGGCAGGTGGTCGGTGCCCCCCGTCACCAAGGCGCAGCACGTAGCCTGAGCCGAGCCACCGGGCAGAGGTGTAACCGGTCCTGCCGGCCCGTACCGGCCACAGCGTCAGCCGTGGTCCTCAACGTGACCGCCGTCGACCCGTCGACTAACGGGTTCCTGAGCGTCTTCCCCGAGGGGACGACGCTGCCGCTGGTCTCCAACCTCAACTTCGCGCCCGGCGTCATAGTGGCGAACCTCGTCACGGTGCCGCTCAGTGCTTCGGGCGGGATCTCGATCTTCAACCACGCCGGTAACACGGACGTCGTGGTCGACGTGGAGGGCTACTACACGAGCTCTCCTGCGGCCAACGGCAGCGGGTTGTACAACCCGCTCTCCCCCGTGCGTGCTCTTGGCACCCTCGCCGTCGGTGCCACGATCGCTGCGAATACGAGCACAGCGGTCACAGTGACAGGATCCACCACCGGCGTCCCCGCTAGCGCGAGCGCCGTGGTCGTGAACCTGACGGCTGCGAATGCAACGGGTCCAAGCTTCCTGACTGTCTACCCGGCAGGGGCGACCATGCCGACCGCCTCGAACCTGAACTTCATCGCGCAGGCCACCAACGTGGCGATCGCGAACCGCGTGACGGTCGGAGTCGGCACAGGCGGCCAGATCGAGGTCTACAACCACACCAATACGGTGGACGTGGACGTTGACGTGAGCGGCTACTACTCCGGCAGCGGTGGCACCGGCTCGGCCTTCGTGCCGATCACCCCGGTCCGCGTGGCCGACACCCGCACGATAAGCCCGGTTGGCACCGAGACCACGATCTCAGCTGAGTCTTCGGAGCTCTTCACCCTCGACACCGCCGGCAGCGGGATCCCCGCGGCTGCCACCGCCGTGGCGGCCAACTTCACGGTGATTCCGGGCGACGCCAATGGCTATCTCACGGTCTACCCGAAGTCCGACGCGACGGTTCCTGTCGCCTCTGACCTCAACTGGACCGAGAGCCAGTATCCGGCAGTCCCGAACTACACGATCGCGGACACGGCCGGTACTGGCACCGTGGAGGTATACGACGGACCCGCCACTGGTGGTGCGAATGTCGACGTCGTTGTCGATGCCTTCGGGTACTTCGTCCCGCCGATCACACCTAGCACCACCTTGGCCATCGCCGTTCCGACGGCGGCCCTTGGCACCGTCAATAACGTACTCCTTGCTTCCAACGGGACCTCGACGGTGGCCATCAACGCCACGGTGAAAGACGGATTAGGGGGCCCACTCGTCAGCGGTGACACGGTGCTGTTCACAGTGAGCCCTTCGGTGAGTGGTGACACCTGCGGCACGTTGAGCTCGGCCACGGCTGTGACCAACAGCAGCGGCGTGGCCTCGGTCACCTACACCGCCCCGGCCTACTCCACTTCCGACGCCCCTGTTTGCACCATCACGGCGACGGACTCCCTCTACGGCCAGAGCTGGACCGGCACCATCCAGAGCACCACCTCCAACACGCTGACTGGCAGCCTGGCGACGAGCTCGATTCTGTCGAGCTGGAAGGGGACTGCGGCAACCGGGGCAGCGGTGACACCGGCGACTGATGTCGTGACCGCCGTGGCTACGCCCGTTCCGGGGTACTCGGCCGCCAACGACACGGTGACCTTCACAGAGAATGCAGCGGAGGTAACGGCGGGTATCTGCGGGACCTTCACCGGGTCGGTGACCACGATCACCGGCTCGACGGGTCCGACCAACACCGCCGTCTCGGTGACCTACACCGAACCGGTCGGCGGGGCCTTCCCTGGCCCTGTGGGCTTCTGCACCATCACGGTCACGGACGCCAGCGGAGGCAAGGGCACGGTCACGATCGACCAGACCACGAACCCGGAGACCTTCCCGCCCTCGGTGACCTTCAGCCCGACGTCGGCTTCAGTTAACGTGAGCTCGGGCGCAACCGCTGGCCTCTTCGGGGTCACGGTTGCCAACTCCAGCGGCGCTGTTGTAGGTGACCCGCTGGAGGTTGCGATCACGGGTACCGGCTGCAGCGACGCCTCGGCGACGGTAACCACCAGCACGACGCTAACCACCACGGTGACCAGTGCCACCGGTACGGCCGTGGTCAACTACACCGCCGGCGCAACTGCCACGACGTGCGTGGTCACGGTCACCGAGGCCGATGGTGCACAGAGTGGCTCGGCTGTCGTCACCCAGACAACGGTCGCCAATAAGGTGACGGTCACGGCCGTCCCCTCGGCCGTCGCGCCTGGAGTCACGTCCGACATCACGGTGTACGCGAGTGCTCCGTCGAGCACCGATATCGGGGGTGCGGTGACCTTCACCGTGACGCCCGTGGTGAGCGGCTTCACTGGCTGCGGCGCTGCTCCGGCCTCGACCACCCTGGCCAGCAGTGACTATGCCTACTCGACCTACGTGGCCGGCACCGCGGTTGGCTTCTGCACCATCACCGCCACTCTCGTCGACGGTACCAACGGGTCTGTGACGGTTACCCAGACCTGACCTGCTAGCACAGCAACTGGTCAGGGACTCCTGACCATGATCTTGGAAGCCCCGGTCCTCACAAGGGACCGGGGCTTCCGGTCTTTTCGAGGCAGGTCTTCTACACCGTGACCGCGGTCCTTACACCGTCTGTCCCCAGCATCTGTCGCCAACGGAGCCGCCGGCCTGTTTGAGCACGATCCAACCGCAGAGCTGTTCCCTTCGCCTACCCGAGAACGAACCAGGCAATGGCGAGCGAGACCGTGACCGGCTTTGTCAGATAGATCGTGAACGTATTGGCCGTCACGTCCGGTACGACGCCTTCGACTGCGACACCGGTGACATGACCTTGTGGCGTGGCAAGGATCATGCTCGAGGCGCCGAGAGCGACCCCTGTGACGACAACCGACTGTCGAGGTGCGCCAGCGGTCCCTGCCACCGTCGCGCGCCCGCTCCTGGAGAAGCTGGCGATGCCGTCAACCTGCAAAGCGGTGCCGTCCGGATGAGAGGCGCGCACAGCCGGGCCAGTGCCATTGGTGGTTGCCAAGACCGCTGGGGAAGTGCTTTTCGTGTTGTCGATTGTGGCCACGACGGCGCTGCCCGTACCACCGGTCCACGCGTTTACCGCCGGGCTGCCATTTTTGACGTTCGCAACTTGGGCAAATACAGGAGTGCTGAGTTGCCTTGTGTCTGCTTGGGTGTCGGTGGCCTTCACCCCGTAGCCTGTGCCGGAGCCCAGAGCCAAGACGCCCGATGGGCCAAAGGCGAACACGCCGTTGCCGTTCTCGGAGATCCCGAAGACCCCATCCCCCTCGATGGAGACCCCGATTATGCCGATTCCCTTGGTGGAGTCCCCGATAATGCCGGCGGCGCCATCTTGGCTCGCGTCATGGCCGTACACGCCGTAGCCGCCGGTCCCCAGAGTCTCGCCGTAGGCGCCGACGCCCTTTTTGGAGTGCCCGTAGGTGCCGTGGCCGCCAGATGGGCTCGTGTCGATGCCCGACACTCCGGACTGGCCATTCCCCTCGGTTTGGCCCTGGACGCCGGTGCCGATGGTCGAGGTTCCCAAGACGCCGTGTGAGCCTGAGTCTCCGCTGGTCTTCGCCTGGAGGCCGTCACCGCTGGTGGTGTTGATCTGGGTCGTGCTGGCTGCCGTATTCGCGTTGGACCCGTTCTGGCCGAGGAGCACCGCTTGGCCGTCTGCAGCGTCGGCGGGCCTGGCGCCGGCAACCAGACCGACGGTGATCCCGGCTCCGGCTGCCGCCGCCCCGAGCATGAGGGCCCGTCGGCCGTAGCGAGAGACCGGGCCGGATCGCAGCCCAGGTTCTTCGTCAGATGATGCCTCGGGCTTCGGGGAGTGAGAATCGCTCATCTGCCTGTCCTTTCGCCACGTCGACTTGACCCCAGCGCTACGAGGCACTGGGTCGGAAGTCGCCCCAGCCGGCCTGCGGGGCCGCGGCACGCCCCGAGAGGCCGGTCGTCTCCGCCGCCAACCGGGCCGCCTCGGCGTCCAGCCGGGCGTCCTCGCGCGCCGTCTTGCGGTCCTCGGAGGCCATCCACTGGAAGTAGATCGGGATCACGGCGATGACTGTCAGCAGCTCCGACATCACCCAGAGGATGCCGGCTCCCGTGTGGGTGCTCGACAGGCTGTACATCGGAGCGATGGTCTGGCGCGAGCTCAAAAGAGCGATGGCGAGAAACGACTCGAGCGGCACACCGATCAAGAGGTTGACCATCCTGAGCGGGTAGCTGGCGGCCCAGCGCGGGATCGGGTCGAGCCCGATCATCGGCCACCAAAAGAGCGTCGCACCGAAGAGGAAGCCGAGGTTGATGAGGTCCATCACCCACATGTGGTCCATGGCGAAGCCGACGGCGGAGGTGAGGAAGAAGGCGAGCATGACGCCGTAGTAGAGCACCCAGACCGTGAGCGGGTGGGAGAGCACGGCGAACCCCTGGCTGTGGAGGATGCGCAGCCACGCCGTCTTGGCGCGGCGGCTCGAGGTTTGCAGGATCAGCGTCATGGGGGCACCCAGGGCCAGTAGCGCCGGGGCGATGATCATGAGGAGCAGGTGCTGGATGACGTGCGCCTGGAAGTAAGAGCCGGTCAGGGTCGCGACCGGCGACTGGAGGGCGAGGTCGACGGTGATCAGGCCGGCGAAGAACGGGACGGTCCGCCGTGCCTTCCAGCTGCGGCCCCGGGTCGCCAGGGTCCAGTCGGCCCGTAGGTACCAGATGCCGGCGGCGATGCACGCTGTGAGGACGAGCAGCGGGAAGGGACCGAACTGCCAGTCGAGCAGAGCGGTGTGCAGATTGAAATAGACCCTCTCCACGTGCATGCCGGGCACGCCCCAGAGGCTACTGCCGGGGACCGCCCGACCGGCAGGGCGCGGCGGAGGCTACGGGCGCCGGCCCGCCCCGCTCCGGTACCGGCCTCAGCGGCCGCATCCGTGCCGGCGCCGCTTCGGCCTCAGGCGCGGGCCGACTTGACGAGAAGCACGGCCTCGAGGAACCACTCCGGTGGCAACGGCCCGGTCGGCCCCGCCACGAGGGGCCACATCCGCCCCGCCAGCTCGTGGCCGAGCCGGAGCCGGGCCTCTTCGGTGTACCCGCCCCGGTTGGCGAGAAACGTCCGGGCCAGTGCGAGCTCGGCCTCGGGAACAGCGCTCACGTCCCAGTGGGCGAGCTCAGGAGGGAGATAGACCTGGTGCGCGTCCGCCGGAGACCACCCGCCCGGGCCCGAGGCCGGCGCGGTGAAGCCGGCCGGGGATGTCCACGACGAGCGGTCCCAGGTCGTGGCGGCCCCGACCCTTTCCCGCACGACGAGCGTGTTGGCGAGCAGGTCGCCCAGCCGCTGGTTCTTGTTGGTGGCGAGGATGAGGACGCTTCCGACGAGGTAGGTGACACCGAGTTGCATGTCGATCAGGCGGAGCACGTTGCGGAGCAGGCTTGACCAGAAGCCGACGGGCTGGCCGCCGACCCGGACGACGCGTAGGCCTGCCGCCCGCTTGCCCAGGGTCCGCCCGTTGAAGAGCATCTCGCAGAATATGAAGTACCCGATGAAGTCGACGAGGACGAAAAGGGAGAAAGCCCCGCCCGCCACGAGCCCGCTGGTCGTGCTCACAGAGCCGTGGAAAGCTGAGACGACGACGAGGAGAAACCCGACGAGCGCGAGCACCTGCAACGTGAAGTCGAGCGCGAACGCGACGAACCGGGAGCCGAGGCCGGCCAGCACGACGTCGAGGCTGATCCCTTCGGGGGTGACCGTGACGTGTCGGTCCTCGAAGTCCACGTGACCAAGGTACGACCACTGTCCACCGGCGGCGGTCAGAGCGACTGGGGAGGAAGTTGAACCTCGAGCGTTTCGTGGCCGATCGCGGGACCGACTGGGCCGAGCTCGAAGGCCTCGTGAAGCGCTCGAAGGGACAGGGCCGCAAGCTGGCGCCGGAGGAGATCCACCGCCTCGGCGCGCTCTACCGCTCCTCGGTCGCCGACTTGGCGGTGGCGCGACGTTCGTGGCCGGACACCTCGGGGACCCTCCGTCTGCAGGCGCTCGTCCGAAGCGCGAACGCCGTCGTCTACTCCAAACCGGAGCGCGAGGACACCGCCTGGGAGTACTTGAGCGTACGGATCTGGCGTCGGATTCGTGAGCTCGACCGGTGCCTGGTGATATCGGCCTGCCTCCTCTTCGGCTTCGTCGCGCTCGGGGCGCTCTGGGCCCTTGCCCAGCCGTCGTCGGCCTCGGGCCTGCTCCCCTCGGGCTTCCACGCCTCGGCGCATCCCGGCAAGGGCGCCTTTTACGGCGTCTCGATCGTGGGACGCAGCGGGCTCGCGGTGCAGATCTTCGTGAACAACATCCAGGTGTCCATCCTCGCCGTGGCCGGCGGGTTCACCTTCGGGCTGCTGACGGCGTTCTCCCTGGCCTACAACGGGGCCATCTTGGGCATTCTCGGCGCCTTGGAATGGCGAGCGGGAGGCTTCGGGTATTTCTTCAGCCTCATCGTGCCCCACGGCCTGCTCGAGCTGTCGTGCATCACCCTCGCCGGCGGCGGCGGCCTGGCCGTGGCCCGCGCTCTCATCGACCCGGGCAACGACACGAGGGCCGAGGCGCTCGCCCATCTCACCCCGACGATCGGCGCCGTCGTGCTCGCCGTGATGCTGTTCCTGGTCGTCGCGGGTCTGACCGAGGGCATCGTCACGCCCTGGGACCTGTCGCCGCCGGTGGCCTTCGCCGTCGGGATCGCGCTTGCCGGAAGCTTCTGGTCCCTCGTGTTCGTGCGCGGCCGGCCGGGCGCCCGAGGCTCACCGCTGTCAGCGGTCGCTACAAGCGGGCGTGCTGCTTCAACTTGAGGTAGGCGCCGACACAGGCCGGCCCCAAGGCCTCGGGCGACGCCTCCACGACGACGGCGCCCAGGGCTTGGAGGAGGTTGACGACCCGCCGTCTGCTTCCGAGCAGCTCCACGGCCACACTGGCGCGCATGACGTCGCGCACGTCGTGGGGAGGCTGGGAGGTCACCGCCTTGAGGTCGGGGTCCGTGCAGCTGGCCACGAGCACGGCATGGCGGCGGGCCAGGACCGGCATGGCGGCGACCAGCGTCCGGGCGGCACCGTCGTCGACGAGGTCGGTGAAGACGACGACGAGCGCCCGCTTCTGGCGCCCGACGGCGTAAAAGGCGCGGGCGTAGTCGCTCTCGACCTCGATCGGCTCGAGGTCGAACAGCGCCCGCACGACAGCCTCGGCACCGCGCCGGCGAGGGGCGAGCTGTCGGGTCACCTTGGCCTCGAAAGCGAGGGCTCCGACGCGGTCGCCTGCCTCCTCGGCCGCCACCGCCAGCACGGCGAGCGCATTGAGGGCGACGTCGAGACGCGACATCGGCCCGGCAGGAGAGGCCATCAGGCGGCCGGTGTCCACGACGCACATGAGGTCGCGGTTCTCCTCGACTCGGTACTGATTGGACATCGGGCGCCCGACCCTGGCGGTGGCTGTCCAGTTCACCTGCCGGATGTCGTCGTCGGGCGAGTAGTCGCGGATGGTCTCGAATTCGGTGCCAAGCCCGAGCCGCGCCCGGATCCTGCCCCCGTCGGTGGTCCTCCCCCGCCGGCGCGCGGCCGCCAGGCGGCGGGCTCGGGGAAGGTCGGGGAAGACGGTCACCGCCTGGCTCGTGCCGACGGTGTGGTCGATGGAGGCGAGCCCGAGCGGCCCGGCCGCGCGCACGGTCACCGGCGGCAGCACGTGGATCCCGCGATGACGCCCGGTCAGCTCGCCCTCCAGGTCCTCGCTGGCTGCCCAGGGCGGATCCACACGAAGCGTCGGCGGGACAGGCTGGCGGACCCGGACCGCCCGGGCTTGGCCGAGGCCGCCCACTCCAGCCCGGAACGGGACCGGTACGAGAAGCGACAGGGTCGAAACGCGCGTGCGATCGAGCGACAGGACCCTGCGACGAGCCGCCAAGAGATCGGCGAGGAGGCATCCGGCGATCCCGCCGAGGAGGAGAAACGGTACGAGAACCGGGAGAGGGAGAGCAGCCGAGGCGATCGCCACGAGCGCCACGAGCACGGCGGCGAGGCGGGTCGGGCGCAGTGGCGACCGCCGGGCATTCGGGTGGTCGTCGTTGGTGAGCGCTGGAGCCGGCATGGTTGCTCGCGCCTCCCGTCCGGGCTCAGCGGGGGATGGGGACCGAGGCGAGGACATTCGACAGGGCGTCTGAGACCGTGAACCGGTCGAGCTCGGCCTCGGGGGTGAGGAGCAAGCGGTGGGCGAGCACCGGTCCGGCGAGCGCGACCACGTCGTCGGGCACGACGAAGCCCCTTCCGCTCATGGTGGCGAAGGCCTTTGCCGCCGCGAGCAGGTGGACTCCCGCCCGCGGGCTCGCGCCGAGCGCCACGCTCGGCAGCTCACGCGTGCGCCGCACGAGCGAGGAGACGTAGGTGACGATCTCGTCGCTCACGGCCACTTGGTCCACCTGCTCGCGCATGGCCAACAGGTCCTCCTTCCCGGCGACGGCCTCGATGTCCGCAAGTGTCACCGGCGCCACCCCCGAGCGGCGCAGCCGGAGCAGCGCCTCCTCGTTCTGCGCGGACGGGTAGGTGACGACGACCTTCATCAAGAACCGGTCCAGCTGCGCCTCGGGAAGCGGGTAGGTCCCCTCGTACTCGATCGGGTTCTGGGTGGCGAGCACCGTGAAGGGTTGCGGTAGCCGGTGCTCCACCCCGTCCACGGTCACCTGGCCTTCCTGCATCGCTTCGAGCAGCGCCGCCTGGGTCTTGGGGGGCGTCCGGTTGATCTCGTCGGCGAGCAGGAGGTTGGTGAAGATGGGACCGGGGCGGAAACCGAGCTCGTTTCCTCGCAAGGTCAACGTGCCGGTCAGGTCTGACGGCAGCATGTCGGGTGTGAACTGCACCCTGCGGGTCTCGAGCCGGCAGGCCCGGCCCATGGCGGAGGCGAGGAGGGACTTCGCGACCCCGGGAGGCCCCTCGAGCAAGAGGTGTCCTCCGACCGCGATGGCGATCATCGTCGCGTCGACGACGTGGGACTGGCCTACCACCACCTTGTCCACCTGCTGGTTCAAACGGGCGCGGACCGTCGCCATGGGACCGGCGTCGCCGTCCTGGTGCACCTCGGTCATGACCACCTTCCTCTTTCGTTGAGCGTGGCATAGGCCCGGCCGAGCGCCAGCAGGTCCTCCTCCGACCGGGGCTCGGCCACGATGGCGGGGACGAGCTCGGGCGGCAACGCCGTCGAGGCCGCCCTTGTGACGAGCTCGGCGTCGGTGGCATCGCCGCGGGCTCCAAGGGTATGGCTCAGCTGCTCGCGAGCGGCTCTTCGCAACGGCGCTGCGCCCGCTGCCAGCCGGGCCGGAGAGCCCGACGCCAAGAGCGCGGCGACGGCGTCGACGTGGGCGATGCGTGGCGGCACCAACTCGCGCTCGGCCCGCACAGGCGGCCCGAAGCGTCGCGCGGCCGACAGGATCCAGACCACGACGGCGACAAGGGCGAGCAGGAGGGCGGCTTGCCAGTGGCCCGGCAGGCCCGCGATCCCGGACCCCGAGCTCGTCTCGAGGTGGTCGTACTCGTCGAAGGTGACCGGGGTCCCGGCCGGGCCGGCGAGGTCGAGGGCGAACGCGGCGTTGTCGGCACGAGCGAGGCAGCCGTTGTCGAGCGGAGAGCTCGACGCGAGCAGCACGAGGCGCCCCCGCCCGACGTCGGCGAGGAGCGCCAAGGCCCCCCCGGATCCGGCGAGCAGCGTGTGCACGCCTGCGGACTCGGCGCTGGCGCCGGCCTCGGCGCTGGCAGCTGCGCCCGTGGCCGATGTGCGCCAGGAGCCTGCCGTGCTCGAGACCACGGTGCGGGCCGCGTAGTTCTCGGGCGCGGCAGCGACCGGGTGCGACGGCCCGGGGCTCGCCGCCTGCCAGATCGGCAGCGGCCCGGGCCCGAGCAGTGCCTTCAAGGTCGCCGCCGCCGGTCTGCCGGCGAGGACCACGCGTCCTCCGGTCGTGAGATAGCGATCGATCGCCGGGAGCTCACCGGCCAGTTTTCCCTGCGGGTCGAGCACGAACAATGTGCCGGGGACGGGCAGGAAAACGGAACTGACCGGGACCTCCAGTTGACGAACGGCATGGTGGCGCCCGCTGAGGAGTTGCGCCAAGGCGGCGGTCCCGCTGCTCGAGGTGTCGAGCGAGGAGGCGGGGCCGAGGACCGATCGGCTCGGCGTGCCGTAGACCGCGCCCGCGAAGGAGAGCGCGAACTCGACGGCGATCGCCCCGGCCGCGATGACCATCACCGCCCGCCATCGTCGAGGGACCTGATGCCATCGCTCCGCGGCGCTCATCGCTACCGGCCTAGCGGCGCTCGGCGATGCCGTCCCGGCGGCGCTCATCGCTGTCGTCCCGGCGGCGCTCGGCGATGACGGCCTAGCGGCGCTCGGCGATGCCGTCCCGGCTCCGCTCATCGAGCACTGCCTACCGTCTCGCGGGCGTCCTGGCGCTTGTGCACTGTCGTGGAGGCCTCGGCTAGGAGCTGTCCCCAGCCGTTCCGGGCCAAGGCCACGTCGCGAGGCGAAGCGGGTTCTTGGGCATAGGTGATGGACTCATGGCGAGAGGCGAGCTCGTCGAAGACAGGGGAGTGGAGGATCCGGCGCAACTGGTGGCTGGGCGTGGTCAGGCGATCGGGGATCACGCCGCCCGCTTCGAGCCGAGCGAGCCCGAACTGGAAACGCAGCCGGACCGCCAGCTCGTTCTCGCCCTTTGCTTCCGCGTCTTCCGCCGCCCTCTCCAGGTCGGTTGGATCTTCGCCGGCCGTCCTCGGCCCTCTGTTCGTCGGGCTTGACGCGACTCGGGACCTCCTACGGATGAGGAGCACCCCGACGAAGATGCCGAGCGCGAGCGCGAGCACGAGCGCAACGATCCAACCGCCGGCGCCGAGCACGCCGTGGACGGACTGGAACACCGGTGAGAGGAGGTGGTGCCATGTCCAGCGGGCGGGACGGCCGAATGCCCAGACGAAGGCCCGCCCGATGGCCCGGAGCACTCCACCGAGAGGATCGGGGAGCCGCGACGGCCTCTGTGTGTACGGCGGTCGAGAAAGGATCTGGGCCGCTTGGTGTCGCGCGTCTGCGGCGAAGGTCGAGGTTCCCGCCGTGTGAGGCACCTATTCGGACCGTGGCGCATCCGGCGCCGAGGGGTCTGGAGGGTCACCCTGTTCGCTGTCTGGGGAGGGCTGTTGGCTCGGCCCTTTGGGAGGCGGCGAGTCGGAGGGACGCGGCCAGCCAGGTGGTGGGGAGCCCTGTGGCGGATTACCCGGCGGTGGAGGTGCTGGCGGTGGAGGTGCTGGCGGCGAGTCGGAGGGACGCGGCCAGCCAGGTGGTGGGGAGCCCTGTGGCGGATTACCCGGCGGTGGAGGTGCTGGCGGCGAGTCGGAGGGACGCGGCCAGCCAGGCGGTGGAGGAGGCTGCGGGGGCGGGTAGCCACTGGGGCCGGGCGGATACCAGGGACTCGGTTGCGGTGGGTAGCCCTGCGGCGGGTAGCCCTGCGGCGGGTAGCCCTGCGGCGGGTAGCCCTGCGGTGGGTAGCCCTGCGGTGGGTAGCCCTGCGGCGGGTAGCCCTGCGGTGGGTAGCCCTGCGGCGGGTAGCCCTGCGGCGGGTAGCCCTGCGGCGGGTAGCCCTGCGGCGGGTAGCCAGCCGGACCGTAGCCTCCTCCTTGCGCCGGTTTTGTGAAGAAGAGAGCGGACTCCGTCGACGGGATACCCATCTGCGCCGAGAGCAGCTCGATGTCGAAGCCCTCCTTTCGAACACGGAGGTCGATGGTCAGAACCACCAGGATTGCCGCGGAGAAGGGGGCGAACACCACGTAGTCGATCGTCTGGACAAGGAAACCGTCGATGACCGAGGAGATCGTGGTCCCGTGGAAGACGCTGAAAACGGCACCGATAATGAGGCCGACGACCGCGCTCGCCACAGCGACGAGAAGGCCGGCGAGAAACTGCGTGCCGAATACCGACCACCAATAGCCGCGACAAAGCCTCAGCGCACGGCGTATTGCCTTGATCCCCCGGACGTCCTCGAGCAGCAGGACCGGCACGGCCAGTCTCGACGCGATCAAGAACCATATTGTTGCCACGAAGCCTCCGATGCCGAGCACCACGGAGAACAGAACCGTGAGCACGGCGAGGTGCACCGCCACTGTGATGGCGATGAGGACGGCGATCGCTAGGCCGAGGATCAGGACCGCGCCATACGTCAGCAGGGAGATCCAGATGACGGCGAGCAGCCTCGACCAGCCGAAGCGGAGGGCCTCGCGCCAGTCTGCCCGCTGTCCTAGATAGGCGTTCGCGATGACGCGGAAACAGACAGCGGTGACGAGCGCGCTCACCACCAAAGTGATCACGAGCGTCAAGAGTTCAGCACCTAGCGCGGGATAAATAGTGCTGGAGGTCGTTCCGGTCAGGACGGGCTGCTCGGACGATGATCTCACCGAAACGGAGATGATGGCGACGACAATGCCCGAAGGCACGGCAACGACCAGGGAGGCCTTTGCGAGCGTGAGAAAATTCGCTCGGACGATCTTGATGGCGGCATCGATACGTTCACCCACGCCCAATGGACGAAGCCTGACTGGCTGTGCCGGCCACATAAAGCGTCCCTCCTAGCCAGGGACGACGTGGCTTGCGCCGCGACCGTCACGCGACCAAAGCGACTTTGGCAATGTCTACATCGCTGCTGCAGGCACGGCCTGCTGTGGTCAGGGTAATCCGTGGAACAAGGGCGGACGCGCCTGCGCTGGGGACACTCCGCGGGAGCTGTGGGAACATTGGCCCGGTGGCGACTCGGCGCGTCGAGATAACCGATGTGGAGGCTGCGGCAAGCTGGTATAGCCCCTCTCCAAGGCTGCGCACGATGCGTCGCCTGGAGGTCGCCTTGGGAGCGCTCGGTTTCGCAGTCGTCGGGGTCGTCGCGTCCGAGGTCGAGCTGGGGCTCGCCGCCGCTGCTGGCGTTGTTGGCGGAGTCCTAGTTATGGGTTTGCTCGCCGAGGGTTTCGTCAATCGTCGCTACCGCTCATGGGGCTACCTCGAGCGCGAGGATGACCTTTTCATCCGACGTGGCGTGCTGATCAAGAGGCTCTCGATCGTTCCCTATGGGCGAATGCAGTTCGTGGACGTCACAGCAGGCGTTGTTGAGCGCATGTTCGGCATCGCAACCGTACGCCTTCACACCGCAGCCGCCGCGACAGATGCTCGATTGCCTGGGCTTGCCGTCTCGGAGGCGGCTCGGCTGCGGGAACGGCTGACCTCGCTCGGGGAGGCCCGCGCTGCAGGAATCTGAATCGAGCTTGCCGCAGTACCTCCCGCGAACCTGGCAGCGCTTTCATCCGCTTTCGCCTGTAGTCCGGATGGGCCCGTCTCTGCTCGGCATTCTCGTCATCCTCGCCTCGGCGGCAGCACTTCCGGGTCAGGCAGGCCTGTCGGCATCGGACCTCCTCATCGTCCTTCTTGTCGCTCTCGGCGGCGTGGTCTACTGGGCGGTCACTCGCTGGCGGGTCGACGGCGACACTCTGCGAGTCGAGACCGGTTTGTTCCGGCGCCAGTCGTTGCAGGTTCCCCTTTCGCGTGCGCAAGCAGTCGACCTGGTTGAGCCCTTTCTGGCTCGGGTTCTGGGGCTCGCGGAGGTCCGCGTCCGGACCGGGGGAGCCTCGCGTGGCGACGCCCGGCTGTGTTATCTGCACTACAACGAAGCGACCCTCGTGCGAGCCGCCTTGCTGGCGGTCGCCCACGGCCTGCACGAGGCCGTGCCGGCGCCGCCGGAGCAACGTTTGGCCGTCGTTCCGAACGGGAGGCTGATCGCCGCGGGCTGCCTGACGGGCGCGATCCCCGTCAGCTTGGGCGCGGTGATAGCACTGGCCGTTCTTGGCTCGACCGAGCGGTCGGTACTCATCACCGGCGGCAGCGGCCTGGTCGCTGTGTTTGTGACGATGGCACTGACGGCATGGCGGCGCATCTCGACAGAATGGTCCTTCACCGTGGCCGAGGCACCCGACGGCATCCGGATACGTTCGGGTCTGCTGTCCCTGGCCTCAGAGACCGTGCCCCGAGGCCGGATCCAGGCCGTTCGCATGGTCGAGCCGTTCTGGTTCCGCCCCCTCGGCTGGTGCCGCCTCGAGTTGCATCTCGCCGGCGGCGTGAAAGGCGGCGACCGACAGCCCGCGCGGGTCCGCCGCGCCCTGCTCCCCGTCGGGCCTCTGGCGGACGCTCAGCTGCTCTTGGATCGCGTCCTCCCGGACCGGCGGGCAGCCCTTACGCGACCGCCCCGCCGAGCGATGATCCGGGCCCCGCTGAGCTACCACTTCCTGCAGGCGGGAGTCGGGGACCGTTGCGCCGTGGCGATCTCCGGTCGCGTTCGCCGAGAAACGGTATGGGTGCCGCTGGCAAAGGCGCAGAGCCTCCGAGCCGCGCAAGGCCCGGTCCAGCGGTCACTCGGGCTCGCCTCGGTTCATCTGGACGTCGCGGGTCGTCACACCCGGGCCACCCTTCGTGACCGAGCCGCGCCGGAAGCCGTGCACCTGCTCGAGGAGCTTCCCGTCTGGTGCGCGGTCGCCCGGGGGAGCCGACCCGGCCCTGTCTGACGCGTAGGCTGGTGGGCACGGGGCTGTAGCTCAGTTGGCAGAGCACCTGGTTTGCAACCAGGGGGTCAGGGGTTCAAATCCCCTCAGCTCCACCCGGACGTCATCACCGAAGTCGGCCTTCGGGTTCACCGAAGCTCGCAGAGGCCAGGTTACAAGGGTCCTGTTCGTGACCGTGTGATGGCGCCAAATGATCTTTCGTCGCCTCTGGAGGGCTCGCGGCTTGGTGAAGACGCGGCAGTTCGCCGATGGTGGCGACGTGTTCGGCTCTAGGCGAGCGACTCGGGCCTTTGCCGTTTTCGCCTCGGACCCAGGGCGTTGTTAGCGACTCGTTTTTCGAAGCTGGCAAGGACGCGCAGGTTCCTGATGACGACAGCACAGACGAGCATCACGAGGTTCTTCGTGCGTCCGAAGAGACGGCACCAGCCTCGCCTCACGTCGGTCGTGGCCGGGTCCTTGAGCGTGGAAAAGCTCCGTTCGGCCGCTGTGCGCCGTGCATAGGAGAGCCGGTGGGCGGCGCTCGGGTAATCATGCTTTTGACGAGTTTTGGCATTGACCGAAGGGCCGACGGTGATGCTCGCTTGCGTGCAACGGTCAAAGTCGAGGTTCATCGAGGCAGCCTTCAGCGGACAACGCAGCTTGCCGAGCGCGGCCGGGCAGCCCACGCGGTAGTAGCCCTCAGAGTCTTCGGCACTCAAAGGCCCGAGCTTGTAGCGGGCGAGCTCTGCGCTGCGGCGATCGTGTGCGGCCCGTTGCTCTGTCCGGGCTGACGGGGCAAGGGGTCCTAACTCCAGCAACGACAGAGGAGTTGCCGGGCAATACAGGTTGCCGTTACAACAGATGGCGCCTTGGTGGGTGCCCTGCATGCCTCGGTCGTGAGGATGAAGGTCTTGGACAAGCCGGGCACCGAGGCGGCGAAGAGGTGTGGCCCAGCGTTCGGCGAGACGATGCGAATAGCCGCAGTCAGCGAGCACGTCGCCGATCAAGATCCCCTTGTCGGCCATGTCGCGAATCGTGGCGACGAGCGCGCTTGGTGGATCGACATTGCACGGGTGAAGTACCACCCGGCGGATGAGCTCTGGGACCGGAGCCTTGCGCTCGTCGGGGACCATCGTGACCGCCTGGCCGTAGTAACCGAAGAACGCTTCGTGTTTCGCGCCAGGTGTGTTGGGTTTTCTGTGTCCCCAGGCGGCATCGGCATCGACGGCGACTGTGTCCGGGTTGCTCGGACGGCTCCAGCTGGCGTGGTCCGTCCAGTCGACGGCGACAGATTTCGAGATCATCTTCTTGTCCTCAGGGATGCTGGCTTCGGTCAAGGCGTCACAAAAGGCGACGAGGCGGCTCTCGCTCCCTTCGGCGTCGATGCCGTTGCGGGCCTGACCAAGACGGAGACGGCGTTGTGGTTCATCAAGGGCACCGAGAGACGGAACTGGTGTCGGGTCCATCGTTGCGATCAGGGTCGAAAAGGTGCGTTCGACCTGGCGATAGGTGAGGGCGTGGACGCCTTGACCCATGTCGTGGGTGACGTGGAGGCGCTCCTTGTCGCTCTCCGGCAGGCCGAGCAGGGCCTGGTGAACGCGGCTGAGATGGCAAGGTCGGTGGTCGGTGAGGGTCAAGAGGATTCCGAGCAGCAAGGTCCTCACCGGGAGCTGGCGAGGACGCCCACCTTTGGGCATGGCGGCCTCGATGACACCGATGTCGGCGGCATCGATAATGGCCTCGAGCTCGCGGACAGTGGCCATCTCAGCTGAGGCGTTTGATCATCGCCGACTCGCTTGGAACGCCAAGTGTGGCCACGAGGTCCCAGATCAGTTGTGAGTGCGTCACGCCGGCCGCACAGAGCAGTTCCGGCACGCCGAGACGCACGAGTTGTTCGCAGAGCCATGTTGCTCGAAGGCGGCCGAGATCCAGGCGGGAGAGATCACTCCCCCCAGAAGTCGAGTCCACCAACCGGTTGGTCAGGTTCTTTCTGATCGCGGACACCCCGCCGCAGATAAAGCCACTCCCGGCATACAAGGCGGAAGCCTTGAGCTTTTCCTCATAGCGGGCGAGCACCGGCACACGGCGGGGGTGAGGACCCTCGAGGACCACTACCAAGGCCCCGTGACTTTGGCGCAGGTGGTTGCCGGTTACATAACGCAGGTCTTCTGCTTGAATCCCCGCCCCGAGCCCTAGGCACAACAAGCCTGTAAGACGTTGACGTCGGGCCTCGGTCGGCTGGGCCCTGGCCAGGGCGAAGTACGCCTCCAACTCGGAGTCTTTGTAGGGAAGCTTTGCCCGTGAGCGGGCGAGCGGTGGCGGTGCTGGCCCCGCGAGCTCGGGTGCCACCTTGCGAGCCATAAAGCGAAGGTTGGTCCGTGCCGTGCGCCGGGCCGAGGATGAGACATCAGCCATGGCGAGGCTCACAAAGCGCTCGATCACCGAGTACTTGAGCACCACCTCTTTTCGGGGCTCGAGCCCGACGCTGAGCGCCCAGTCGACAAGACGGCTTGTGATCCACAAAAGCGAGCGGGCACGAGCGACCCCCGAAGGTGCGGCCCCGCTCACAAGCAAGCGGGCGAGCTCGACCGCTTCCGCGTCAACACCGTTCGCGCGGTAGTCGGCGATCACCCGGCTGGTGTGATCCACAAGTGCAACACTTACAGATAGCATGACGGTCGTGGTGGATGCCTTGCGCGAGGCTTGAAGCGATGGGTCTGACGCCGAGACAGCGCACAAGGGCGCGCATTATCGCCTCAGAGCTCGCCACGATCGGTCCCGTTCTACCCGGAACCGTGTTGCGCCGCGAGACGCGCTGTGGGCGGGCCAACTGCCGCTGTCACGCAAATCCCCCGCAACTGCACGGGCCCTATTGGTGGTGGACGCGTTCGGTGGGCGGCAAGACCGTCACGCGGATGCTCTCTGATGAGCTCTACGAGGACTACCGCGCCTATTTCGAGGACCAGCGCCGAGCCCGAGAGCTGCTAGGAGAACTGGAGTCGCTCGCTCTCAGTGCTCTTGAGGCCGATCCTCGTTACGGCCAACGCCGAGGTCGGGGACCAACTGCCCCACCAAGAGTTGTGGACAAACCGCGGTCAGGGTCTCGTTAACCCGCGGTCGCCAGCTGAAAACTTCTCCGTTGTCGCAGGTTACGGCCTTATGTGAACACCTGACT
>JBEKBT010000072.1:0-15298 GCA_050015255.1 Acidimicrobiales bacterium
GCAGATCTCGATACCGGTCGCAGAGGTCATCACTCACGCGGCGACGGTAGATCCACACTCACCGGTCGTGTCGAGCTGCCCGAAGGGCCCCCGCTCCCGAGCTTGTCTCGGGAGCGGCGTAGTTCCTCCCTCGCTAAGGACGATCGATTCACAGGTTACTTCGTCAGAAGGACATGGTGAACGCGCAGCGTAACCGTCCGCGCGCGCATCATGGCTGTCCGAGATGACTTGCTTCGCGGGAAGCCGGCCGCGAAGCGGGCGAGCACGCTGGAGCGTCGCCGGAACTAAGGTCAGCGAGGGCCGCCGCGCGCGGATTCCGGGACGAAGTCGACGGAGGCCGGGCCGCACATGCCGACAATCCAAGCTCGGGGGCTGACCAAGCGCTTCGGCGCGGACGTTCTCGCTGTCGACCACCTCGACTTCGACGCCATCCCGGGAGGAGTCACGGGCTTCCTGGGGCCGAACGGAGCCGGCAAGACGACCACGTTGCGCATGGTCCTCGGCCTGGTGACCCCGACCTCGGGCACCGTGCTCGTCGACGGTCTCCGCTACCGCGACCTGCCCCATCCCACCAACCGAGTGGGCGCCTCGCTCGAGGCGTCGGGTTTCCACCCGGCACGCACCGCGCGCAACCACCTCAAGATCATCGCCACGATGGCGGGCCTGCCCTTTTCCAGGGTGGAGGAGTGCCTCGACCTCGTCGGCCTGTCCGAGGTCGGGAACCGGAAGGTCGGCGGGTTCTCGTTGGGGATGCGCCAGCGCCTCGAGCTCGCCCGGTCGTTGCTGGGCAAGCCCGACATTCTCGTCCTCGACGAACCGGCCAACGGCCTGGACCCGCAGGGTATCGCCTGGCTTCGCGACTTCCTCAGGTTCTACGCCAGCGAGAAGCCGCCCTCGGCCGGCGACGGGCGCATCGTGATCGTGTCGTCGCACCTGCTGTCGGAGGCACAGCTGATCGTGGACGACGTCATCGTCCTCACGGCCGGGCGTCTCGCCGCACAGGGGAAGCTCTCGGACCTGCTCGGCGGCACGAAGCGGTCCGTGCGGGTGTGCACGCCGGATGCCGACCGCCTCGTGCAAGCGCTGCGGGCGGCGAACCTCCCAGCGGTGATGCAGGACGGCTATGTCGTTTGCGAGGGCGTCACGCCCGAGCAGGTGGGCCCGATCATGGTCGAGAACCGTATCGAGGTGCACGAGATGGTCTCCTCGACCGAGTCGCTCGAGTCGCTCTTCTTCTCGCTGACCGGCGGTGAGTCGGTGGAGCCCGGCCAGATGGCGCCGCTGGGGGACTACCGCCGCTTCAACGACGGCCCGGCGGCTCCGCCCGCAGCTACGTCGGCGCCGGTGGCTCCACCCGCACCGTCACCTGTGGCCGGGCCGGTGGCTCCACCCGCACCGTCACCCGCGGCCGGGCCGGCGGCTCCACCCGCACCGTCACCCGCGGCCGGGCCGGCGGCCGGGCCCGGGCCGGTGGGAGGTCAGACATGACCCGCCTCTTGAGCGCCGAGGTCCGCAAGCTTTGGACGATCTGGTCGACCTATGTGATCTACCTGATCGTCGTGCTGATCGACCTCATGTTCGGTTTCATCGTCGCCTTCGCGCCGGGGGGACGGCACCGGGGCACCGCCGGCTTCGTACCGCACGGCTCTTCTCAGTGGTTCGTGAACGTGTTCTCCGTGCTCGACAACTCGCGGCTTTTGGCTCTGGTGCTCGGAGTGCTGATCATCACGGGCGAGTACCGGCACAAGACCGTGACCCCGACGTTCCTCGCCGAACCGCGCCGGGGCCGCGTCGTCACGGCGAAGCTCGGGATCAGCTTCGGGGCCGGTCTGTTGCTGGGTGTGCTCACGATGTTGACGGGGCTGGTCATCGGCTTCGTGCTCGTCGCTGTCGGGGTGCACTCCTGCCTGTCGTTGGCCGGCGTGTCCCAGGGGATGTCGCAGGCGACGTGCGCGGCGCAAGGTGCCGTTCATCACTACTACGTCGCGAACACCCACGACATGTGGCACGACTGGTCGCGGATCGCCCCCGGCGTCATCCTCGGGACGGGCCTGTTCGCCGTCTACGGCCTAGGTCTCGGCGCACTGCTGAAGAACCAGATCGTCGCCATCGCCGTCGGTCTGGGCTTCACCTTGGTCGTTGAGTCCATCATCGTCGCCGTCTGGCCCACGATCGGCAAGTACCTTCCCGGCGAGGCCGCCACGGCGCTCGAGAATGCCAGCCGCACGAGCTTTGGGGGTACCTCCACGCCACTTCTGTCTTGGTGGGAAGGAGCCATCATGCTCGTGATCTATGGCGTCGTGCTCGCCTATGTCGGAACGGTCACAACGCTCCGCTCCGACATCACATGATCCGTTCTCGGTTCTTGGGTTCCTTGAGCCATAGGCCCCGCTCGAAGCGCATCTGCTAGCGACGCCGGCCCACGACCCAGGCCGTCGCGCCAGCACCGGCGACGGTCCAGGCAGCCAGGGCGATGAACGAGGTTGTCACATGGGCCACGACGCCCGAGGTGAGCCCGGCTCGAATGACGACGGCCATGTTGTAAAAGGGAAGGAAGTAGTGGACGGTCGCGAACCATGAGGGTAGCTGCGACGCCGGGTAGACGATCGGCGAGAACAAGAGCACGACGAACATCAGCGCGTTGACGACGACGTTGGTCACCAGTGGGTTGGAGATGAGAAGCGCCATGCCGTAGCCGACCGTGATCGCCGCCAGGGCGCACAGCACGGCGGCGGGGACGAGGAGGGGCGAGACCGAGAGGTGCACGTCGTAGCGCCACGCCGCCACGAGAAGGGCGAGGAGCGAGCCCGGCAGCGCCAGGAGCGTGAAGAGCAGGAAGGTGGAGGTCGCCTGGGCGCTTCTCGGCGAGGGCAGTGACCAGATGTAATCGAAGATCCCCTCCATCTTCTGTTGTGCGACCGAGCCCGGGAGCATGACGAAGCCGAGGGGAATGAGCGCCAGCGTCGGCGCACCGGTCGTGATGTACAGCGCCCTGGTGGCGGTGACATGGGGGTAGAAGAACCCGTACAGGAGTGCCATGGCGGCTCCCATCATCGTCTGGACGACGATCATGAACGGCATCCACTGGCGGGCGCGGGCGTAGTCGAATCGCAGCATGGAGACGAGACTGGCCAACCAGTAGCCGAGGCCCGAGCGCAGCTCGGACCGCGCTAGGTGACCCGAGCGGCGCCCGGGGACGGAAACGGTCACGGCCGCCGCCCGAGCGCCCGCCCGGCGAGGGCGGCACAGGCGATTGCCCACAGGGCGAGCATTATGTAAGCGGACGTCACGGCCTGGACGCCGGGGATAAGAGCTGCCCGTGTGACGACGGCCATGTGGCGGAACGGGAACCACCAGTTGAGGGCTCCGAGCCAGCGGGGCATCTGGGAGAGGGGGAAGAGGATGGGCGCGAAGCCGAAGATGACGAAGGCGAGCAGCTGGGTGATGAGCCTTGTCGCCATCGGGTTGCCGAGGGCGTGCCCCAGCGCGTAGCCGAGCATCGTGCCGGCGAAGGAGGTGAGCAGGACCGCCGGGACGATCATCGGCGAGATGTGCAGGGGCAGCTCGTAACGCAGCCGGGCCACGCCCAAAGAGACGACCATGGCCGGCACACCGCCGATCAGGCAAACGGTGTACCACGCCGCCGCGGTGACGGACCGGGTGACGGGCATCGAACGGAGGTAGTCGTAGCTCCCGTTGGCCTTCTGGTCGGCCACGAGCTGGGGCCCGAGCATCAACCCGATCGTGACGAGGTTGATCACGGGCACACCGGTGGACACGAACAAGGCGGCTCTCATCGGGATGTGGGCGAAAAACAAGGAGATGCCGAGCACGAAGCCCACGCCCGCGAGCAGTTGGACGACGGTCAGTGTCACGAGCCACATGCGAAGGCCGGCGAGATGCCATCGCACCATCACGGCGTAGCAGCGGCCCCAGTGCTTCAAGGCGCGCTCGCCGGCGCCGTGTGCCACCGAGACGGCACCAGGCCGAGCCTCAGCCATCGTCCTCGTCTCGGTCGCCCGACATGTGCGAGGTGAGCCGGATGTAGGCATCCTCGAGCGTCATCGCCGCCAGGGCGTACTCCTCGGCCGCGCCGGCGTTGGTCATCTGCGCCGCCCAGGTGATGGCGGTGGGGGCATCGGCCTCGGCGATGGTCGTGACGAGGTTGTTCCCCACGCGCACGGGCGGACCGGCCCACGGCGGCAAGGTCGGCGTAGCTGTGCCCGGTGCGAGCATGAGCTGCAGGCGGAGCTGGGAACGGTCGGCCGCCTTCATCGACGACGGCGTCCCTTCTGCCACGAGCCGGCCCTGGTGGATCACGGCCAGGCGGTCAACCGACTTCTCGGCCTCGAGGACGTTGTGGGTCACGAGCAGCACGGCAGAGCCTTGCGCGCCGAGGGCGCGGACCTCTTCCCACAGCAGTCGCCGCCGCAGCGGGTCGACGTCGTTCGTCGGCTCGTCGAGGATCACGACGCGCCCGGGGCATACGATGGCCATGCAGAACCCCACGAGACGCCTCACCCCGCCGGACAGGGTGTGCCCGAGGGCCCTTTTCCACTCACCGAGATCGAGCGCTTCGATCAAGGACGATGTGCGTGCCCGGACGTCTTTCGCGTTGCCGCCCCTGATGCGGCCGGCCAGCTCGATCGCTTCGGAGAGGTGGAACGACTCGATGGGCATCTGAACCTGAGGCAGGTACGAGCACAGTTGCCGGGCGGCATCAGGATCGGCGACGAGGTCGAAAGGACCGAGCGTGATGCGACCGGAAGTCGGCTTCAACAGGCCGATCGTCTGCTTGACGAGCGTGGACTTGCCGGCGCCGTTCGGGCCGAGCAGCCCGTAGACCTCACCGGGCTCGACGCGAAGTGTGATGGCGTCGTTGGCGGCGAGAGTGCCGAAACGCTTGGTGAGCTCGTCGACGCGGAAGATCCAGCCGTCTCCCCGTCGCGCCGGCGGCGTGAGGGGAGCAGGGAGGTCGGCTGGTCGTTGGGTTGTCATCGCCAGTCGTCGAGGACCCAGCTGCTGGCGGTGTCGTAGCCGTCCTCGTTCGGGCGGTGCATCGAGACACCCTGGAACTGGGTACGAAAGCCTCTTTCGCGAAGGGCGGCGTAGGCGTGCTCTCGTCCGAAGCTCATCCCTGCTTGGACGACGGAGGCCCCCGAGGTCGCGGCGAGATCCTGGCAGGCGTCGATGAGCCGGTCGAAGGACCGGGCCGCATTCGGCCCAGGCCTTGCCGCCCCGAACTTCACGTAGCACATGCCGCTTCCGGCCTCGGTTCCCGGCCCGATGTGGCAGACCCCGACCGCCTGTAGGCCCGAGGCGTTGTCGATGAGCACCGTCTCGCCGAGGCTCTGGTCGAGAACCGCCTCGATCTCCCGGGTGACGTCGAGGCCGTCGAAGACCGCACCCGTGAGCTCACGAACCGCTCTCGCCGACACGGCGCGCTCGCGCTCGTCGAGCTCGGAGAACCTGGCGTAAGAGACTGGCCGACCTGGCGCCGGCACCGGCGCCTCCATCACGGCGGTGAGGAAACGGGGCCAGAACCCGAAGCGCTGATAGAGACCCACGTGCTTGGGACTGTGGGCAAATGTGAACAGGCCAGTGTGGCGCGTTCCCCAGCAGGCGAACAGCTCCATCGTCGCTGCCATCAGCTTGTGGGCGATGCCCATGTCCCAGCAGTCGGGTCGCACCGTCAAAGGGCCGAAAAAGCCGACGCTTCCCCAATTGGTGACGAAGTTCGACCCGACCAAGGTGCCGCCGAGGTCGGCCGCAAAGGCCGCCGCGGGATCCGCGCGCCAGCGCGTCCGCACGAAGTCGACGTCGCCGAAGAAGTTCTCAGGTTCTGCTGCGCCGAAGAAGGTGCCGAAGGCCGTCCGAAAGATCCGGTCCATCGAGTCGAGATCGCCCTCCAGCACGGGGCGGACGACGACCTCGCCGGGGAGTTTCGAAGGTTGCGTCGTCATTGGGCTCACCTCGCGGGGCCTCTCCTCGATGTCCGCCACGGAGGCTATATGCGCCCTGGCCGGCGCGCCTGTTGGGTGTCTTTGTGGATCGTTTGTGTCTGGCGCGCCTGTCGCAGCTCAGGAGGTGCCATGGCTGGTCGCGACGGCCACGGTCTGGGCCGAGGTGGCTCTGAGCAGGTCAGCAGGGCTTATGGAGAAGACGGACCGAGGAGTGCCGGCCGCGGCCCACACGACGGCGTGGTCGAGCAGGTGCTCGTCGAGGTAGGTGGCGATCGGCTGGGTGTGGCCTACGGGCGGGACGCCGCCGATGGCGTAGCCGGTGCGGGCTCGCACGAACTCAGCGCTGGCCCGCTCCACCTGCCCGCCGAGCACTTCTGCCAAACGGGCCTCGTCGACGCGGTCCGCGCCCGACACGAGGACGAGTATGGCCTCGTCGCCGACGATCGAGCGGAAGATCAGCGACTTCACGATCTGGGCGACATCGCAGCCCAGAGCGGCTGCGGCCTCAGCCGCTGAGCGGGTGCTCTCGGGCATCTCTTTCACCTCGGTGGCGACTCCGAGACGGCGGAGCTCCTCGGCCACCCGGACAGAGCCGCGGCTCAGTTTGCTCATCGCGACCGCCCCGGCTCGCGCGAGATCCTCACTCGAGTCCGGGCACTGCTTTCTCGTCGACGGTCGTCCAGGAGTGCAAGGTCCTCAGGTAGTTGGCCCGTTCGAACGCGCTCGCGTCGTCCGAGGTCGCCTGTGACACCGAGCCGCGAAGCTCGGAGGACGAGACGTACTCGTGGTCGGCGAGCCAGGAGCGCAGCTCGGACTCGACCAAGCCGACGTGATCCGGGCCCAGGTGGAGGAGGGCGGAGGTCATCATCGCCACGTCGGCGCCCACGGCCAGGGCCTTCACGACGTCGTACCCCGAGTAAACCCCCGAGGTGGCGGCGAGCGACGGACCATGTCCGAGCTGGGGGCGCAAGATGGCGATCCAGCGCAAGGGGAGGCGCAGCTCCCAGCTGCGCGACAGCTCCACCCTCGGCACCACGTCCATTGTTTCCAGGTCCAGGTCCGGTTGATAGAAGCGGTTGAACAGGACCAGTCCGGCGGCCCCGGCGGCGATCACCTTGGCGGCGAAATGCGCCATGGCCGAGTAGTACGGGGACAGCTTCACGGCCACCGGGAGCTGCACGGCATCGCACACGTTGGCGATGAGGGCCAGGTCCAGCTCTTCGACCTGGGCCGCGTTCAGCTGAGGATCAGTTGGGACCCGGTAGACGTTCAGCTCGAGAGCGTCCGCCCCGGCCTCGGCGAGAAGGTGCGCATAGCGGACCCAGCCACCGGTCGAGGAAGCGTTCAGGCTGGCGATCACGGGCACTTCGACCGCCTTCTTGGTCTGCTTGAGCAGCTCGAGGTACTGGTCGAGGGCGCTGGTGAACTCGGTGACGGCCGGGAAGTAGTCGAGCGCCTCGGCGTACTGCCCGCTCCCGACCTCTAGGGCGCGGGACAGTCCGACCTCTTCGGAGACGATCTCCTCCTCGAACAGCGACGGCAGCACGACCGCGCCGACTCCGGCGTCCGCGAGCGCCTTGGAGCCTTCGACCTGGCGCGTGAGCGGACTGGCCGAAGCCACGATCGGCGAGGAGAGCTCGAGGCCCAGGTAGGTGGTCCTCAGGTCCACTTTGTCAGCCCCTGCCATCACCGGACCTCCTCGTCGTCTAGGTTCCCGGCGTCGGAGTGGGCTTCGGGCACCACCTCGCCGTCCACTTCGGGCACGGTGCGATGAACCGCGGCCAGCTGCTCGTAGTAACGCCACCGTTCGGTCACATCCGCCTGGGCCAAGGTTCCCAGTCGAGCCGCCTGTTGTGGGTGAGTCCGCGCCAAGGTCGCGAAACGGGCCTCGGCGGCGGTGAACTCGGTGAGGGGGATCGACGGCGCCTTGCAGTCGAGTTGGAAGGGCTGGGCATTTTCGGCTGGTGACGGGTGGAACCTGTACAAGGGCCAGTAGCCCGAGCGCACGGCGTCTTTCTGGTGCGTCATGGACGTGGTCATGTCGATTCCATGGGCGATGCAGGTCGAGTAGGCGATGATGAGCGAGGTGCCGTGGTAAGCCTCGGCGTCCAGCAGGGCTTTGGTGGTCTGCGTGTCGTTGGCGCCGATAGCGATCTGGGCGACGTAGACGTTGCCGTAAGCGCGTGCCGTGGCACCGAGGTCCTTTTTCGGCGACGCTTTCCCGGCGGCGGCGAATTTGGCCATTGCCCCGCGTTGGGTGGACTTCGAGGCCTGGCCGCCGGTGTTCGAGTAGACCTCGGTGTCGAGCACGAGGATGTTGACATCCCGGCCGAGGGAAAGGACGTGGTCGAGACCGCCGAAGCCGATGTCATAGGCCCAACCGTCACCGCCGAAGATCCAGACGCTCTTTCGGACAAGGGCGCTCGTCACTGCGAGCAGGTGGCGGGCGGACGAGGCGACGGCGGCGTCGCTGGAGCCCACCAGCCGGCCGAGCTCCTCATCGAGGCGGGCGACACGCCCTCGCTGGGCGAACACGGCCTGCTCGTTGGACTGGTCGGCGTCGAGGATCGAGGAGGCCAGGTCCGGTCCCACCTGCTCGGCGAGCAGGCGAAGCAGGCCTGAGGCCCGTTGCTCCTGGGCATCGAGGCCGAGCCGGATGCCGAGGCCGAACTCGGCGTTGTCCTCGAACAGCGAGTTGCTCCAGGCCGGGCCGCGCCCTTCGCCGTTGGCGGCCCACGGCGTCGTCGGCAGGTTGCCGCCGTAGATCGACGAGCAGCCCGTGGCGTTGGCCACCAGCATGCGGTCGCCGAACAACTGGCTCGCCAGCTTCAGATAAGGCGTCTCCCCGCAGCCCGAGCAGGCAGCCGAGAACTCGAAGAGGGGCTGCAGGGCCTGGGAGCCCTTCACCGAGTCGTGGGGCAGCGCCGCCCGGTCCAGCTCGGGGATGGACAAGAAGAAGTCCCAGTTGCCGCGCTCCTTCTCACGATGATCGAGCGCTGGCTCCAAGTTGATGGACTTGTGCTTGACCTCGGTCTTGGACTTGGCCGGGCACACGTCGACGCACACCCCGCACCCGGTGCAGTCATCAGGGGCCACCTGGATCGTCATGAGGTGACCGGCCAGGTCTTTCGAACGGAAGGGCTTGGACAGGAAGCCCTCGGGAGCACCCTTGAGCGCCTCGGGCGGGAAGACCTTCATGCGGATCGTCGCGTGCGGGCAGACGATGGCGCACTTGCCGCAGTCGATGCAGATGTCCGGGTCCCATATCGGTATCTCCAAGGCGATGTCCCGTTTCTCGTAGCGGGTCGTCCCTGAGGGAAAGCGGCCGTCTGCCGGCAGGGCGGAGACGGGGAGAAGGTCGCCCTGGCCGTCCATGATGATCGAGGTCACACGGCGGACGAACTCCGGGGCCGAATCGGGGATGACGACGCCGATCGAACCAGCAGCCGCCGCCTCTTTGGGGACTTCCACCTCGGCGAGGTTCGCGAGGGCGACGTCGATGGCAGCAAAGTTGCGGTCCACGATGGCGCGACCGCGCTTTCCGTAGGCCTTCTCGACCGAGGCCTTGATCTCGGCCACGGCCACGTCAGCGGGCAGGACCCCGGAGAGGGAGAAGAAACAGGGCTGCATCACGGTGTTGATCCGGTTGCCCATCCGGGTCTCGGCCGCGATCTTGTAGGCGTCGATCACCCAGAAGCGGATGTGCTTCTCCTGCAGGTGTCGCTGCACGTTGCCAGGGAGATGCTCCCAGACCTCGGCGGGCCCGTACGGGCTGTTGAGCAGGAAGGTCGCCCCGTCCCTGGCGACGTCGAGGATGTCGACCCGGCTGAGCAGGCTGAACTGGTGGCAGGCGACGAAGTCGGCGTCGGTTATGAGATAGGTCGAATGGATCGGATCGGGCCCGAAGCGCAGGTGCGAAGCGGTCATGGCGCCCGACTTCTTCGAGTCGTAGACGAAGTAGCCCTGCACGAAGTCGTCGGTGGCGTCGACGATGATCTTGGCGCTGTTCTTGTTGGCCCCGACGGTGCCGTCCGATCCCAGCCCGAAGAAGACGGCCTGGACCTCGGAGTCGGGCAGTGGCGGGCGGAAGTCGCGATCCCAGGGCAGGCTGAGCGACGTCACATCGTCGAAGATGCCGACCGTGAAGTGGCGCTTGGGCCGGTCTTTCTTCAGCTCGTCGAGGACTGCCTTGGCCATGGCCGGCGTGAATTCCTTGGAGGAAAGACCGTATCTGCCCCCTGTCACCCGCGGCGGCTCGCTGAAGGCCGGTTCGGCGCTGTCCATGGCCTCGTCGATCGCGGCGCGGACGTCCAGGTAGAGAGGTTCGCCGACGGCACCGGGCTCCTTGGTCCGGTCGAGCACGGCGATCGAGCGCACGCTGGGCGGCAGGGCGGAGACGATCTGCTCAGCCGGGAAGGGCCGATAGAGGCGAACAGTCAGCATCCCCACCCGTTCGCCACCGCTGACGAGCGTGTCCACCGCCTCGCGGGCCGCTCCGACGCCCGAGCCCATGAGCACGACGACGCGTTCGGCGTCGGGAGCGCCGCGGTACTCCACGAGGCTGTATGAGCGCCCGGTCCGCTCCGCGAGCGAGTCCATCGTCTCCTGCACGATCCCGGGGACGGCAAGGTAATAGGGGTTGCATGCCTCGCGGGACTGGAAGAACACGTCCGGGTTCTGGGCGGTGCCCCGCACGTCCGGCCTGTCGGGGTTCATCGCCCGGAGGCGGAAGTCGATCAGGGCGTCGGTGTCGATGAGCGCGGCCATGTCGTCGTCCGTGAGCGTGGCGATCTTCGCCAGCTCGTGCGAGGTCCTGAACCCGTCGAAGAAGTGGAGGAAAGGCACGCGTGCCCGCAGGGTCGCCGCATGGGCGATCAGGGCGAAGTCGTGTGCCTCTTGAACCGAGCTTGCCGCCAGCATGGCCCAACCGGTCGTCCGGGCATGCATCACATCGGAGTGGTCGCCGAAGATCGACAGGGCATGAGTGGCGACGGTGCGGGCGGCGACGTGCATGACCGCCGGGGTCAGCTCACCGGCGATCTTGAACATGTTGGGCACCATCAGCAAGAGGCCTTGCGAGGCGGTGAATGTTGTGGCCAGAGCTCCTTTTTGCAGGGCACCGTGGAGGGTGCCCGCCGCCCCGGCCTCTGACTGCATCTCGATGACGTCGGGCACCTCGCCCCAGAGGTTCTCTTTGTTCGCCGTTGCCCAGTCGTCGGCGAACTCGCCCATGGGCGAGGCCGGCGTGATGGGGTAGATGGCGATTACTTCGGCAAGGGCGTATGCGACTCGGGCAGCGGCCTCATTGCCGTCGACGCAAACCCATTGACGGGCGCCCACACTGCCTCCTTGGCTTGCAGAACTCCTGGTCTCTTTCTAGCCGAAAGGCCTTGAGCTGAGAAATCCGGGCAGCTTCAGCCAGCCGCGGCGCGATGGTGAAGTTCGCAGGCGCTCAAGGGCTGTCGTGTGGGGGCTCCGCCGTGTCGGTGCAGCTCAGCTCGGGTGGGCCGTGCCGGGCGGGGGCGCCGCGCCGGCCCGGCCGGCAGCGCTACTCGGTCTTTCGGAACTCGGCGATGGCGACGCCCATCATGACAAGACCCATCGCCGCGACGAGGCCCAAGGCGATCCCGACCGGCACGTTCCAGCTGCCCCACGTGATGCTCGGCGCCAGCTTCTGCACGGCCACCCCGGGAAGGTTCAGGTAGCTGAAGACGCTGTGGCGCATCGGCCCGACGATGTAGGTCAGCGGGTCGATCCGGGTCAGCACGCTCAGCCACGTGGGCAGCCCGTTCAGCGGGTAGAGCGCACCGGACAGGAAGAAAAGCGGCATGACCAGCATCTGTGTCAGGGCCATGAACGACTGGAACTGCTTGATCCGGGCGGCCATCATCAGGCCGAACGCGGTCAATGTGAAAGACAGCAGCAGCAGCTCGCCGACAAGTGTCAGCAGCAGGAACGGGTTGTAAGGCACGTGTGCGAACCACGCCAGGGCCAGGAAGACGACACCCTGGAATGTGGCGATCGTGGCGCCTCCCAGGCACTTGCCGATCACGAGCGAGGCGCGCCGCACCGGGGCGACGAGCATCTCGCGCAGGAAGCCGAACTCCCTGTCCCACACGATCGAGCCAGCGGAGAAGACGGAGGTGAACAGCACCGACATCGCCAGCACGCCCGGGTAGATGAAGGTCTTGAAGTCCACACCCGGCGGCATGCCCCGTCTCGCCAGGCTGGACAGGCCTGTACCGAGCACGAACAGGAAGAGGAACGGTTGCACGAGCGAAGTGATGGCGCGGAGTCGGTCGGTGCGGAAGCGGATGAGCTCGCGGCGCCAGACGATGTTCACGGCGCGCAGGTCGTGGCCCAGCCCGTGCTCGGGCAGTGCGACCCTGATCTCGGCGACCAGCTCGGCTTCTGTCTCAGCGTCGGTGGTTGCCTGGATCACCTCTGTGGCCATGTTCAACGCCTCCCTCCTCGCCAGTGCGCGGCGCGCTGGCGCATGACATCGCTGCTCGACGCCTCGGCGTCTCGGATCGTGTTCCCGGTATAGGACATGAAGACGTCGTCCAGCGACGGACGCGAGACGCTGACCGAGCGGATCGGCACCGCCAGCTCGGCGAAGAGCCTGGGCACGAACTCCTCCCCGGATGCGACCGAGAATGTGACCGCGCCGTCGTGCATGGCCGCCTCGATGCCGAAGCGATCCGCCAGGGCGGAGATCGCCGCGGGGTCGTCGGCGGTCTGGATCTGGACCCTGTCCTTGCCGACGCTCGCCTTCAGCGCCTCTGGAGTGTCGATGGCCACGATCTTGCCGTGGTCGATGATCGCGATCCTGTCGCAGTTCTCGGCCTCGTCCATGTAGTGCGTGGTCAAGAAGATCGTGATGTCCTCCCGGCGCTTGAGATCGTTGATGTACTTCCAGATCGACGAACGGGTCTGCGGGTCGAGGCCGACCGTCGGCTCGTCGAGGAAGAGCACATGGGGCGCGTGCAGGAGGCCGCGGGCGATCTCCAACCTGCGCTGCATCCCGCCGGAGAACGTGCTGACCAGGTTGTCCTTTCGCTCCCAGAGGCCCACCATGCTTAGCACCTGGTGCGCCCTCGGCTCGATGACCGCCTTCGGCACGGCGTAGAGAGCGGCGTGGAACCGGAGGTTCTGCTCCGCGGTCAGGTAGGTGTCGAGGGTCGTGTCCTGGAAGACGAGCCCGATGTTGCGCCGGACCTCGTCCTGCTGCGTGCACGTGTCGTAGCCGGCCACTGTGGCGGTGCCCGAGGTCGCGCTGGCGAGCGTGCAAAGGATCTTGATGGTGGTCGTCTTGCCGGCCCCGTTCGGCCCGAGGAACCCGAACGTTTCCCCGCGGGCCACCTCGAAGTCGATCCCGCGCACGGCCTCCACGTCCCCGTACCGCTTCGTCAGGCCGGAGACCGAGATCACCGGAGGTGGGCTCTCGCCGTTGCTCTTCGGATCGCTACGCGACTGCGTGCCGACGTGCACCACCACTCTGATCCCTCCCTTGTCGCCTGCTCTGAAGCCTATTGCGCGAATGACACTGTCGATTTCTCGTCTGGCCCGTCACCGGTATTCTTCTTGCGCATTCCCAAAAGGTTGTTTCGGAGCTGGAGGATGATGAGCAGTCCGACGCCTGCCGGTGGGCCTTCTGAGCTGTTCAGCCGGGCATTGGACCAGCTCCGTCGGACCCTGAAGTCGTTGGCTGACGAGATGCGACCCATCGAGTCAGGCTGGGTCGTACGGACGAGATCTCTTCCTCGGGTTTGGACGCTGAACCAGCTGCTCATCTGCGAGCCGGTCACCTTTGCCGATGCGATCGCGCTCGCTGATCGACACCAGGCCGACCTTCCTTACCGCCACGTTGTTGTCGAAGCCGAACCGACCTCCCGCCAGCTGGAGGGTTCCTTCGTCGCCGCCGGCTGGCACGTCGACTGCGAGGTGCTCATGGCGTTGGCAGGCAGCTCGGATCGCGAGGTCGATACGAGGGCGGTGATCGAGCTGAGTGAAGCGCAGATGCTGGAGCTGATGCGGCGCTGGACCATCGAGGAGCATCCAGCTATCGGCACCGGCCTCGAGGAGCTGGAGGAGTACTCCCGGCGAGAGGGAAGGTTGTGGAACGAGCAGTGCTTCGGCATCCTGGACGTTGATGGTGCTCCCGCTGCCATTACGAAGCTGCGATCCGACGGGGCCACGGCATGGGTGGAAGATGTCTACACGGTGCCGGAGGCTCGTGGACGCGGCTACGCCCGAGCGCTCGTCACCCACGCGACCGCGCTGGCGCGCTCGGCGGAGCCCGACCTGATCTTCATCATCGCTGACGACAACGACTGGCCCAAGCACCTGTACGCAGATATCGGCTTCCGACCGATCGGCACGACTCGCACGTTCCATCGAGACCTCGGTGCGGCCTCGAGGAGGACCTGGTGAAGCTCAAACTCGACCTCCACGAGGTCTACAACCGCGGAGACGACATCGAGCGCGCCTTGCGTAAGGTTATCGAGGAGGCGGTGCGGACGAAGGCGACCGTGGTCGAGATCATCCCGGGGAAGGGATCGGGTCAGCTGAAGAAGCGTGTCCTGCGTTTTCTCGATCAAAAAGACGTCAAAGCCCAGTATCACCGGGTGGAGAAGGACTCGCGCAATTTCGGCCGGGTGTTCGTCCACTTCCACTGGAAATGAGAGCTGTCCAGAGACGATGGCGGTCGCCTCCGGTGGTCACAGGCGCGCGCGGCAGCACAGCTCCGGCAGGATGGGGCGGTGACCGGCATCGAGTACCGTCGCCTCGGACCAGAGAACGCCGGAGAGGTTCTCACGGTCCAGCGGGCCGCCTTCGTCGCGGAAGCACGCCTGTACCGCACTGCTGAGATCCCGCCTCTCGTCGAGACGCTGGACGACCTTCGGCGCGAGCTCGGGTCGACGATCACGATAGGGGCGTTCCTGGCGGACCGGATCGTTGGCGCGATTCGTCTCACCGTCGAAGATCCGATCGGCTGGATCAGTCGACTGGCAGTAGCGCCCGATCAGCAGGGAAAGGGGATCGGGTCCGCGCTCCTCGGCGCCGTCGAGGCGGCCGCTCCTGACGCGGTGCGCCGGTTCCGACTCGCTGCCGGCTACAAGAGCGATGCGAACGTTGCCATGTACGAGCGACGCGGCTACCGGGAGTTCTCCCGGTGGGTCGATTCCGCCGGCGTGGAGCTGGTTCTAATGGGCAAGGATCGCGGGTGAAAGAACCCTCCTAGTGTCGTGAGTCGGAGATTCTTTCAAATATAGGAATTTTCCTCCTGTCCGGCGCGTTCCTCCTTCCATCGACGACGATGGGAGGTAGCGATG
>JBEKBT010000073.1:0-15163 GCA_050015255.1 Acidimicrobiales bacterium
CTCCCGAGCGGGTGTCAACATGTCACGGCCACCGACACTGCTCCCGTCGGCCACGGCCAACCCCAGCGAAGCGTCGGCGCCGGCGATCACTCGGGAACCGTCATTGCCGACCACCCAACTAGAGGTGGCCGTCCACAGGGCGAGCCCGGGTCGAGGAGCGAGAGGCGTACAGAGGACCTGGGTCTGAGATCATCCCGGCCGCTTCCGCCTCAAGTCAGTACCTTGGTGATGTGACATGAGCAACTTCGAGTCCGGGGGAGAGAGGCTATCGACGATTAGTAGGCACTTCGGAGGGCCGTCAACGGGAGATCTGCCGGGCGGTTAGGGCCGAACGACCCTGTACACGCGTTCGTAAAGTTTGCATTCTTGGATGTGTACCGGCGAGCCGGGCAGACCCGGTTCGCGAACGAATGAGATGACCGACGGGTCTCCGCCGGTCGTTTCGAGAGGAGACACAGCTCATGAGCAGGATGAAGCAGATGGCGGTGGTCTTGGCCGCCTTCACGATGATCGGCGCGCTAGCCGTCGTGAACCTTTCCGCCTCGGGCGCGAGCACGAAGACGGCAGCCAACCCGCTGGCGGCGCTCGGTGCCCCGGGCAGCCAGTGGACGACGAAGCACCCCTTCAAGGCCGCGTTCATCTACGTCGGAGCACCGAGCGACGCCGGCTGGACCCACGCCCAGGACGTCGGCCGCCTCGACGTTCAGAAGTTCTTCGGCGGGCGCGTAGTGACCATGTACAAGGAGGACGTACCTGAGGGCCCGCAGTGCACACAGGTCATCACCCAGCTCGTCGACGCGGGGGCGAACATCATCTTCGCCACCTCTTACGGCTACCAGCCGGAGCTGGTCGCAGCCGCGGCTAAGTACCCGAACGTGATCTTCGAGCAGGCGACCGGCACGACGGTCATCCCGAAGCACCTGGGCGAGTACTACGGCGCTGGCGAAGACGGTGACTACCTCGGGGGCATGGCGGCCGGTGCCGCAGCCTTGGCTTCAGGCAACAACAAGATCGGTTTCGTCGTCCCCTACCCGATCCCTGAGTGCCTCCGGGAGGTCGACGCCTTCACGATGGGCGCGCAGGAAATGGACCCGCAGGCGACGGTCAAGATCGTCTGGACGAACACCTGGTTCGCCCCCGCGACCGAACGGACCGCCGCTGAGAGCCTCGTCTCTGCCGGCGTCTCCGTGCTGGCCGACGGGCAGGACAGTCCGACGACCGGTCAGGTGGCCGAGGCCCACGGCCTCAAGTGGATCGGCTACGACTCCAACCAGGAGAGCTTCGCCCCCAACGCCTGGCTGACGGGGACCACATACAACTGGGGCCCGTACTACGTCCAGGAAGTCAAGGCTGCCATGGACGGCACCTGGACGGCACGCTTTTGGTACGGCGGCCTGGCGGACGGCTTCGTCCAGATGGGCCCGTTCGGCAAGTCGGTCACTGCGGCAACGCGGGGGGCGATTCTCGCCAAGGAGCACGCCATTATCAAGGGCACCTTCGACCCGTTCACCGGGCCGATCTACGGCCAGAACGGCAAGATCGTCGTGCCGAAGGGAGTCACCCTCACGGTGATGCAGAAGTACTCGATCAGCTGGTTCGTGAAGGGCGTCATCGGCAACCCGAAGGGTTAACAGACTCCATGACCGACTCCGTGCTCGACGCTGGAGCGGAGCAGGCGGGTACGTCCACCGGCTCGGCTTCGGCGTCAAGCCCCTCCGCCAGCATCCCCGGCGTTGCGCCGGGGGCGCTGGCGGTGCAGGCCGTCGACATGACGAAGCGCTTTCCCGGCGTCGTCGCCAACGACCACGTGTCGTTCGAGGCGGCGGCAGGGGAGGTGCACGCCCTGCTCGGCGAGAACGGAGCCGGCAAGACCACGCTGTGCAATCTCCTGATGGGCCTCTACCGCCCCGATGAAGGCAAGCTCTTCATCAACGGCAAGCCCGTCAGGTTCCACTCCCCGAGGGACGCCCAGAACGCCGGCATCTTCATGGTCCACCAGCACCTGCGCCTCGTGGAGAGCATGACCGTCGCCGAGAACGTGGTGCTCGGCTGGTCCAAGTCGCGGCTGCGCTTTTCCCCTCGGACAGTCGAGAAGACGGTCGCCGAGGCAGCCGACCGCTTCCAGATGCCCGTCGATCCCAAGGCGAGGATCTGGCAGCTTTCGCTCGGGGAGCGCCAGCGGGTCGAGATCCTCAAAGCCCTCTACCGGGGCGCCAGGATCCTCATCCTCGACGAGCCGACTACCGTGCTCACGCCGCAGGAAGCCGATCAGCTCTTCTCGAGCGTGCGCGACATGGCCTCTGCCGGCCAGACGGTGATCTTCATCTCCCACAAGCTGCCCGAGGTCCTCGCGGTCGCCGACCGCGTCACGATCCTGCGCCAGGGCCATTCGATCGCGACCGTCCCGACCGTCGGCACCGATGCGGACCACCTTGCCGGCCTGATGGTCGGACGGGACGTGTCTTTGGAGGCGACGGTCAGGGGGACAAGGGAGCCGGGAGCTGTCGTCCTCGAGCTGGCAGGCGTTTGCGCGCGCGGCGACCTTGGTGCTGAGGCACTGAAGGACGTGACACTGGAAGTGCACGCGGGGGAGATCCTCGGTATCGCCGGAGTCTCGGGCAACGGCCAACGCGAGCTGGCCGAGGTCATCACAGGGCTGCGACCGACGACGGCGGGCAGGATCACCATCGGCGGGGAGCCCCTGCATACGAGCGACCCCAGGGCGGCCATCGACCTCGGCGTCGCCTACGTGCCCGAGGACAGGATGGGAACGGGCATCTCGCCCAACCTGTCGATCGCCGAGAACCTGATACTCAAGTCCTACCGCGGCAAGGGAATGCGTCGTGGGCCAGTGTTGTCGAATCGCAAGGAGATCGCGAACGCGAACGAGATGATCGAGCGTTTCGACATCCGTGCCCCCGGACCCCGCACACTCATCCGGCAGCTCTCTGGCGGCAACATCCAAAAGGTCCTCCTCGCTCGGGAGCTTTCCTCGGGGCCACGTGTGCTCGTGGCGGCCTCGCCCACCCGCGGCCTCGACGTCGGGGCCACTCAGTATGTACGGCGAGTTCTCGTCGACACCGCCAAGGGTGGTGTCGCCGTCCTCATGGTGAGCGAGGACCTCGACGAGATCTTCGAGCTCTCGGACCGTATCGCCGTCTTCTACACCGGCCGGGTCGTCGGGATCCTCTCGGCCGCCGAGGCCAACCGGCACCAGGTAGGCCTCATGATGGTGGGTGTGGCATGACCGGGCCGCTGCGCGTCGAACGTCGCCTGGACACGCCCGGGTGGCTCAAAGTAGCCGTGCCGGTCGCGTCCCTTCTCCTGGCGGCGATCATCACCGGCATCTTGCTGTTGGCCACGGGCCACAACCCGATCTCGACCTATCACCAGATGTACTCGGCCTCGGTCACCGCCGACGGTGCCCTCAGCTCCACTTTCGTCTACGCCACGCCGATGCTGTTCACCGGTCTGTGCGCTGCGTTCGCCTTCCGGATGAGGACCTACAACATCGGTGGTGAGGGTCAGCTGTACATGGGCGCCGTCGGGGCATCGGCGACCGGGCTGGTTCTCGGCGACTGGCCTCGGCCACTGCTCATAATCGCAATGGTCATCGGCGGCGCCCTAGCCGGGATGCTCTGGGCGACGATCCCGGCTCTCTTGCGGGCGTACCTGCGCACGAACGAGATCCTCACCTCGCTCATGCTCAACTACGTCGCCGGGTTCTTCATGTACTACCTGATCTACGACAGCGACTCTTACTGGCGGGACCTGACGACCCCGGGAGCCTCGGTGTTCCCGACCGGTAAGACGCTGGGGCCAAGTGCCTCCTGGCCGGGGATCACCATCGGGTCGTTCGTGCTGCCCATGGGTTTCATGCTCGGCATCGGCCTGGCCGTCGGGCTGCTCTTCCTCATCCAATCCACGCGCTACGGCTTCGAGATGCGGGTCGTGGGCGACTCTCCCCAGGCGGCCAACTACTCGGGCATCCGCACCAAACGGAAGATCGTCTCGGTGATGGCGATCTCGGGCGGGATCGCCGGCATCGCCGGCTCGAGCCAGATCGGCGACTTCGGCCATGTGCTCGACCCCCGCGGGCTCGAGCAGGCTCAGTACGGCTACACGGGAATCGTGGTGGCGGCGCTCGCCCTTTACAACCCGCTCGCTGTCGTGATCGTCTCCCTGCTCATCGGCGGCCTCACGAACGCAGGCTTCGCCCTCGAGGGGCCCTCGTTCCCGACCGGCCTCGTCGGCACCATGGAGGGGATCATCCTCTTCACCGTCCTTGGCGGTGAGATCCTCGCCCGTTACCGCATCGGCCTGCGCCACCGCGCCGTTGCCTCGACCCCGACCAGGGCAGTCACTGCGACAGAGGCGGTGTCATGAACTCGAACGTCGTCCTCGCCGTCGTGGTCTCGGCCATCGCCTTCGGGACCCCGCTCGTCCTCGCCGGCCTCGGCGAGCTGCTCGCCGAGCGCTCTGGGGTGCTGAACCTCGGTGTCGAGGGAATGATGCTCATGGGAGCGGTGACTGCCTTCTGCGTCTCGCAGAAGATGCACGGGCCCGCCGGGCTGATCCTGTTTCTCGCCATCCTGGCCTCAATGGTGGCCGGTGGCGCGATGGCCCTCATCCACGCCTTCTTGACGATCACGATCCGTGTGAACCAGATCGTCTCGGGCCTTGCCATCACGATCTTCGGTGGGATCATCGGCCTGTCCTCGTATCTCGGGCAGGTCTGGAACATCGGTGGGGTGGCCGGGCGACACCAGTTCAACAACGTCGACCTGCTGGGCCTCAAGAACCTGCCGATCATCGGGCCGCTCCTTTTCAATCAGGACGCCTTCGTCTACGCCTCCTGGGTGCTCGTCATCGCCGTCATGTACTACCTGTACCGGACCCGGCCCGGGCTCTACCTCCGGGCCGTGGGTGAGAACCCGGCCGCCGCCGATGCCATGGGGATCAACGTGACCGGCTACCGGTACACGCACACGCTCCTCGGCGGCGCCTTTGCCGGGCTCGGGGGCGCCTACTTCACCCTTGCTCTCGCCCCGATCTGGACCGACGGTCTCACGGCCGGGATGGGGTGGATCGCGATCGCCCTCGTGATCTTCGCTTTCTGGCGTCCCGACCTGCTCATGCTGGGCGCCTACCTGTTCGGCGTCTTCTCCGCCCTCGGGCCGACGCTCCAGACGCGCAACATCACAGTGCTCCCCTCCGAGTTCTATTCGGCGCTGCCGTTCCTGATGACTGTCGTCGCGCTGGCCGCCGCCTCAACGAGCTGGGCCAATCGCCGGATCGGGACCCCTGCGTCGCTCGGCATCCCCTACACACGTGAAGAGGGCTGAGGTCTTCGGAGTCGCGGCGGTAAGCGCCCACGACAGGTGAGCGACTGAGCTCACCGCTCGGCCCCCGTGATCGTCTCGAACTGCGTAGTCAGATCGTCGAGGACCGGGCCCAGGACCTCGACGCCGAGCCCCGGGCCGGTCGGGACCGCGATCTTGCCGTTTACGAGCTGGAACGGCGCCGTGATGTCCTCACGGAAGTAGCGGTCCGTGGCGGAGATGTCGCCCGGCAGCGTGAAGCCGGGGAGCGAGGCGAGGGCGAGATTCGCGGCCCGCCCGAGTCCGGTTTCCAGCATGCCGCCACACCACACCGGGACGTCTCTCGACACGCAGAGGTCGTGGACGGCCCGAGCCTCGAGGTAACCCCCGACGCGTCCCGCCTTGATGTTGACGACCGAGCACGCCCCGAGCGATATGGCGGTGGCAGCGCTTTGGGCCGAGACGATCGACTCGTCGAGGCACACCGGTGTCGCGAGATGCTCTGCCAAGAGGGCGTGGCCGATGAGGTCCTCCTCGTCGAGGGGCTGCTCGATGAGGAGCAGGGAGAATGCGTCGAGCCGGCTGAGATGATCGATGTCGGACCTCCGATAGGCGCCGTTGGCGTCCACCTGCAAGTTGAGGTCGCCTCCGAATCGCTCCCGGACGGCTGCCACCGGAGCCAGGTCCCAACCGGGCTCGATCTTGAGCTTCACCCGCCGGTAACCGGCGTCGAGGTACTCGCCCACGGCTTCCAGCAGCGACTCGATCGAGCCCATGATGCCGACGGCGACGCCGGGCGTAACCGAGTCGGTGACACCACCTAGGAACCTGCTAAATGAGATGCCCTCCACGCGCAGCTGGGCGTCGAGCACAGCCATCTCGAGAGCCGCCTTGGCCATGCGGTGACCCTTGAACCCACCGAGAAGCCGCGAGACGTCATTGGCGGCGAGATCTGCTTGGCCAAGCAGGCGCGGCCCGAGGTAGCGCTCGAGAGTGAGCCAGGCAGAGTCGACGTACTCCGAGGAGTAGAAGGGATCCGAGCCTGCGACACACTCGCCCCAACCTTCGCCCTCGTCGGACTCGACCCTCACCAGAAGCGCTTCCCGGACTGCCTCGGCCCCGGACGAGGTTCGAAAGACCGACACCAGCGGCAGGCGGACCCGGCGCAGCTCGATGGCGCACAGCTTCACAGCCGGGCCTTCGCGCAGGCGAGGATCGTGCGGGCGGGGAGGGGTCGTCGCCTATTTCCACCAAGGGGCACGGCTCGAGTCTGACCGCTCCGGGGCGAGCTTGCAGATCGAGCGTTTCAGCGCAACTTCCGGATCGCAAAGGCGAAACAAAGGCGGGGACCCGATCCCGCACCGCTCGGTGGCCGCCGTAGCCTCTGCCTCGTGGCCCGGTTCCATTCCTTTTGGCCGCGCGCCCGCAGTGCTGGGCTCACAGCCGTTGCCGCACTCCTCGTAGCGGTCAGTGTCGAGGGTTGCCATTCGGCTGCCTCGGAGCAGCGACCGACGACAAGCAGCACCGCCCTTCTTACGACCACCACGACCGCTACGACGAGCAGCACCGCGACAACGACGACGAGCACTCAACCGCCACCGAGGCAACCTGCCGCTCCGCCTCGGATCGACGACGGCTCGCTTGGGGATCAGGCGACTCGGGTCGCGTGCAGGCTGCTCAGCCGGGCGCAGATAGCGGGCCAGTTCGGCGGCCCCGTGAGCCCGGCGACCCCGACCTATCCCTATTGCCAGTGGCTCGTGGGCACCGACGCCTTCTTGGCTCTCGCGGTCGAGCCGGGCACGTCCTTCGACAGCGCGACTCAGTACGTCGACACGCTGGTGAAGGTCACCGGTCTCGGGCAGCAAGCCATCATCGCTAACAACCGCTACCTGTACTTCACGGCTTCGGGCACCTCCTACTGGCTGCTCTGGCAACAGGTGGGCGATTTCTCTGAGCTGCACGCCGACCAGCTCGTCGCCTTGGCACACGACGTGCTGGCTCATGACCCGGCCACGCAAGCTGCGGCCGCGCCCGTGCCCGGGCCACCCGGGCCCCCGATCTACTTCGCGGGCGACTCGACAGCTGCCGGGCCCGAATGGGCTTGGGACACCTATCACGTCACCTCGCCGGAGCTGAGAACCTTGGCGGAGTACCAGGTGGGCTCCGGCCTCGTCGTCCCCCAGTTCTTCGACTGGCCCAGTCATCTTCTCGCCGTCGTCGCGGCACGACGGCCACGGCTCGTGATCTACATGGGCAGTGCCAACGACGGCCAGGAGCTGTTGGTCGACGGGACCTACCAGCCAGTCGGGAGCCCGTTGTGGAAACAGGCCTATGCCGCCAGGGTGGCGGCGATCATGACCTCGCTCGTTCGCGAGGGCTCGAAGGTGCTCTGGATCGGAGAGCCGGCGATGCAGGACCCGCAGCTGTCGGCCGACATGCAGGCCATGGACGAGGTCTGCGCGCAAGAGGCGGCCACGCATCCCGGCGTGACCTTCTTCAACCCCGGCACGGTCCTGAACGGTCCGCACGGGAGCTATGCGGCCGCCCGCATCATCGACGGCCAGCCGAGAGAGGTGCGACTGGACGGCGTGCACCTGAACATGGCGGGAAGCATGTATCTCGCCGATTACATCGCCGCTTATGTCTCTCGGATCCTCTCCAGGGGAGCTCAGGCAGCACCCACCCTGAAGGCCGTGCCTGCCCGAATCCGAGAAACGGTGCCCGGCGGCGCCTGAGCGTCCCGAGCACGCAGGTCCACGGCCCGGCGCTGTGTGACGCACAAGGCCCGGTCGCGACCTCGAGCCCGACCGGAGGCGCGCCCGTGCAGATATTCTCAACTCAGGCCCCTTTGCCGGCCCGGGAGACGGGAGATTCAGCTGAGCGCGTCGCCGGCGAGCGGCGCATCTCAAGAGCGCGGGAGGTATCCGATGGTCACCGAGCAGTCGTCGATTCCGCGAGGGGGCGGTTCCACCGAGCCCAAACCACCAACGCTCAGATCTGTAGGTGCTCCCCAACTACGGCGCAGGAGCGCCGCCCACGCGCTGGCTCCGCTCGTGCGGAGCCTGCTCGGCGGGGAGGTCCCTGTTCGCGTCGAGCTGTGGGACGGCAGTGGCTTCGGGCCAACCGACGGCCCCGGCATCATCCACGTACGTACGGCCGACGCCTTGCGACGCATCCTCTGGGCGCCGGGCGAGCTCGGCTTCGGGCGCGCCTACGTGGCCGGTGACGTCGAGCTCGAGGGTGACCTGATCGCCATGTTCCACAGCCTGCACGCGGTCGCGCCCCGGGACTTGCGCGTCGGTCTGCGCGCCGTGCCCCCCGCCTTGGCCGCCGCCTATCGGGCCGGCGCCATAGGTCTTCCGCTGCCCGCCCCGCCCGAAGAGGCCCGCGTCGGGGGTTCGCGGCACTCCAAGCGTCGGGACACCCAAGCAGTGACTCACCACTACGACGTCGGCAATGACTTCTACGAGCTCGTGCTCGGTCCGACCTTGACCTACTCGTGCGCCCGTTTCGCCGACCCGGCCATGAGCCTCGAACAAGCCCAGGAGTCCAAGCACGAGCTGATCTGCCGCAAGCTCGGGCTGCGCGAGGGCCGGCAGCTGCGACTGCTGGACGTCGGTTGCGGGTGGGGCACGATGGCCATGCACGCCGCGGCCAGCTGCGGCGCGACGGTCGTGGGCATCACCTTGAGCGAGGCGCAGGCCGGCTACGCCCGCCAGCGAGTGGCCGCGTCGGGCCTCGGCGACCGCGTGGAGATCCGCGTGCAGGATTACAGGGACTTGAGAGGCGAACGCTTCGACGCCATCTCTTCGGTCGGCATGTTCGAGCACGTCGGCAAGCTGCGCACGGCCCAGTACTTCGAGACTCTGCGCGGTCTGCTCTCACCGGAGGGGAGGTTGTTGAACCACGCCATCTCCGAGGTAGGGGGATCGAGGCTGCGGCCGTGGAGCTTCTTCGGCCGCTACGTCTTCCCCGATGGCGAGCTGCTCGACGTGGGCGATGTCGTGCTCGCCATGGAGCGGGCAGGCTTCGAGGTCCGCGACGTCGAGTCGCTGCGCGAGCACTATGCACGGACTTTGCGTGCGTGGGTGGCCAATCTCGAGGCCAACTGGGACGCGGCCGTGGCCAAGGTGGGGCTGACCCGTGCCAGGATCTGGCGGCTCTACATGGCCGCGTCCGTGATCGGCTTCGAGAACGGCGGCATCGCCGTGCACCAGGTGCTCGGTGTAGTGCCCGACGCCGGTCGCAGCGGGATGCCGCTCACGCGTTCTGCCTGGGGCTGAGCTGCTCTTGAGCCGGCACTTCTGGCTCGCCGGAGACAACACCGGAACCGCCGCCTGTTGAGCTTTGACCAAGGCGTTGCGCCCGGTATCAGGCCGGGGAACCTGACAGGTCTAGATGCCGAGCTGAGCAGGTCGTGGGTTTGCGGGCGACTTCTTCTCCGCCAGGTTGACGACACACAGGAGGGGATCTTCCTGGAGGAGCGGGTAGAACCCGGTCACCTCGAGGGGGGCGTGAAGGCGCTCCAAGGTCGCCTTCAACATGCCGAGGTGCATGCCGCAGACGATCGGCCTGACTTCCTTTGCCACTTCCAGGAACGGGCAGCGATGCAGCAGGATCCGGCTCTCGTCCAACACTGGCTCGGGATCGAACCCAAGCCTTTCGAACAGACTTGCGACGGTGCCGATCGTTTCGACCGGCGTGAGGCGGCCGGGACTGAGCGGTGACGAGTCGACGGCGGCCGCCCATCTTCGTCCCGCACGGACTGCCTCGCCTGCCGCGTCCTCCATCTCGCTGAGCTGGCCGGCAAGCGACTGGGCGAGCTGCAAGTAGCCGAGGTCAACCCCCACCGGAGAACCTGCTCGTTCGTCGTTTGCGTCCCCTGCCTTCTCGTAGAGAACGCGCGGGCGGCCGCGCGTCGTGCGCAGCTCGATCCTTCGCAACGCCAGGCCGACCGAGACCAGCGCCTCGAGGTGCGCACGCGCAGTATTGCGGTGCAGACCGGCGATACGCCCGGCCTCGGTGGCGTCGAGAGGCCGGCCGGAACGGCGAAGCACGCTCATCAGTGCCTGGCGGGCTCGCCCGCGGCCAATGCGGCCTGCCTCCGGTCCCTTTCCAGCTCCCGGCATATTCTTATTATTGTGCAATCTCGTCACAAATACAAGCTGGATATCTCAAGCCCAGTATATAAAAGGATTAGGCAAGCACATCAGCTGTTGTCGCAGTGTAAATAATAATCGCTGCGGACAGTCAGATCGCGGCGAAGGCAGGAGGAGACCACGAGGCCCGCGGCCTCGACCTCGATCGAGGTGGCAGTGCCCCCGGCGCGCGTGTCGGCCCGCCGGCGGGGACCGGTGCGTTCAACACAATCTCCGTCGCTTTCGCAAGAAGGCGGCCATCGTCGCGGTAGTGACATTTGTGCCGGGTCCTTTGTGGTCACCACAAGGTCTTTCGACCCTGGGCGTCGAGGTAGGCCCCTGTTTACATGGACTTATACGTGCTGATCTGTGGGTGCAGCAGACCGGGGAGGGATGATGTCCAAGTTCTCGAGGCGATCGTTTCTCGGAGGCAGTGCGGCCGTAGTGGGCGGGCTGGCTGTGGCGGACCACCTGCGTTTCTTGGAGCCGTCGACTGGTGACCTCGCCAGGGATGAGGAGTTCCTGACGGGCAAGGAGGTCGTCTACCGGACAGGCCACTCCAACAACTGCGACGGTGCTTGTGGGCATCTCGTCCATGTCACCGACGGACGGGTGACGATGATCGGTCCCGCCGCCTTCGGGACGACGACGATTGCCGGGAAGCCGGCGCCGACCTTCCATCCCCGCATCTGCCTCAGGGGCCTGTCACAGATCTCGAACACCTACAGCCCGGACAGGATCAAGTACCCCTACAAGCGCATAGGGGAGCGAGGGTCGGGCAAGTGGCAGCGCATCAGCTGGGATGAGGCGACGACCCTGATCGCCACGAAATTCAAGGAGATCCAGGACAAGTACGGCAAGACGGCGGTGTGGGTCGCCCCCTACACCGGCTCGCTGGCGTTGATCGAGGGAGTCATCGGCGCCGGGTTCCGCTTCGCGAGCGTCATCGGCGCCTCGGCGGGAGACTCGGAGGGGGACAACGAGGGCGACTCGGCCACCCCGGCAGGATGGAACTACGTCCTCGTCGACCCGACCAACCCCGCCAACGCCGGAGGTTTTTTCACCGGACACGAGTCGGTCGACTTCATGAGCGCCAAGACGATCGTCTTCTGGGCGAACAACGTCGCCGAGACCTCGCTCCCGGACTGGCGAATCATGTGCGACGCCAGGGACCAGAACGGCACCCGGCTCATCTCGGTCGATCCCCGCTTCACGGTCACATGTGCCCAGTCGGACGAGTTCGTCCCCATCCGCCCCGGGGCCGACACCGCTCTCATCGACGGCATCATCCACCAGATCTTCAAGAACGACACTTTCGACACCGACTACATCCGCGCCAACACGGTCGGCCCGTACCTGATCGACCCGCGGGACGGCAAGTGGCTGCGTGCGAACAAGGTCATCCCCGGCGCGAAGGATGACTACGTCGTCTTCGACGAGTCGGACGGCAAGATCAAGGCGGCGAGCGACCCCACCCTCAAGACCCCGGCCGTCCTCGGCACGCACGCCGTCGCCGGCCTGAAGGCGCGCACCGCCCTGCAGGCGCTCAAGGACATGACCGCCAAGTACACAGCGACCTATACGGAGAAGCTCACCGACGTGCCAGCCGCCCAGGTGATCTCCCTCGGCCGGATCTGGGGGGCGAGCAAGCCCCTCGCCGTGCGCGTCGGCTTCGGGCTCTCGCACTGGTACCACGGCGACCTGCACATGCAGGCGCTGCTCACCTTGCAGGCCATCACGGGCAACATCGGAGTCCACGGCGGAGGCGTGACCACCTTCGCCGGCGGGATGGCGGCGACCTTCGCCCCCTTCGCCCTCGGAGACTTCTGGGCCCCGAAGGGGACCACGCTCTACACGCTGCTCGAGCCGATGAACTTCTGTGATGCGGTCGAGAAGGGAGTTCCCTTCCCCGTGAAGGCCGCCTGGTTCCCCATCGACAACTTCGCCCAGCAGATGTCCGACCGCAACCGCGTCGTCGCGGCGATGAAGCAGCTCGAGTTCATAGTCGTTTCCGACTACTCGCTGACAGCGACGGCGGACCTGGCCGACGTCATCCTTCCCGCCTGCACCTATATCGAGAAGACCGACCTGCTCTCGTCGAACAACTTCTACCTGCAGTACCTGCCGAAGATCATCGACCCGCTTTTCGAGTCCAAGTCCGACCTCGACGCCATCCGCATGATCGCCGACAAGATGGGGGTGGGGCAGTACTTCACCGAGACCCCCGAAGAGTTCCTCAAGCAGATCATGCATCTCGGCCAGCCGGACGCCGACCCCTCTGTGCAAGGCCTCACCTGGGAGCGGCTCACGACCGAGGCGGTGCACCTCAACACCGACCCGATGCCCTACGTCCCGTTCTTCAACCAGCAGTACCCGACCAAGAGCGGCAAGATCGAGTTCTACGTCGAGATGCTCCTGCCTTACGACCAGGAGCTGTGCGACCACAAGGAGCCCATCGAGGCGTCGCCGACGAACCCGCTCTACGGCAAGTACCCGCTCGTCTTCCTTTCGACCCACACCAAGTTCCGCACCCACTCGCAGTTCGTCAACCTTCCGTGGCTGAAGGAGATCAACAACGGCGGAGACGGTTTCTTGGAGATCAACCCCCGCGACGCCGCCCCCCGGGGAATCGGGGACGGTGACGTCGTGAGGGTCTTCAACGACCGGGGTCAGATGAAGGTGCGGGCCCGCCTCACCGAGTCCATGAAGCCCGGAGTAGTCAACTGCTACCAGGGCGGTTGGGACACGATCAGGGTCAAGCACTACATCGAGGGCCATCCCAACAACCTGACTCACCAGATAGCGAAACCAGCCCAGTCGCTAATCCCGAACTTCCCGTCCAACGCGGCGTACTACGACGTCCTCGTCCAAGTCGAACCCTCTGGAGTGTGACCGCCATGGCTGCCAAGAACAACTACGTCCCGCATCACGTCATGGTGGTCGACACGAACCGTTGCATCGGCTGCTGGACGTGCGCCGTCGCCTGTAAAGAGGTCAACAACGAGCCCCTCGGGTACTTCTGGAACCGGGTGCTCACGACGGCTCCCAACCAGTCGACGACCGCCAAGGCTCCTGCCAGTGACAACCTCGACGTGCCCTGGGGCACCTACCCCAATTGCGAGCTGGCCTATCTGCCGGTTGCCTGCCAGCAGTGCAACGACGCCCCGTGCGTGAAGGTCTGCCCCGTGCAGGCGACCTTCCGCCGCGACGACGGCACGGTGCTCATCGACTACAACCGCTGCATAGGTTGTCGCTACTGCATGGCGGCGTGTCCTTACGGGGTGCGCATCTTCAACTGGGGCGATGCGACCTATGCCCCTGGCGGAGTCGTCGGCTACGGCAAGGAGTACTCGACGGGCGGCCGTCTCGTGTTCACGCCCGAGCGTCCGAAGGGCGTCGTCGAGAAGTGCACCTTCTGCGTCGAGCGCATCGACGTGGGCGAGCTGCCCTTCTGTGTCGAGGCCTGCCCGATGGGGGCCCGCATCTTCGGCGACCTGAACGACCCCGAGTCTCAGGTCAGCGAGTTTGTCAACAACGGCGGCGCCGAGCAGCTCCACCCCGAGCTGGGCACGAACCCGAACGTTTACTACCTCCCGGTCGCCAGGCGCGTGCCGGGTGAGAGCTGAGGAGGGGGCCATGGCCACAACTACCGCAGCACTTCCCGCCCGCGCGACCCGCACCGTCCGGCCGATCTGGGCCTGGTACGCAGCACTCGTCGCCCTCATGGCCTGGGGACTCGGGGCGTGGATCGACGAGCTCCACTACGGCCTCGCCGCGACGGGCATGCGCGATGTCGTCTCGTGGGGGATGTACATCTTCACCTTCGCCTTCTTCATCGGCCTGTCGGCGGGCGGCCTCATCATGGCCTCGAGCGCCGAGGTGTTCGGCATCAAAGCCCTGAGACCGCTCTCGCGCCTCGGCGTGCTCTCGGCCGCCGCCTGCGTGGCGGTGGCGGCGCTCATGATCATCCCCGACCTCGGCCAGCCGTTCCGGGTGATCAACATCTTCATCCACCCCAACTGGACCTCGCCCCTCATCTGGGACATCTTGATCATCACCATTTACTTCGTCTTCTCGGTCGTGGACCTCTACCTCCTCCAGCGCCACGCGGCTGAGCCGAGCCGCTGGCGCAACGTCGTGCGGGTGCTGGCTTACGTCGGCCTGCCGACCGCCATCCTGCTCCACTCGGTGACGGCCTGGATCTTCGGCCTCCAGATCGCCCGCAGCTGGTGGAACACCTCGCTCATGGCCCCGCTCTTCGTCGTCTCGGCGGTGCTGTCCGGCACGGCCCTCGTGACGCTGCTGGCGCTTTGTGCCGAGCGCTACGGCAAGATCGAGCTGGCGGAGGACACGCGGAGATGGCTGCGCGGCTTCATCACCGTGAGCCTCATCATCGACCTGTTCTTCGTGGGTTGCGACTACATCACCGTGCTGTGGGGCAACGTGCCCTCTGATCGTTCGGCCCTCAACCTCGTGTTGCCGGGAGGCCCCTGGGCGTGGCTGTTCTGGGTCGAGTGGATCGTCGGAGGCGTCATCCCCCTCGCCTTCCTGGTCGTGCCGCGCCTCAAGAAGCTACCCGGCGCTCTCGGACTGGCGTCGGTCCTCGTGATCGTCGGTGTCTATGCCTTCCGCATCGAGCTCGTCGTCCTCGGCTTCATCAACCCGCTCACTCAGTACCCGCCGGGGAACGCCGTCGGCACCTAC